>JBDZVC010000267.1:1994-6187 GCA_040255475.1 Phyllobacteriaceae bacterium | reverse complement strand
ATCTCGACGATGCGGCCCTTGGGCAACCCGCCGACGCCGAGCGCGATATCGAGGCCGAGCGAGCCGGTCGAGACGGTCTCGATCTCCACCACCTGCTCGTTGGCGCCCAGTCGCATGATCGAGCCT
Organism: Phyllobacteriaceae bacterium; assembly: GCA_040255475.1. GTDB lineage: Bacteria > Pseudomonadota > Alphaproteobacteria > Rhizobiales > Rhizobiaceae > Mesorhizobium_L. Next base: position 6,061 of record JBDZVC010000267.1, on the reverse strand, counting down.
TTGCCGAACGCCCGCTCGATCTGGGAAAGCGCCGCATCCAGAGCCTTTGTCTTATCCACCAAATTGTCCTCGACAAGCCGCAACATGTTCTGAGCCATGATATACTACCCCTTGGTCGTCAATGAAGGCCGGGCGATATGTGATCCCTTGCATATTTGTACCTGTTTTGTTCCTGTTTGGCAACGGGCGTAACATATTGTCTTTAAAAGGGTTTATTATTTTGTTCCTTTCCTGTTCCGCGTATCCGGACCCGATAATCGACAATTATCCTGCCAAGCCGGCGGTATCCGGCGCCGGGCCGGCAGCCGATTCGGCAGCCGCCGATCCCGCCTCCTGACCGGGGACCGCTCCCTCATGACGAAGCCGAAACTGTTCGCTGCCGGCGGGGCTCATATCGACCGGCGCGGGCGCGTCAGCGGATCTTATATCCCCGGCGCATCCAACCCCGGCATCATGCGCGAGGAGGTCGGAGGCGGCGTCTTCAATGCGCTGCGCAACGCGGTCGGGCGCGGTTGCGGCGGAGCGCTGCTTTCCGTTCGCGGCGGCGACATGGCCGGGGAAGCCGTCGCGCGAGCCATCGGCGAAGGCGGGATCGCCGATCTGTCGGCTACTTTCCTCGACCGCGCAACGCCAAGCTACACGGCCTTCGTCGAGGCGAATGGCGATGTGGTGGCGGGGCTCGCCGATATGGGTCTCTACGATCTCGCCTTCGCCAAACTGCTCCGCCGGCGCGCGGTCCGCGACGCCATCGCCGAAGCCGACGCCGTGCTGTGCGATGCCAATCTGCCCGAGCCGGCGCTGGAAAGACTTGCCGGGCTGGCGGGCGAGAAGCCGCTTTTCGCCGTCGCGATCTCGCCCGCCAAGGTGATTCGCCTGCGGCCTGTCCTCTCCCGCATTGCCTGCCTGTTCATGAACAGGCGTGAGGCGGCGGCACTCTCGGGCGGTGACGTCGATGGCGGCCCGGCCAACATGGTGCAGGCTCTTGCCGCCTCGGGTCTCGCCTCGGGTGTGATCAGCGCCGGCAGGGAACGCGTCGCCGGCTTCGACGCCGACGGCGTCTTCGAAATCGAGCCGCCCTCCCCGCGCCGCACAGCTGATTCGACCGGCGCTGGAGACGCGCTCGCCGGTGCGACGGTCGCCGCCCGGATGCGCGGAGAGAAACTGCGCGAGGCGCTGCGCGAAGGGCTCGCCGCCGCGCTTTTGACGATCGAGACGGATACGGTCGTCGCCGACCATGATGAAGCAGCCTTCGCGGAAGCACTCGGCCTTGTGCCCCAGGCGCGGGATGTGGGATGAGCCGCCCCGGAAACTGTCGATCCCTGAACAGAGAATGAAATGACCCTCGAAAGCGTGCGTTCCTTCATCGACATCGAACCAGCAGTCGCCAAGGCGCTCGCCGCCGGCGTGCCAGTCGTCGCACTCGAAAGCACGATCATCACGCACGGCATGCCCTACCCACAAAACAATGAGATGGCTGCGTCGGTCGAGCGGATCGTACGCGAGGAAGGCGCCGTGCCGGCAACGATCGCGGTGATCGAGGGGCGGCTGAAGATCGGCCTCACCAGTGCGGAACGGGACGCTCTGGCCAAAGCAAGCGATACGATGAAATTGTCGAGGGCCGACCTGGCCTTTGCCATCTCCGAAAGGCGCACGGGCGGCACCACGGTCGCGGCCACCATGATCGCTGCCGCGCTGGCCGGCATATCAGTCTTCGCAACTGGGGGCATCGGAGGCGTCCACAAGGGGGCGGAGAAGAGCTTCGACATCTCCGCCGATCTCGATGAAATGGCACGCACGCCCGTCATCGTCGTCTCGGCCGGGCCGAAGGCCATCCTCGACATCGAGAAGACGCTGGAGGTTCTGGAGACGCGCGGCGTGCCGGTCGTCGCCTATGGCTCGGACGTCGTTCCGGCTTTCTGGTCACGCCGGTCGCCCTATCCCGCGCCCTTGCGGCTCGACCGCCCGAAGGCGATCGCCGACTTCTTCCGCACAAGGGCTGCGCTCGGCATTGCCGGCGGCATGCTGGTTGCGAACCCCGTTCCGGAAGCGGACGAAATCCCCGTGGACGAGATGGCGGCCTATATCGAGGCGGCACAAAGGGCTGCGAAAGCCGAGAACATCGGCGGCAAGGCCGTCACACCCTACCTGCTTTCGAAAATCCTCGAGCTGAGCGACGGCAGGAGCCTCGTCACCAACATTGCGCTGGTGGAGAACAATGCGAGGCTGGCAGCGCGTATCGCGAAAGCGCTGTGAAGCGTTTCAGGCTGGGCGCCCCCTCTCGGTCCCGCCCTTCGACAAGTTCAAGGCTCGACACCTCTCCCCCACTTTCGTGAGGGAAAGGACCGGGACAGCCCCTCAGGTGATCGGCGTCAGGTAGATCTCGACGCGGCGGTTCTGGGCACGGCCCGCCTCGGTGGCATTCGAGGCGATCGGATCGCTTTTGCCGAATCCGTTGATTGCGAAGCGGCGGCCATCGACGCCCTGTGCCGAGAGATAGCTCGCGACCGACTGCGCACGCCGCCTGGACAGATCGAGATTGTACTGCTCGCTGCCGGTCGAATCGGTATGACCGTTCACGTCGATCAGCGTCTGGTTGTACTTCCTCAGGACCAGCGCCACCGAGTTCAGTGTCGGATAGAAGGCTGGCAGGACGGCATCCTGATCCGTCGGGAAGGTGATGTTGGAGGGCATGTTGAGGATGATGCGGTTGCCCTCGCGCGTCACCGAGACGCCGGTGCCCTGGAGCTGGGCGCGAAGCTGCGCTTCCTGATTGTCCATATAGGCGCCGACCGCACCGCCCGCGAGCGCACCGACGCCGGCGCCGATCAGCGCGTTGCGGCGGTCGTTGCCGCCGGCGAGCAGGCCGAGACCGGCACCCGCTGCCGCGCCGAGCAACGCGCCGCCTGCCGTGTTCGACATCTTCTGCTGTCCCGTATAGGGATCGGTCGTGCAGGCGGCACCGAGCGCGGCGGCGACGAGCACCGCGATCATTCTGGTCTTCATGAAAATCTCCCCTCGATTGGCGGAAGCGAAGCGCTTCCGAGATGCGAATCTCTGGTGTCTTTGCGTAGCCGAAAATGCGGCAAAATCGGGATCGACACCACCGTCCGGCGCCATTTCGCCATACATCGCCGCCCTTGTCCACGGCGGGAACGGGCCGGCGCCCCCGACATTACCGAAAGCCGGGGCCGTGAAGTCCAGCCGGCCGGTGTGTTGCTTGTTGCGCGCGAGCGTCCTACACGACGAGACGACCGTCACGAAGCTGCCAGAACAATCCGCCGATGCGCGCGACAAAATCAGCCCTGATCGCTGCAGTCCTGCTCGGCACCGGGCTTTCAATGACTGCTGGAGACGCCATGGCGGCGGAAATCTCGATCGGGCTCGCCGCGCCTCTCAGCGGGGCGGACGCGATGCTTGGCGAGCAATTGCAGGCCGGCGTGGAAACCGCTGCGGCGAACCATGCCCGCGCAACCGTGACGCTGGAGACGGCCGACAGCGCTTGCACCGCCGACGGCGGGGCGAAAGCGGCGCAGCAATTCGTCGATGCCAGGGTGGGCGCCGTCGTCGGCTTCCTGTGCACGGAGGCGATCGAGGCGGCGCTGCCGATCCTGAAGGAAGCCGGCATCCCGGTCATTACGCCCGGCGTGCGCGCAAACAGCCTTACCGACAAGCGCTACAAGACGGGCTGGCCGGTCTACCGGCTCGCACCGCGCGACGACGAGGAATCGAAGGCGGTAGCCGGCATCCTCACGAAGAGGTGGGCCGACAAGCTCTTCGCCATCATCGACGACGGCACTATCTACGGCCGAGAATTGTCGGAGAATTTCCGCCTGGCGGCCGAACAGGCGGGGCTGAAGCCGGTCTTCACCGACAATTTCCGCCCGCAGATGGACAACCAGATCGGACTTGTCGGCCGATTGAAGAAAGCCGGCGCGGAATATGTCTTCGCCGGCGGCGACCGCAGCGACATCGCCATCATCGGACGCGACGCGGCCAAGCTCGGCCTGAAACTGACGATTGCCGGAGGCGAGGCGCTGAGGGCCGCGCCCGGCGACGTGCCGCTCGCC
>JBDZVC010000267.1:0-1894 GCA_040255475.1 Phyllobacteriaceae bacterium | reverse complement strand
GACGATTGCCGGAGGCGAGGCGCTGAGGGCCGCGCCCGGCGACGTGCCGCTCGCCCGGGGAACGCTTATGATCGGGCTTCCCGACTGGTCGGTGAGCGGGGACCGGGTCGCGCTCTTTCAGTTGGCAGCGGCCGACATTTCGCCCGAGGGCTATGTGCTGCCGGGCTACGCCGCCTTGCAGATCGCGGCTTCAGCCCTCTCACAGCAGGGCGCGCAGGGAGGCTTTCAGAAGCGCATGGAAGACACCCGTTTCGACACCGCGATCGGCCCCATCCGTTTCGACGACAAGGGCGACGTCGTTGGCAATCCCTACCGTCTCTACGAATGGGACGGCAATTCATTCGTGGAAGCGCATTGATGGCGTACCGGGCCGGATCGAAGAACCTTATCACCGACGTGGCCGGCCTTCTGGTCGGCAATGCAGCCGACGAAAAAGTGAAGAGCGGGACGACCGTGGTCTTCTGCGAAGAGCCGGCCGTGGCCGGCGTGCAGGTCCTCGGCGGCGCGCCGGGAACGCGCGAGACCGACCTGCTCGAACCGCACAATCTGGTCGAGAAAGTGGACGCCATCGTCCTGTCCGGCGGCTCCGCCTTCGGGCTTGACGCGGCGTCCGGCGTGCAGGCGGCGTTGCGCGAGAAAGGAATCGGCTTCCAGATCGCCGGGATGCGTGTGCCGATCGCGCCGGCGGCGATCGTGTTCGATCTCGCCAATGGCGGCGACAAGGGCTGGGGCCGCTATCCGCCCTATCGCGAACTCGGCTTCGAAGCGGTCGGACAGGCCGCAGTGGATTTCGTGCTTGGCACGGAAGGAGCCGGCACGGGCGCACTGACCGCGGGCCTGAAGGGTGGCCTCGGCTCCGCCTCCACGGTGCTTACAAGCGGCGTGACGGTCGGAGCTCTCGCCGTCGCGAACGGAGTAGGCTCGGTGACGGTCGGGCGGTCGCGGCATTTCTGGGCCGCGCCTTTTGAAATCGGCGACGAGTTCGGTGGGCTTGGCCTACCGCACCCGCTCCCGGCAGACACGCAGGATGTGAGGCTCAAATCACGAGAGCCACGCCTCGGCGAGAATACGACGATCGCCGTGATCGCGACCGACGCCGTGATGACCAAGGCAGCGGCAAAGCGGCTGGCGATCGCGGCCCATGACGGCTTCGCAAGAGCGATCTGGCCGGCGCATACGCCGATCGACGGCGACCTTGTCTTCGCGCTGGCGACTGGCCAAAGCGGGCGGACGCTCGACCTGGACGAAGCCATCGATCTCTACGCCGCCGCCGGCGCCACGATGGCGCGTGCCATTGCGCGCGGGGTGTACGCGGCAACATCTTCGGCCGGAGACGTGCTGCCGGTGTGGTCCGAGCGTTGAGCAGCCGGCCCGGCTCTGCTAGGAGGCATCCTCAAGCCGCCATCCGGAAAGGCCGCCCATCATGATTCCCCGCTATTCGCGTCCTGAAATGGTCGCCATCTGGTCGCCCGAAGCCCGGTTCCGCATCTGGTTCGAAATCGAGGCGCATGCCTGCGACGCGCTCGCCGAACTGGGAGTCATCCCGAAGGAAGCGGCGAAGACGATCTGGGAAAAGGGCGGGAAGGCGAAGTTCGACGTCGCCCGCATCGACGAGATCGAGCGCGAGACGAAGCATGACGTCATCGCCTTCCTGACGCATCTGGCTGAATTCGTCGGGCCCGACGCACGCTTCATCCATCAGGGCATGACCTCGTCGGACGTGCTCGATACCTGTTTGTCGGTGCAACTCACCCGCGCGAGCGACCTGTTGCTCGCCGATCTCGACGCGCTGCTGGCAGCGCTGAAGAAGCGCGCCTTCGAACACAAGGACACGATCACCATCGGTCGCAGCCACGGCATCCATGCCGAGCCGACCACATTCGGCGTCAAGCTG
>JBDZVC010000266.1:0-6199 GCA_040255475.1 Phyllobacteriaceae bacterium | reverse complement strand
CCGGCATCTGATAGTCGAGCACGATACAGTCGACGCTGATGCCGTGCTGCGCGGCGGCGTGCAGCACCCTCAACCCTTCCTCGCCCGATTCTGCCGCACAGGCATCGAACGACCAGGAGGCCATCTGCTCGGAGAGAATGGCGCGGTTCACCGCATTGTCGTCGACGATAAGGATGCGCGAGCCGGTTACGTCGATCGGCATCGGCTTGCGCCGCGCCGTCGCCGCGCCGGTCGGCAATTCCAGCGTGAACCAGAAGGTCGAGCCCCTGCCGAACTCGCTTTCCACGCCGATCTCGCCGCCCATCATGGCGACCAGCTTCGAGGTGATGGCGAGACCGAGACCGGTGCCTTCATGCCGCCTGGTCGAGGAGGCGTCGACCTGGCTGAACTTGTCGAAGACGAGATCAACCTTGTCCTTCGGAATGCCGATCCCCGTGTCGGTCACATTGATGCGCAGTTTCCCGGCACCGTTCTCGACATGTCCGTTGACGTCGACCAGCACGTGGCCAGTATCGGTGAACTTGACCGCGTTCCCCATCAGGTTGGTGATGATCTGGCGGATACGGCCGACATCGCCGACGAACATTTCGGGCAAGTCGGGATCGACCCGCACGATCAGTTCCAGGTCCTTCTCCTTGGCGCGGGTGGAAACAAGCGTCGCCACGTCCTCGATCGCTTCGACGAGATTGAACGGCGCCGGATCGAGCACCATCTGACCGGCGTCGATCTTGGAGAAATCGAGAATGTCGTTGATGATGGTCAGAAGCGCATTGCCCGATTTCACGATGATGTCGGTGAAGGTCTTCTGCTTCGGATCGAGATCCGACTTCGCCAGGAGCTCCGCCATGCCGAGCACGCCGTTCATCGGGGTGCGGATTTCGTGGCTCATATTGGCGAGGAATTCCGACTTGGCGCGGTCGGCGAGCACGGCGTTCTGCTGCGCCTCGCGCAACTGGCGCTCGCGTTCCTTCATCTCGCTGACATCGGTGGTCGAGCCGATCAGGTATAGCGAGCCGTCGGACGCGGCCATGACGCTCTTGCGCGCCTCCTGGTAGCGGACCGATCCGTCCGCACACGTCGCCGTTTCCTCGAATATCTGTGCCTTGCGCGAGCGCAGCACGGCGCGGTCGTCGCGCATGAAGGCTTCGCCGTCCGGCCCGAAAATGTCGGCATCGGTCTTGCCGATCGCCTGGCCGCACTCGATGCCGGTCAGCTCGCACCAGCCCTTGTTGACGTAGATGAGCTTGAGGTCCGTCTGCTTGGCGTAGATAGCGACCGGCACATTGTCGATGATGGAGCGGAAAAGTTCGTTCTCGCGCGAGCTTTCGCGCAGCGCCTCCTCGCGTTCTTTCAGTTCGGTGATGTCGACGCGGACGCCGACGAACGAACCCTCGGGCGTGCGTGTATCGTAAACCTGGTACCAGCGCCCGTCCGGATTGCGGCGCTGATAGACCGCGTGAGGCAGATGGTATTTCTCGGCCTTGCCTCTGATCCAGGCTTCCTTGTCGGTGTCGTAGAGCGCGTCGAGCTCGGGATCGTCGCTGTGGCGGAAATAGCCGGCCTCATGCGCGATGCGCATAGCATGTTCGAGCGACTGGCCTTCGACCCAAGTCGCTTCCATGCCCTTCAGCATGTCCTGGACGTGGCGGTTGGCCAGGACGAACTTGTCGTCGCGGTCGTAGATGATGACGCCGGCCGGGAGGAGTTCCAGCACATTCGCCAGATGCCGGCGCGCTTCCTGCGCTTCGATCTCGCGGCGGCGCATGTCGGTGATGTCAAAGATGGTGCAGGCGACGTAATCCTTGCCGCTTTCCGTGCGGACGCGGTTCTTGCGCACGACCCGCGAGCGCGGTTCTCCGTCCAGCTCGAAATCCTCTTCGCTCTGGTGCAGTTCGCCGGTCGCGAAGACCTGTCTTTCGTTTTCCTCGAATTGCAGCGCCTCGACTTCCGGCACCACGTCGATCGCCTTCCTTCCGACGACGTCGCGCGGCTTCTTGCCGAAGATCGAGGCGAAGGCGTTGTTGGCGAGAACGAAATTGAGGTCCTTGTCCTTGACGAAGATCGGATTGGGCAGGCTGTCGATGACCGCCTCGGCGAGTTTCGCCTTCTCGAGCGCCTCGGCCAACGCGGCCTCGCGGTCTTTCATCTCGGTGATGTCGAAATAGGAGACCAGCCGCTTGCCGCCGGAAAGCGTCGTGACGGAATAGATGAGGGTGCGGCCGTCGGCGCGCTTGAACTCGCGCGGCGCCACGTCGCCGGCGCGGATTTCGCCCACGCGCGAAGCGACGTAGTCCTCCCAGCGCTCGTCCGGCAGGTCGTAGATGCCGTTGTGGCGGTTGATGTCCATGAGATCACGGAAATGATTGCCGACCCCGACCTGCTCCGGCGTCATCTTCCACTGCTCGTAGAAGGCCGGGTTGATGATCTCGGCGCGCATATCGGCATCGACCACGACGACGCCCATGTCCATCGCCTCGATGGTCCGCGTCAGGTCGAACAGAAGCTCCTCGGCCTGGCGGCTCGCCTCTGCGAGTTGCTCCTCGCGCTTCTTCATCTCCGTCACGTCGGTGCGGATGCCCATGATCCCGCCTTCCGGCGTGCGCACCTCGCGCCGCATCACCCAGCGCCCGTCGGAGAAATGCAGCATCTTCTCGGCGCTCGGACCCTCCTTGCGCGCCTTCAGGGCGGTGGCCACATAGGCCTCGACATCGGCGGTGCCGATATCCACCATGCCGAACCTTATGGCCGCGCGCAGCACCGCCTCGAAGGTCATGCCCGGACGGATCTGATCTTCCATCCCCACATGCATCTTCACATAGGCGGGGTTGAACAGCACGAGCCGGTCATCGGCATCGTAGAGCGCGAAGCCGTCTTCCATGAGATCGAGGGCGGAGCGCAGCACTTCCGTGTGCCTGGCCTGATCGAGCGCGCGCTCGAGAGCCCTCTCGCGCTCCTTGATGGCGGTGATGTCGGTCCTGAGCCCAATGAACATGCCGTTATCCAGGCGGCGGTTGCGCAGATGCACCCACCTTCCGTCGTCGAGCCTCTGTTCGAGCTCGGTGTAGGGCTCCCAATATTCCTCCAGCCGCTCCCTCACCCAGCGGCCCCGCTCCGTCGTCCGCGCGGCGCTCTCGGCGCCCGGAGCATCGACGAACCGGCCGTGGTCATAGGCGCTCGCGAGCAGGTCGCGAAGCGCCATGCCCGGCTCGGCCACATTGCCGAGATGAGGATAGAGTTCGGCCATGCGGCTGTTCGACAGCAGGAGCCGGTCCTCCTGGTCGTAGACGACGATGCCGGCGTCGAGCGCTTCGAACACCGCTCCCAGAAGATCCTGCGACTGCTTGAGCTGGCCGCGCATCTCGTCCAGCGCGTCCTGCGTAGCGAAAAGGTTCGTAACGTTTCGGCCCGTGCCCTCATAGCCCGCAAAGGCGCCCTTCCCGTCGAAGACGGGATAGCCCGAAACGGAAAGCCAGCGGCAATGGGCCGGCGCGTTCGCCACTTCGTACACGAACTCGCGAAAAGGGCGATGCGCCTTCAGATCGTCGAGATGCGCCTGATATTCCTTATTCAGGCGGGCAGTCATCGGAAGGAAATCGAACCAGGTCCTGCCGAGCGCCTTTCTCGGCTTCATCCCGGTGGCCGCTTCGATACCGTCGGAAAGATGGACGAAAGTGTGGCTGGCGTCGGTTCGCCATACCCAGTCGGCGCTGATCTCGAGAAGCCGGCGGAGGTCGGCGGCATCGCTTGCCGACCAATGTGTATCGGCTCGCATTCCCGGCTTCGGCGAATCATCCTTCCTGCCTGCACCGGCATCCGGAAGACCATATTTTTCTTGTTCTTCGTCCTCGAGTCCCACCGGACGCGCCCCCGCGACAAACCCCGTTTCCCTCCCGCAATGTGGACGACAAGGTTTAACGTTTGACTAACCTTAACGAGCGATGGCGTCGCGATCAGGCACAGGCGCAAACGCGACGACCGCGGCTTTCAATCAAGTGATAAACACGATCGAAGTAACCAGACCAATCTGTTGGATCGATAGAAGCCTTGCGGTCAGAAGGGCTGCAGATAATGGAGCTTCCGATGTCCGATGCCACGATTACCGTCCTTCCCCCGAAAGAACGCAACGGCCGCGCCTCCGCCGCAGGCACGGCCTTCGGGCTTGCCCCTGGCCTGCTGCTCACCATGGCGATCGCGGGGCTGGCTTACGTCCTCCGGAAGGTTCCCGGCATCGACACGTTCAGCCCGATGATCCTCGCCATCCTGCTCGGCATCCTCTTCCACAACATCGTCGGTACGCCGGCGCGCGCCAAGGGCGGCGTCGTCTTCAGCCTGCGCCGCATCCTGAGGCTGGCGATCATCCTGCTCGGCCTGCAGCTCACGGCCAGCCAGGTCGCCGCGGTGGGTGGAACCGGCATCGGCATCATCGTCGTGACGCTCATCGCCACCTTCACGCTCACCAAGGCGATGGGCCGCGTTCTCGGCGTCGAGCGGAAGCTTGCCGAACTGATCGCGGCCGGTACCTCGATCTGCGGCGCCTCGGCGGTGATCGCCACCAATACGGTCACCGAGGGCTCGGACGAGGACGTTGCCTACGCGGTCGCCTGCGTCACCGTGTTCGGCACGCTCTCCATGTTCCTCTATCCCGCGCTCGGCACGCTGATCCACCTCGACATGCACCATTACGGCCTGTGGGCCGGAAGCTCGATCCACGAGATCGCGCAGGTCGTCGCCGCCGCGTTCCAGCACGGCAAGGAAGCGGGCGATTTCGGCACCATCGCCAAATTGAGCCGCGTGATGCTTCTGGCGCCGCTGGTCATGACGCTCGGCATCATCGCTGTCCGGCGGGGAGCCGGCGCCTCGGGCGCGAAGGCGGGCAGGAAGACGCCGATGCCCTGGTTCGTGCTCGGCTTCATCGCCATGATCGGCGTCAACAGCCTGGGCATCATTCCTGCCGACGCCACGCATGCGGTGACGCCGGTGACGACATTCCTGCTCACAATGGCGCTCGCCGCCATGGGGCTCGAGACCGACATCCGCAAGCTGAGGGCGAAGGGCGTGCGCCCGCTGGCGCTGGGAGCTCTCTCGTGGGTGTTCATCTCCTGTTTCAGCCTTGCCCTCATCCTCACGATCGGCTGATATCGCTCGCTCGGGGAATGGGAAAGGCGGGGCGGTGACAGCGAGCCGGCGGAAATGACGTTCGAACAGCTTCGCGTCTTCATCGCCGTGGCGGAGCGGCTGCATGTCACGCAGGCGGCGAGTGCGCTCAACATGACCCAGTCGGCGGCGAGCGCCGCCGTGCAGGCGCTGGAGAGCGGGCTCGGAACCAGGCTCTTCAACCGGGTCGGCCGCCACATCGAGCTGACGGAGGCCGGCCGCGTCTTCCTGCCGGAGGCGCGCGCCGTTCTCAAGCGGCTGGCCCAGGCCAGCCAGACACTCGCCGAACTGGACGGGCTGGAGCGCGGCAGGCTGGCGCTCTGGGCGAGCCAGACGATCTCCGGCTATTTCCTGCCCCGGTTCATCGCCCGCTTCCACGAGGCGCGCCCGCATATCGAGCTGTCGCTGGTCATCGACAACACGGCTGGCGTCGCGCGCGCCGTCGCGGCGGGCGACGCCGATATCGGTTTCGTCGAGGGGGATGTCGAGGACCCGCTTCTGGTCCGCATCGATGTCGGCGCCGACCAGCTCGTGCTCGTCGTCGCCGCCGACCATCCCTTCGCCGCGAAGGGAACGATGAAGCCGAAAGACCTGGCGGCGCTCAAATGGACGTTACGCGAGCGCGGCTCCGGCACGAGGCAGATATTCGAGGGCGCCGTACGCGCCTACGGCATCGATCCGGATACGCTCGACATCACCCTCGAGCTTCCTTCCAACGAGGCGGTCAGGAGCGCGGTGGAAGCCGGCGCCGGCGCGACGGTCATCTCGCGTCTCGTCGCGGAAGCGAAGCTCGCAGCGGGCGATCTCACCGTGCTGCCGCTCGCCTTTCCCGAACGCCGCTTCACCGCTCTGCGCCATGGCGATCGTTCACGCTCGCGCGCGGAAGCGGCCTTTCTCGATTTCATGCGTACCGGTTGAACCCTTACCGCCGCGCCGTTCGCTCAGGGCGAAGGAACCGAAAGAGGGCGAGTTACTGCCGAGAGAAGAAATCTGGTACGCCCAAGGGGAATCGAACCCCTGTTTGCGCCGTGAGAGGGCGCCGTCC
>JBDZVC010000265.1:0-6201 GCA_040255475.1 Phyllobacteriaceae bacterium | reverse complement strand
CATATATCGTCCTAGCCTATCGGCCTTTCCCGGAACTCCAGCCCTATGCGGAGACGGGGCCTATCTTCCTGCATGCGGCCGAATGCGAACGCGCGCTGTCCGGCTCGAAGCAACCGGAGATACTCGCCAGCCCGGATTATATCGTGCGCGGCTATGGAGCGGACGATCGCATCGTCTACGGGACGGGCGCCGTCGTTCCGACCGCCGGGATCGCAGCGAGGGCCGAGACGCTGCTGGCTCGCGACGACGTCACCTATGTCCATGTGCGATCGGCGCGTAATAATTGCTATCAATGTCGCATCGACGCCGTATAGGCCCGCCCGCGTTAACCGGTCGTTAACCAAACCAGGCGATGCTTGATCCTGGCTGTCATGCCGCTGTCGTATCGAAGCGGTAGACAGCAAATGCACGAGGACAAGCTGACCGCGGATGGACCGGCGGCATGATCCTCGCATACGAGGAAGCGGGGCTTTTGCTCCGCTTTTTTGTTGCCGAGAAGGGGTTGGGTTTCCTGCAAAGGAAAAGCCCGCCGGCAGGGAGACGGCGGGCAATCGGAGGCCGATCCGAATGGGTTGCGGCGATCAGTTGAACTTGTACTTCAGGCCGACGCGCACCGTGTGGGAAGAGGGCTCAACCTTTAGCAAGCCGGGAGGCGCTCCGAGCCCGGATGAGATGTCTTTATCCGAAAACTGCGCGTAGCGATATTCGATGCCGAGCGTCGTGTTGGTTGAGATGGCCGTTTCGAGGCCGCCGCCGACCGAGTAGCCGCTGCTGCCCCAGCCATAGCTGATGCCGGGCAGTTCTGCCTTGAAATGACCCCAGCTATAGCCGCCGAGCACATAGGCTAGAGTGGAGGGGTTTACCTTCATGCCGATGCGGCCGAGAATATCGAAGCCATAGTCCGATTTCAGATGGCCGACCCCGAGAAAGTCGGTCTTGATGTCGGAATAATTTCCATCCACCATCAATCCGGCGACGAAATTGCCGAAATCGTGATCGTAGCCGGCATTCAGTTCGCCGAATATGCCGTCGCCGGTGAGGCCGTTCAGATTAAAAGCGCCGGCCAGCGTCGTATCATTGACGGCTTCACCCGCGCCGACCGAAGCACCGAGATAGAAACCTGACCAGTCATAGGCCGGAGAAGCGATGGCGGGGGCGGTCCCATTGGCGCCGAACCGGTAATTTGCCGCGATGTGGAACGTGTGGGTGGAGGGCTTCAACTCTTCCCCTGCCACGTCGCCGCTGTAACGGCCGTAACGGTATTCGGTCTTGATGGACCAGTTATTGCTTATCGCGGTCTCCATGCCGAGACCGAGCATGTAACCGTCGAGATTTTCGTGCTCGCTAACGCCCCCGCCTGACGCCTTGATCTGCTGCCATGTATATCCGCCCAGGACATAGCCGAGGGTGCTGCCGTTAAGCAGATAGCCTAACCGGGCGCCGACATCGAAGCCATAATTGTTGATGATTTTCTCCGATGGACCGCCAAAGGCGGCCTTCAATTCCGGTCCGATCGTGCCGAGATGGGTGTCGATGAAACCGCCCAGAAGAAGTCGTTCAGTCAGCATCTGATCGTAGCCGGCGGTGAGTTCACCGAAGACACCGCCGCCGCCGATATTACCGAACCCGATGCCGGTATTGTAACCGACTGCGCCGAAGCCGCCGCCGACGCCGACATAGAAGCCGGACCAGTTCATGCCGGCGGCAGCCGGCTGCGGCGCCTGCGCCGGCTCGACCATATCGGCCGCATAGCTTGCCGATACCAAAATAATAGCGCTCGCGCCGCCAAGCAGCGCCATCCTGAAAGTTCTAAACATGTATTAACCCGCCCAAAAGGAACTGATGCGGATTAGATAGCATGCCTTGTCGCGTTAAGGTTGTGATCGAAATGCCACAGGCACATGTATTTTAATGCTTATTGCCTAAGCCGATTGGGTGCGCCTGAAATATGCACCTATGGTGGAAGGCCGGCTCCGAAGCGCCAGCCTTCCTCAATGCGTTCAGGCTGCCAAGACCTTCTTTGGCTCGGCCAGTTCGTAGCCGAGTGCCTCGGCGACCGCCGCGTTGGTGATTCTGCCCTTGTGGACGTTGAGGCCGTTTCTCAGATGCGGCTCGTCCACGAGCGCCTTCAGGCCCTTGTCAGCAAGCTGGAGGCCGTAATGGAGCGTTGCGTTGTTGAGCGCATGTGCCGAAGTCACCGGCACGGCGCCGGGCATATTGGCCACGCAATAGTGGATGACGCCGTCGACCTCATAGGTCGGGTCGGAATGGGTGGTCGCATGCGAGGTCTCGAAGCAGCCACCCTGGTCAATGGCGACATCGACCAGAACCGCGCCCTTCTTCATGCCCGACAGCATCTCGCGGGTAACCAGTTTCGGCGCTGCGGCGCCGGGAATGAGCACCGCGCCGATCACCAGATCGGCCGAAAAGCACTCTTCTTCCAGTGCCTCGACCGTCGAATAGCGTGTGTGGATGCGGCCACCGAAGATGTCGTCCAACTGGCGCAGGCGGGGGATCGAGCGGTCGATGACCGTCACCTCGGCTCCAAGGCCGGCGGCCATCCGCGCCGCATGCAGGCCAACGACGCCGCCGCCGATCACGGCGACCTTGGCCGGCAGAACGCCCGGCACGCCGCCGAGCAGCACGCCGCGGCCGCCATTCGGCTTCTGAAGCGCCACGGCGCCAGCCTGGATCGAAAGCCGGCCGGCTACCTCCGACATCGGCGCGAGCAGCGGCAGTCCACCGCGCTCGTCAGTCACCGTCTCGTAGGCGACCGCCGTGACGCCGGAGCCGAGCAATCCCTTGGTCTGCTCCGGGTCGGGCGCGAGATGAAGGTAGGTATAGAGGATCTGGCCTTCGCGAAGCTGCGCCCATTCGCTCGGCTGCGGCTCTTTCACCTTCACGACCATGTCGGATTTCTGGAAGATTTCCGCTGCCGTCCCGGCAATCCGGGCGCCGGCCGTGCGATAGGCATTGTCGTCGGCCCCGATACCGGCGCCGGCCCTGGTTTCGACCAGCACTTCATGGCCGTGGGCGGTATATTCACGTACCGCACCCGGGGTCAGGCCGACGCGGTATTCGTGATTCTTGATTTCCTTTGGGCAACCGACACGCATGGGCTCCTCCTGTCGCGAGCGGCATTGTTGCATTATACCTCAAGTGAAGCACAAAATCGGTCGAACGTGCTTGCGAATTCGGTTGTGGCATGCCCACATTTTCGATAAGTTTTGCTCGATCTCCTGAGTTCACAGAAGAAATCGCGGATAATGGCTCTCGACAGGATCGATATCGCCATTCTCGACACGCTTCAGAAGAATGGCCGCATTTCCAACGCCGCGCTGGCCGAGAAGGTCGGCCTTTCGCAATCAGCCTGCTCGCGCCGACTCGATATCCTTGAGACCACCGGTGTCATCCTCGGCTATCACGCGCAGCTTTCCAACGGCGCGCTATCGCACCGGATGACGGTGATCGTGCACATTTCGCTTTCCGGCCAGTTCGAGAAATCGTTGGCCGATTTCGAGGCGGCGGTGAAGCGCTGCCCGAACGTGCTTTCCTGCCACCTGATGTCCGGCGAGTACGACTACATATTGAGGATCGCCGCCCGCGACCTAGAGGACTACGAGCGCATCCACAAGCAATGGCTCTCCGCCATGCCGCATGTCACCAAGATCAACTCCTCGTTTGCGCTGCGCGAGGTGATCGACCGCACTGCCGTCGGCATCCCGCCGGAGATGAGGTGATACGCCGCATGCCGCTGCCCGGGTGACTGCTGTCCGGCACCCATATAGTCCCTTATGCTCCCTTGTTGTTGCGGTGAATTCCATCCAAATAAGCATTGGGCAACAGCGGGCAATCCGATGCGAGTAATTCATGGCCACGGCGAAGATCAACGCACCGACCAGACATCCGGACGACCTGCTTTATCTGACGGAATGCCGTCTGGCGCTCGAACCGTCGCTCACCGGCCTTGCCGAGATCGCCATCAAGGCGGGCTGGCCGCCGAAGGCCGTCAGCTATTCCCTGATGATCCTTTCAGCCGAGATGCTGCGGCAGCATTCGGGTGAGGAGGCGACACAAATGGACGTTAATTAATGCCCGTGCGGCCAGGGGAAGCTTTCGAAATCGCCGAACTGCGCATCGGCCGGGTGGCGCCGCTCGGCCCGGCAGGCGTTCCGAGCGCCATCGACAAGCAGCAAGTGGCCGGTCCGGTCATGGCCGGGCCACTCGGGCTCGATGGAGACGAGCAGGGCGACCGGAAGCATCATGGCGGACCGCATAAGGCGCTCCACGCCTATGCGCTCGCCCATCTGCCGCTTTGGGCCGCCGAGCTGCCGTGTCGGGCAGACTGCTTCCGCCCCGGAGCCTTCGGCGAGAATTTGGTCGTCGGCGACGCGACCGAAGCCGATTTCTGCCTTGGCGACCGCTGGCGGGCCGGGTCGGCTCTGATAGAGGTCAGCCAGGCCCGGCAGCCATGCTGGAGGCTGAACCTGCGCTTCGACCTCCCCGATATGGCACGCCGCGTACAGGAGACCGGCCGCAGCGGCTGGTATTTCCGCGTGATCGAACCGGGCGTTATCGCCGCCGGCGACCATGGCTTCCTCGCGGAACGGCCGCATCCCGAATGGTCGCTTGGCCGGGTGTCGCATCTTCTCTACCACGATCGGATGAACCGCTCCGCGCTCGAGGAACTGGCGGCATTGCCGAGCCTGCCCGACAGTTGGCAGCGGCTGGTCGATGCGCGACTTGCTTCCGGCCGGACCGAAAACTGGGCGCGTCGTCTGGAGACGCCAAGAGCTTGAGGCGGAACGAAAACCGCCTGCTGCCGTTGAAGAATCGATCCATCGTTCAAGCAAGGAATTTGCCATGGCATCGGCGCTCAACCACTTTCGCGAAGACCTCCAGGGCGACGTGCAGGACCAGATCGCCCAGCTTTCCGGCCAGGTCTCTTCCCTCCAAAAGATAGTCTCAAGGCAAGGACGGGCCGCTTATTCAGACGCTCGCGATGGTGCCGGCCACCTCTATGACGAACTGTGGGAGCACGTCCATGACGCCATGCCGGATCTGCGCCGAGGCGCACGGCATGCACGTGATGCCGCCCGCGAAAATCCGGTTGTCACGGCTGCGGTCGCCGTTGGCATTATCGGGCTGCTCGCGGTCCTCCTGACAAGGCGTTCGTAGGCAGGGCGCCCGCAGGTCGCGGCTGCAAAGTCGCGGTTGTCACCAGCGATGGCGGTGCGGCCTTCGTCGTATTGACCCTGCGATCGGTTCATGTCGTATGTCTTCCCGATCGATGGAGGCGAATGCCGCCTGCGAGCAGGGGAATTCGCGGTAGGGGCCGCTCTTGACGAAAGTTGTCCTTGTCATCGGCAGCGCTCCGGAAGCCGTCCGGGCGCGGGAATTCGATACGCGCCACATCAGCCAGATCGTAGCCATCAACAATGCCTGGCGGGTACGGCCCGACTGGACGCATCTGGTCCATCCGGAGGATTTCCCCGAGGAAAGACGGCCGCAACCGGCGTCGGGGCAGCGGATCATCACATATGAGGATTACGTCCCGGCCAACAACCGCTTCGGCGGGATCGTCTATGCCGGCGGCACGATGGTGTTCTCCGCCGCCTATTGGGTGCTGGATGCGCTGAAGCCTGACATCATGGCCTTCTGCGGCTGCGACATGATCTACGATCGGCGTGCTGGTCCCTCGCATTTCTACGGCTTCGGTACGGCGGATCCTCTCCGCTCCGATCCCACCCTGCAAAGCCTGGAAGCCAAGGCGAATCGCCTGGCGATCATGGCTGCCGGGAAGGATTGCCTGTGCGTCAATTTTTCCGAATTGCCGCAAAGCCGGCTGACCTTTCCGAGGATGGCGCCGGCCTTGCTCAGAGGAAGCCTCGCGGCAGTCCATCGCGCCGGCCTCGCCCGGATACGCGCCTGCATCGCGGAGGCGACACGGGCCGAAGTCGCGGCGCTGGAAGCACGGCAGAACATCCATGTGCCGACGGGTGACTATTGGAGGCTGCCGGGTGGGCTCGATGCTGGCATTCTGTCGTCGATAGACAGGCTCTGGCTGGCGGCCCTTGCAGCGCCGGCGAGCTTCGGCGAGATATTTCCGGCGCCCACGGCGTGAGACCAGTTTTTCGCGATAAGCTATTGAAACTATGGCGATCCCGGCAGGGCTCGAACCTGCGACACCCGGCTTAGAAG
>JBDZVC010000025.1:0-32295 GCA_040255475.1 Phyllobacteriaceae bacterium | reverse complement strand
CGTGCAGATGATCGGCGCCGGTCGTGTCGATCACCAGTCCGTCCGGCGCATCGGCCATGACGATCGGCGAAATGCGCTGCAACGCCCACAATGCCAGCTTCTGCAACCCCTCGGCGTCGGCGCGCGGGTCGGCCTCCATGATGACGAGGCCCGGCGCGAGCGCCTGGGCCTTGGCGACCGGCATGCCGGGGCGAAGCCCCAGGCTCTCGGCGTTGGCGTCGAGCGCTGCGACGACACGCCGCCTGCTGTCGCGGCCGGCCAGGATGAGCGGCGCATCACATGGAGGCGATGCGGCGCCCGATTTCCTTCTGAGGCGATCGGTCGGCCACCTCGGAAGGAAGAGCGATACGACCCGAGTCATCACACGCTTCCACTACAAAATCCGCACTCTCCCCGGCTTTGCACCGGATCAACTCGAGCAACCATCGCGATCGGCCGAGGCCGGGCACCGGCAGCGGCGCCGACGGCAGGACCGAGACGCGCCAGCGCGTGACGCTCGCCGTCGGCTGGCCGAAATCGCCGGCTTCCGTCTGCCGGCGCCAGCGCCGGATCGCGATGCCGATCGTGCCGGACCCTTCTGCGGCAAGTTGCAACCGTCGCGACGCCGTCATCGCCAGGCGCGCGGTCTCCGCGACGACAGCGCCAAGCCCGCCATGCCGCAGCCCTTCCTCGCAACAGGCGAGCAGGGCCTTCTCGTCGCCGGCCTCGACATGGATCAGCCGGTCCGGATGAAGCCCGGCCTGCGCCAGCGCCGGCATGAAGAGGTCGCGGCGCGTCACGATCCAGAGTACCTTGCCCTTTGTCCGTGCCGCGATCCCCGCGCTGAACAACGCGGCCGCCGCGCCGTCGACGGCGCCGTTGGCCCCGCCCGCCACTTCGTGCAGGCAGCCGAGCGCCAACCCTCCTCCCGGAAGCCTTCCGTCGACCTCGCCCAGGCCAAATGGGAGGACCTGCCGCGCACGGCCCTGCCCGGCTTCGAAGCGCGCAATGCGCTGGCGAAGTTCGGCAATGACAGGACTGGCCGCGCGATCCGGCATGGGCGAGCAGGTTCTCCAGAGGGCTTTCCAACAGCCTTGAACGCTGTTATGTTCCTTATTTGTTCTCTCGGGGGAATTGAGTCAATCGGAGTCTTGCGAAAGCATCGACGGGCACAATGAGAGGGCAAACCGCGCAATGTCCGTATGTTCGCGGGTGATTGTTGATTCCAAAGCGAATATCGGACGGCGGGGATGAATGCGGCGCATCTGGAAAAATTGAACGACAGGCAACGCGCCGCGGTCGAGCACGGCGTCGGCCTACCCGACGGCAAGACCGGAGGTCCGCTGCTGATCATCGCCGGCGCGGGTTCCGGCAAGACCAATACGCTGGCGCATCGCGTCGCCCACCTGATCGTTCATGGCGGCGATCCGCGGCGTATCCTGCTGATGACTTTCTCGCGCCGCGCCGCCTCGGAGATGGCGCGTCGGGTCGAGCGTATCTGCAGGCGTGTGCTCGGCGACAAGGCGGGCGTGATGACCGATGCCCTCGCCTGGGCCGGCACGTTTCATGGCATTGGTGCGCGCATCTTGCGCGATTATGCCGCAGAGATCGGGCTCGATCCTCAATTCACGATCCATGATCGTGAAGACGCCGCCGACCTGATGAACCTCGTGCGGCATCAGCTCGGCTTCTCGAAGACGGAGAGCCGGTTTCCGGCGAAGGGAACGTGCCTGTCGATCTATTCGCGCGCCGTCAATTCGGAAGCGCCGCTCGACGAGGTCCTGCGCGCCAGCTACCCATGGTGTTCCGGCTGGGAGAAACAACTCCGCGAATTGTTCGCCGGCTACGTCGAAGCCAAGCAGGCGCAGAACGTTCTCGATTACGATGATCTCCTCCTCTACTGGGCGCAGATCATGAGCGATCCCGCGCTTGCCGACGAGATCGGCGGCCGCTGGGACCATGTCCTGGTCGACGAATATCAGGACACCAATCGGTTGCAGGCGACGATCCTGACCGGACTAAAGCCGGCCGGACGGGGGCTGACCGTCGTCGGTGACGATGCACAGGCGATCTATTCGTTCCGCGCCGCGACTGTGCGCAACATCCTCGACTTCCCGAGCGAGTTTTCCCCTCCCGCGAGCGTCATCACGCTCGATCGCAACTACCGTTCGACGCAGCCGATCCTCGCCGCCGCCAATGGCGTGATCGGATTGGCGAAAGAGCGTTTCACCAAGAACCTGTGGACCGAGCGCGAGTCGCATGCGCTGCCCTGCCTCGTCACCGTGCGCGATGAAGCCGACCAGGCACGCTTCGTCGCCGAGGAGGTGTTGGAAAATCGCGAGACCGGGATGCGGCTCAAGGAACAGGCCGTGCTGTTCCGGGCGAGCCACCACAGCGGCCCGCTGGAAATCGAACTGACCCGCCGCAACATTCCCTTCGTGAAGTTCGGCGGTCTCAAATTCCTCGACAGCGCCCATGTGAAGGACCTGCTCGGTGCGTTGCGGTTCGCGCAGAACATGCGCGACCGCGTCGCCGGCTTCCGCATCATGCAGCTCCTGCCCGGCGTCGGCCCGTCGACCGCGCAAACGGCGCTTGATGCACTCGCCGAAAGCCCCGAGCCGATGGAAACGCTCACGGCGCTTCAGACACCGCCGCGCGCCTCGGCCGACTGGCCGGGATTCGTCGCGATGTTGGGTGATCTTCGATCACGCGCGGCCGGATGGCCGACGGAGACCGGGCAGGTGCGCGCATGGTACGAACCGCATCTCGAGCGCATCCACGAGGATTTCGAGATGCGTCGCGCCGACCTTCTTCAACTCGAGGACATCGCCGCCGGCTATCCATCACGCGAACGCTTCCTCACCGAACTCACGCTCGATCCGCCCGACGCAACGTCAGGCCAGGCCGGCGTTCCGTTGCTCGACGAGGACTACCTGATCTTGTCGACCATCCATTCCGCCAAGGGCCAGGAATGGAAGTCGGTGTTCGTGCTCAACACGGTTGATGGCTGCATTCCGTCCGATCTCGGCGCAGGCAATTCCGATGAGCTCGAGGAGGAGCGGCGGCTTCTTTACGTCGCCATGACGCGCGCGAAGGACAGTCTCAACCTCGTCGTCCCGCAGCGATTCTTCACGCATGGGCAAACGTCGACAGGCGACCGCCATGTCTATGCCTCGCGCACGCGCTTTATTCCGAATAGTCTGTTGGCGTATTTCGAGCGAAGATCCTGGCCGCTTGCGATCGCGCCGCAAGAAACCGGCGCGCAACGCCAGGTCCGCCTCGATGTCGGCGCGCGTATGCGCGGCATGTGGCGGTAGGAGATCGGCCGTGTGTAACCTCTACAACGTCACCACCACGCGCGATGCGGTGATGCAGTTCACCAAAGCCTTTCGCGACAAGGCGGGGTGGAACGAGCCGTCCTTCGACGTCTATCCGAATACGCTGGCGCCGATCGTGCGCGTCGGCGAGGACGGCCAGCGAGAGATCGTGCGCGCGACCTGGGGCATGCCGACGCCTCCCGCCTACGTCAAGGGAAACTACGATCGCGGCGTCACCAACATCCGCAACGTGAACTCACCGCACTGGCGGCGCTGGCTCGGGCCGACGAGCCGCTGCGTGGTGCCATTCACGTCGTTCGCCGAGCCGGATCCTGCAAGCAAGGCGCCGGGCGGCGATGTCCCGAACTCGTGGTTCGCGCAGAATCCCGACCGGCCGCTGATGTTCTTCGCCGGGTTCTGGACACCGTGGAAAGGCGTGCGCAAGGTGCGGGATGGCGAGCGGGAATATGAGCTCTACGGATTCCTGACGACATCGCCGAACGAGATCGTCAAACCGATCCATTTCAAGGCCATGCCGACGATTCTGACGACGCCCGAAGAGGTTGATCTCTGGCTCACCGGCTCGTGGGAGGAGGTCAAGCATCTGCAACGGCCGTTGCCAGGCAACATGCTGGTCATCGTTGACCCGCCGGCCAAACCTCCGGAGGATACCTTGCTTTGATGCCGGCTCGACCTTCTTGCAACCCTCTGGCCTCCGACGGGCTTGGGCGACCGCTTTCACCGGCGGCAACGTAAGAGACGTTGCCATGGAGCGATCGGAATCGCAATTCGGCGTTGGCGGTGACAAGGAACGGCAAGATACATCACGCCCACGGCGTATCATCCATGTCGACATGGATGCGTTCTACGCATCGGTCGAGCAACGGGATCGCCCTGAATTGCGCGGCAAGCCGGTGGCGGTTGGCGGATCGGCGGCGCGCGGTGTTGTCGCGGCGGCGAGCTATGAGGCCCGCGCCTTCGGCGTGCGTTCAGCGCTGCCCTCGATCACGGCCAGGCGGCGCTGCCCGGATTTGATTTTCGTCCCGCCGCGTTTCGATGTCTATCGCGCCGTCTCCGGGCAAATCCGCGAAATCTTCGCCGAACATACGGATCTGATCGAGCCGTTGTCGCTCGACGAAGCCTATCTCGACGTGACCGAGAACAAACAAGACCTACCGATCGCGACCGAGATCGCCACGATGATCCGCGCCCGGATCAAGGAGGTCACGGGCCTCAATGCATCGGCGGGAATTTCCTATTGCAAGTTCCTCGCGAAGATGGCGAGCGATCTGAACAAGCCAAACGGCCAGGCCGTCATTACCCCGAAAGCCGGGCCGGATTTCGTGGCCGCGCTGCCGGTCAAGAAGTTCCATGGTGTCGGACCGGCGACGGCCGCCAAGATGGAGCGCCTTGGGATCGTAACCGGTGCCGACCTGCGGTCAAAGCCGCTTGAGTTCTTGCAAGCGAACTTCGGGAAATCGGGGGCATGGTACTATCGGATTTCGCGGGGGATCGACGAGCGTCCCGTACAACCTGATCGGCCGCGAAAGTCGATCGGTGCCGAGGACACATTCGCCGTCGACATCTTCGAGCTCGAGGCTGCGCGCGCCGAGATCTCCCCTTTGGTCGAGAAGGTCTGGCGCCATTGCGAGGCAAAGGCGCTCTACGGGAGAACGGTTACGCTCAAGGTGAAATATGCTGACTTCCAGCAAATCACCCGCAGCCGCACCATGAGCCTGCCTTTCGGAACGGCTGCCGACGTGCAGGAGCTCGCCGGCAGCCTGCTTGATCCGCTTTTCCCGACTGAGAAGGGGATTCGGCTGATTGGCGTTACGTTATCCTCGTTCGATGACGATCAGCGGACCCCGCCGAGCCAGCTTAGTTTACTCGTCTAATCCGTGTCAGGGATGGCTGCCCGCAAGGGGAGAAGACCCGGCGGAGCTTCAGCTCTGCGAACAGCCCGGCCCGGAGGGGACGTCGCGCCAACCTTCAACTTTGAGATTGACGCGTTCGGTCAAGCCTTAATAGACAAATCTTGTACTCTTCAAAGTTAGAATCGCCTGCAATTTAATTCCATGCCATAATGTCAAACATGAGCGGACAGACAGAGACAAAGCTAAAGACGCTTCTGCGGCAAGTCCCCCCTGGTTTCCTGGTGGATTCGGGGTGGATGAACCGCCATGCGATCTCTCGGCAGTCCGTTTCAGGCTATGTCAAACAGGGCTGGCTTGAGCCCGTCATGACAGGGGTCTACCGCCGACCATTTCCCTCGGACGCCAATCCAGAAGCTGTCGGCGGCTGGAAAATCCCCCTGCTTTCTGCCGTTTGGCTCATGCAGCACAAATTCCATGTCGGTGGGGCGACCTCGCTTTCCTTGCGAGGGCATAGCCACTATCTGTCGTTTGGCGGCGAGTTTCCCCTGTATCTCTACGGATCCGATATCCCGAGATGGTTGTCGAAGCTGAGAACGGACGCCGATGTGAAGAACAGAAGCAATGTACTGTTCGGCGACGGATCAACCGGCGTTGCAAACGCCGACTTTGACCTTTCCGACGACGCGGATCCCGAACTGGCACAAAGCCCATGGCGATGGCCAATGCCGATGTCCTCACCCGAGCGCGCGATCCTCGAAATGCTCGACGAGGTCCCCAAAGAGGAAAGCTTCCATAAGATCGACGTAGCCTTCGAGAGCCTCGCCAATCTGCGCCCGAGATTGCTGACGACGCTGCTCAGCCTATGCCAAAGCGTCAAAACCAAGCGGCTCTTCTTCGTGTTTGCCGACAAGCACAATCATGCCTGGCGCCAGCACATAGACATGTCGTCCATCGATTTCGGCAAGGGCGACCGGGCGCTGACGCCGGGCGGGCGGCTTCACCCCATCTACCGCATCACAGTCCCGGCCGACTTGATGCCGAAGGAAATCCCGAATGGCGCATGACCAATACATGCGCCAGGTCGACCTCCTGGTGCGAACCCTTCCTTTCATTGCCCGTCACGAGGCCTTCGCCCTGAAGGGCGGAACCGCGATCAACCTCTTTTATCGCGACATGCCGCGGCTCTCGGTCGATATCGACCTGACCTATCTGCCGATAGAAGACCGTGAGACAACGCTGAAAAACATCGACACGACATTGGAGCACATCCGCGAGGACTTAATACGCAATATGCGCGGTGTGAACGTCCAGAGGATAGCCGGTGGTGGGAACAATGATACCCGCCTGCTCGTCCGACAGGGAAACACCGAAATCAAGGTCGAGACATCCCCGGTCGCGAGGGGCACCGTCCATCCGCCGGAACGGCGCCGGGTGAATGAAAACGTCGAGGAGACGTTCGGCTTCGCCGAAATGCAGGTTGTCTCGTTCGAAGACCTGTTTGGCGGCAAGCTGCATGCGGCGGTTGACCGGCAGCATCCGCGCGACCTGTTTGACGTGAAGCTGCTCTATGAGAACGAGGGGCTGACCGACGCGCTGTTTCGGACCTTCCTGATTTATGTCGCGAGCTCTGGGCGCCCTCCGCACGAACTGGTCAGGCCTTCGCTCTCGGAACTCGACGGGGCCTTCGTAAAGGAGTTCGAAGGGATGACGGTCGAGCCCGTCAGCCTCGATGATCTGAAAGCAGCGAGAAACCGGATGACAGCGGATATTCTGGCAAAGCTCGACGACAGGGCGATAAGCTTCCTGCTTTCGCTCCACGACGGCGAACCTGATTTCGAAGCTATCGGGCTGCCAAAAGCTGCGGAGTTACCGGCAGTGCGCTGGAAGCTTCTAAATCTGCAGAAATTGAAAGACCAAAACCCCGCAAAACACGCCGATGTTGATTTCCGCCGAGAACTGGCTCTGACTCACATTTGCTGCTGTTACGGGCAACGCTTTTGCTGATTCACGGGAGGATCAGCGGATGCACCATCGATTTCAGCGCGCGAGCCTCGCGCCGGACGGCTTCATAGTAGACGGAGTGAAGGTTGTCGCAGAGGGCGTTCAAATCCTGCTACGGTCGCGCCAACCCTTAGGAACTTGTCCAGACTGCGGACGGCAAAGCAGAAGAGTGCAAAGTCGATATTTGCGCCGGCCCGCGGACCTTCCCCTCGGTGGACGGCGAGTAGAGTTGATGATCATGGCACGTCGGTTCTGGTGCGATGCCGTTCTGTGCGGCCGACGAATCTTCTGCGAACAGTCCGATGGCAGCGTATTGGCTCGTTACGGCCGGCGCACCCAACGGCTGGAGACAATCGTCCACCACCTTGGTTTGGCGCTCGGTGGCAGACCGGCGGCGGCTTTTGCCAATCGCCTGATGATGCCGGTGAGCAACGACACACTGTTGCGGGTGGTTCGTCGACGTATTGATGACCAGAGCGATGAACTCACCGTCATAGGCATTGATGATTTCGCCTTCAGGCGCGGGCAGACCTACGGAACAATCGTTTGCGACCTGGAGCGGCGCAGGCCAGTCACCCTATTGCCGGATCGTGCGTTGGATACGTCTCGATCATGGCTAGCCCGGCACCAGTCGATATCAATCGTCGCTCGCGATCGGGGCGGTGGCTATGGTGAGGCCATCGCGAAGGCGCTGCCCGAAGCCGAACAGGTCGCCGACCGTTGGCACCTGATGGAGAACTCCAGTCGGGCATTCCTCGATGCTGTCGGCAAATCCATGCGTCAGATCAGGCAGGCGGTCGGCAGCAATGTCGTTGATCCCAAGCTTTTGACTTACGCGGAAAGGCTGCAATACGAGGGGTATCTACGTCGCCAGGAGACGAATGAGGCGATCCGGGAACTGTCGAAGAAAGGCACCTCAATCCGGCAGATTGTCCGGCAAACCGGTCATAGCCGAAAGCTTGTCCGCGGCGTGTTGCGTGGCCAGCGCCTCGATGTCTTCCGAACACGGCCCAGCTCGTTGGATAGCTGGCTGCCGTGGCTCAACAGCCGCTGGGACGATGGCGCTCGAAACGCTTTGGCACTCTGGCGCGAGATGAAAGTAAAGGGCTTTCCTGGGCGAAGCGGTGTCGTGTCGCAATGGGCGCAGCGCCGACGCTTGGCGGAGAAGGCCAACCAGAGTGGGCTTGCGCGAACGCCATCGGCGCGCGTCATCGCCCGACTGATGACCGCCGCACGGGATGATCTGGCAAAATCCGAGGCGATTTTGGTCGCGGCGATCGAAATGAACGTTCCGGAACTGGTTGTCGCCCGCAAAGCCATTGGCGACTTCCAATCCATGATCCGCTCGAAGACGGCACGTAAGCTCGACAGCTGGCTTGAAACCGCCAAGAACAGCCTGGTCGGTTCCTTTGCCGGCGGAGTCGAAAAAGATATAGACGCCATTCGAAACGCCATCATCTCCTCGTGGTCGAATGGGCAAACCGAAGGCCAGATTACGCGCCTGAAACTCATCAAGCGACAGATGTATGGGCGCGCAAAGCTGGATCTGCTACAGGCGCGGTTGATCGGTGCATCGTAGACTTGCACTTCAGCAAAAGTGCGTCAGAGCCAGTTCTCGGCGGAAATCACAGTTCGCCGTCGTCTTCGGCGAAAGGTTCGTCAGCCAGTGACGAAAACAGGCCTCACGCACAAAATTCCTGACAGTCCCCTTGCCCTTCTGCCCCCAACCTCTGAGCGGAGCCATATTGGTCTTGATCCAGGTCTCATCGATGAAGACCAGCTTACTCGGATCGAGGCCGGACTGCCAGGTGCGCCAGCGCCGTCGTCGCCGTGCAATGTCGGCGCGGGCCTGCTCAAGGGCGAACAGCGTTTTTTTGAACCGAAGCCCCTCGCGGCGCAGGAACGTCCATACCGTGTCGTGCGACACCTTTACCCCGCACGCCGCCAGTTCATCCTTCAGCCCATGCAGCGTCAGATGTGATGTCTGGTTGATGCGCTCAACGATGAACGACCGGTGCGGCTCCAGAATGCGCTTGCGATGTCCAACCTCGGCCTGCGCAAGATGGCCGACGCGACGAACATGCACACGTTCTGGGAATTGATTCGCATTGCCAGATAGCATGTCGAAGGCGAAGAATACGACCGGGCGCTGGCCATGGTAGTCGAGGCGCAGGCGGCGCTACCCATGGCCCAGCTCTGGGGCATGGGCACCTCAGCTTCGATCGACGGCCAGTTCTTCGCCGCCACAGAGCAAGGCGAAGCCATGAACCTGGTCAACGCGAAGTACGGAAATACCCCGGGACTGAAAGCCTATAGCCACGTCTCGGACCAATACGCGCCGTTCGCAACCCAGGTGATCCCTGTGACGGCGAGCGAAGCTCCTTACGTCCTTGACGGCCTGCGCATGAACGATGCCGGCCGCCATGTCCGCGAGCAGTTCGTCGACACGGGCGGCTTCACCGATCACGTCTTTGCCGCATGCGCCATTCTCGGCTACCGGTTCGCGCGAGGGCGGGGCCATCAACATGAAGCGGACCTATCGGATTTACAGGAACTTAGGGCTTCAACTCAGGAACAAGCTGTGGCATTGACAATCATATTGCGGGCGATGACCAGCTGCTGGATTTGACTCGTGCCCTCATAGATGCGGAATAACCGGACGTCGCGGTAGAATCGCTCGACAGCATAGTCGGCCATATAGCCGGCACCGCCGTGGATTTGAACTGTGCGGTCGGCAACGCGACCGACCATCTCCGAGCAGAACAGCTTGCAGCAACTCGCCTCCATCGAGATCGGCTCGCCAGCATCTCGGCGCCGTGCCGCATCTCGCACCATGGACTGGCTAGCATAGAATTCAGTGCGGCTGTCGGCGAGCATCGCTTGTATGAGCTGGAACTCGGCGATCGGCCGATCAAACTGCCGGCGCTCAATAGCGAAGGCGAGCGCATCGTCGATTAGCCTTGAAGCGGCACCAACGCAGATCGCGGAGATGTGCAATCTGCCGCGGTCGAGCACTTTCATCGCCGTGGCGAAGCCCTGGCCGGGCACGCCGCCGACAATGTTGGAGGCAGGCACGCGGCAGTCGTCGAACGTGAGGTCGGCGGTAAGAGCGCCGCGCTGGCCCATCTTTCGGTCAGGCTTGCCCACGATCAGGCCGGGCGTATCGGCCTCAATCAGGAAAGCAGAGATGCCTTTGGTGCCTTTCAACGCTGGCTCTGTGCGGGCCATAACGGTGAAGAGGCCTGCTACCGGCGCATTTGTGATGTAGCGCTTGGTACCGTTGAGCACATATTGGTCACCGTCATGACGCGCCGACAGCGAGATGGAAGCGGCGTCGGAACCGGCATCCGGCTCCGTCAGTGCGAAGGAACTGATCGTTTCGCCGGAAGCCAGCCGCGGAAGCCACTGCGCCTTCTGCTCCTCCGTGCCGTCAATCACGATTCCTTGGGAGCCGATCCCGTTGTTGGTACCAACAAGCGAACGGAATGCGGGCGCGGCGCGGCCGAGGATGAAGGCGATCTCGACCTCCGCGGCCATACTGAGGCCCAGCCCGCTATACTGTTCCGGGATTGACATGCCGAAAGGCCGAGATCGCGCATTTCATCTGCGATATCGGCAGGTATTGCGTTGTCGCTCTCGACTCGGGCTTCGGCCGGAATCAGCCAGTGTTCCACAAAACGGCGAACGGTATCGGTCAATTGTACGAGCGTATCGCTGTCGAGTGCCAAATGCGTCTCTTTCCCTATTTGCCTGTATCTGGGGCGGCGGTATCGTTCGTGTCGTCTTCCAGCCTCACCAAAACCTGCCCGGCCTTCACCTGATCGCCGACGGCGCAGGTCACTTCCGCGACGACGCCATTACGCGGCGCGGTAATCGGGTTCTCGAATTTCATCGCTTCCACCACAACAAGGACCTGACCGCATGAAACCACTTCACCGATCTCCGCTCCAAGCGCGACGATCACACCCGGCATCTGGGCGATTGCCGCTCCCACTGCACCGGCCGATGCGTCGGCGACCGCCGGCCGACGATCGAGCCGCACACGGGTCCCGTCGATCGTCATGTCGACGGCGTCGGCATCGACCAGCGCGTACCAGCGTCGGCCGCCAACGGTGCCACCAAGCAGTCTTTCATTGCGGTAAACGGAGACTGTACGTATCTCCTTCGCGTCGCCAACGGCAACGACCGCGCCACTGTTATCTAATGCACGCAGCCGCACGACATGCCTCTCGCCGCGATAGACGAGGAAGACGGCGCCGAACGGCGCATCCACATCGAGTGCCGTACGGTCGTGCAGCCGGGCAGTGCACCATGGGGAGCACGCCGAGCCCGCCTCCGGCATCCCGGAAAACGCAACGGCGGCACCGGCAGCGGCGAGTACGTCGCTCATCGACGGTTCCTTAAGCAGGTCCTGCAGCGCAGTATCGATGAAACCGGTCGCTGCCTCACCGGCCGCCACCTCGGGCGCAGCCAGAAGGCGCTGAAGGAAGCCGAGATTGGTGGTCAGGCCGGCGATCGCCGTGCCTTCGACGGCAACCCGCATCCGCCCGATAGCAGCAGGTCGATCCTGCGCGTGAACGATCAGCTTAGCGATCATCGGATCGTATTCAGGTGGCACGGCAGAGCCGTTCTCGACGGCGCTTTCGACGCGCGTATCGGCCGGCCAAAAGACCTGGCCTACCCTTCCGGGCGCGGGCCTGAAGTCCGCGACGGGATCCTCGGCATAGATCCGGCACTCGATGGCGTGGCCTGTGCTGCGGATCTCATCTTGCGACAACGGCAACGGCTCGCCGGCCGCGACGCGCAATTGCCACTCGACAAGATCGAGCCCGGTTATCGCTTCCGTTACGGGATGCTCCACCTGAAGACGTGTGTTCACTTCGAGGAAATAAAAGGAACCGTCGTCACCGACGATGAACTCGAACGTACCGGCATTGCGATAGGAGATGGCACGTGCCCCACGAACCGCGGCCTCTATCAGTGCCTCGCGCAATTCGCGTGGCAGCATCGCAGCCGGCGCTTCCTCGACGATCTTCTGGTGGCGGCGTTGCAGCGAGCATTCACGCTCGAACAGATGAACGACCTCCCCACGGCCGTCGCCGAACACCTGCACCTCGACATGGCGCGGATTGCGCACAAAGTGTTCTACCAGAAGCCGCCCATCGCCGAAGGCGGCGCGCGCGGTACGGATGGCGGACTCTATTGCCGCGTGGCCGTCACCGCTTTCGACGACCGTCATGCCTTTGCCACCTCCCCCGGTCGCAGGTTTAAGCAGCGCTGGATAGCCTACCTGCACGAGCAGCGATGCGACGGTCGTCGGATCATCACTTGCCTCCGTCGATCCAGGCACGACCGATACGCCTGCTTTCATCATGATCGCCTTGGCTGTGGCCTTGTCACCCATCTCGGCGATGGTGCCCGGCGCAGGGCCGATGAAGACGAGCCCCGCCGCCTCAACGGCTTCTGCAAAGCCAGGGTTCTCGGATAGGAACCCGTAACCAGGATGCACTGCCTGGCACCCGGTGGACAGCGCGGCGCGGACGAGCGCATCACCGTCGAGATAGGACAGAGCAGCGGCAGCCGGTCCGATTGGCACGCGCGCGACCGAGCCCTCGACATGCGGCGCGTCGCGATCCGCCTCTGAGTAAACGGCAACGTATTCGACACCCATTCGCCGGCAGGTACACGCAATACGCCGGGAAATCTCGCCGCGATTGGCAATCAGAATGCGTTCGAACATCCTGCTACATCCGGAACACGCCGAAGCGCGTCTCTTCCTTGGGTGAATCGGCAGCCATAGCGAGGGCCAGCATCAGCCATTCGCGCGTGTTGCTCGGGTCGATCACGGCGTCGACCCAAAGCCGCGCAGCAGCGTTGACCGGATGGCTGGCACGCTCATAGGTCTCACGCACCGGCGCCTCGAAAGCGCGCCGCTCGTCGTCGCTGAAGCTGCCGCCGGCCTCACGCATCTGCTTTTCGCGTACGAGGCTGAGCACGGTCGCGGCTTGCTCGCCCCCCATGACGGAGGTGCGTGCATTGGGCCACATCGCCATCAGCCGCGGCCCGAACGCGCGGCCGCACATCGCAAAATTGCCGGCGCCGTAGCTGCCGCCGATCAGCAGGCTGAACTTCGGCACCCGCGCGGTCGAAACCGCATTGACCATTTTCGCACCATGACGAGCGATGCCACCTGCTTCGTATTCGCGACCGATCATGAAACCGCTGATGTCGTGGAGGAAGAGAAGCGGAATGTCGCGCTGGCAGCATAATTCAATGAAATTGGCCGACTTCTGTGCACTCTGTGAGAAGAGTACCCCGTCATTCATCACGATCCCAACAGGGTATCCGCCGATCGCGGCAGTGCCGCAGATGATCGTGGTACCGTAGCGAGCACGGTATTCTTCGAAGCGGCCGGCGTCGAGCAAGCGCTCCAGGATGTCCCGCGCCGGCATCCGCCGCCGGCTGTCGGGGGGAATCAGGGCTGCGATGCCGGAGGCCGGCTGGAGGGGTTCACGCGGTCTAAGCGGCGGCGCCGGCAACGGCCGCGCCGGTGTGCGGGCGAGGATTGAGCGCACCAGCGCCATGGCATGGTGGTCGTCGCTGGCCAGATGGTCAGCGACGGCAGAGTTCGCGGTATGTACGTCGGCGCCGCCAAGCGTCTGCGCATCGACGATTTCGCCAGTGGCCGCCTGGACCAGTTGGGGTCCGCCCAAAAAGATCGTTCCGGTACCCCTGACGATGACTGTCTCGTCACACATCGCGGGAATGTAAGCGCCACCCGCGGTACACGACCCCATCACTGCCGCGATCTGCGGCAGACCCAGCGCTGACATCTCCGCAATATTGCGAAAGATACGGCCGAAATGGAACTCGTCGGGAAACAGATCCTCTTGCAGCGGCAGGAAAGCGCCGCCCGAATCGACGAGATAGATCGACGCCAGACCGTTCTCGCGTGCCACCTGCTGCGCTCGGATATGCTTTTTGACCGTGATTGGATAGTAGGTGCCGCCTTTCACGGTTGCGTCGTTGGCCATCACCATGGCGAGGCGTCCTTCGACCATGCCGATGCCGGTAACGAGCCCAGCCGACGGCACCGGCTCAATGTAGAGGCCGTGACCGGCGAGCTGGCCAATTTCCATAAAGGGCGTGCCGGGATCGAGTAAATGAGAGATGCGTTCGCGCGCGGTCAGCTTGCCGCGCCGACGATGGCGCGCGACGGATCCCGGAGAGCCTCCCGCTACAGCGATTTCTCGCGCCTGCTCGACGGCGTGGCGGTGCCTCTGGTAGTCCGCAGCAGGCAAGGTCTCGCCCGCGGCGGAGGCTAGTGCAGGCGGCGGAGGGCTCATCTAGCCCTCGGCAACGATCGGCAGGCGCAGCAGGCCATTGCCCATGGCCTTGCCTGTCTGGTCGAGACGCAGCGTGCGCGTGGCGCCGCCGCCTAGCGCGCCACGCATGATGACGACGACGGCCTCGATGTTGTCCATCGGATAGACCTCGACAGTGCCCTTCACCCAGTCACCGAACAGTTCCTTAACGTTCTGCGGTGTCAGGCTGCGCAGTAGCGCCGGGTAATATTGGGGAGCGCGGGCAATCACGCCGACGGAGACGACGTCGCCCTTGTCACCAGATCGCACGTAAGCGATGTCTCGAAGAAGCTGCATGGTCATGCCTCCACGATTTCGGTCGTCTGGGTGACGAAGGAACGCGGCACTAGCGTCGGCCACAAACCGTAAACTGGACGCGGCTTGATGGGCGTACCGAAAGCCGTGCCACCCGGCCCCATGATCCACAATTGCGAGCAGGCCCGGCGCACTTTTTCAGCCTCGGCCCTGGATTCCGTATGGACAGCGACACGCAGGCCGATCTCGGCCGGCTCGTAGTCGGGCCGAGGCGAGGCCGGGCCATGCAGCATGTCAACGCCGACGAAGTCGAAATGAATGTCGTCGGTCTTAAGGCCCAACCGCTCGAAACGCTCGGTCAACGTCTGCTTCGCCTTCTCGGCACGCTCCAGCGCATAAGGCCAGGGAAAGAACAGCATGCCTTCGCCAATCCAGCCGTCCTCATAACCGACGATGAGTTTGAGTAAGTCCGGGCGGCCAGCGCCGGTCATGTTCGATAGGCGGACGCGATCAGGGCCGGCATCCTCGACGCGGACGCTGGTGAAGTCGGCCACGCCGTCCGGCATCAGGTAGCGCGAAGGATCGCCGATCTCATAGACAAGGTGCTCCTTGACCGTGAAGGGATCGACGCGGCCACCCGACCCTTCCAATTTCGTGATCACCACCTCTCCGTCTTCGCCGAACTCGACGATTGGAAAGCCTACACGACCCATTTCCGGCATCTCGGCAAAGCGCGAAGACATGCCGCCGGTTGCGGCCGCGGCGCATTCGACGATGTGGCCGACAGTGATGGCCGCGGCAATGCGCTCCGCATGGACATCATCATGCGACCAGCCAAACTCATGCATCAGCGGCCCGACATAAAGCGCGTTATCGGAAACCCGGCCTGCTATGACAACATGCGCATCCTGCTCCAGGGCAGAGACAATAGCTGAAGAATCGGTGTAGACGTTGGCGGCGACGACGCGATTGCGAATAGCTGCGAAATTCTCCTCGCCTGTATCGAGGTTGGTGAGGTCGATCCCGGATTCGATCAGATCGTCGAGGCGCGGGAGCAGGTCGTCACCTTCGATTATGGCAATTCGCGTACCCTTGAGCCCGAGTTGGCGGGCCAGATCACGGATACGTTCTGCGCCGGCGCGCGGGTTCGCTCCGCCACCATTGCAGACGATGCGCGTGCCGGACATGCGAGCCAGTGGCAGCAAAGCGCGCATATGGGCCGGCAGATCTGGAATATATCCAGCGTTCGCATCCTTGAGTTTCTGACGCTGCAGCAGCGCCATGGTCAGTTCGGCGAGATAATCCATCGAGAGATAGTCGAGCTTGCCCTTTTCGAGCAATTCGACAGCCGGATCGAGCGCGTCGCCCCAAAAGCCAGAACCCGCGCCGAGCCTTATATGCCTAGTCATCCAATGCTCCAGATTCTGCCGATATCACCCTACCTGCGCGGCAGAAAGGCGAGACGGCGGCCGCTCCGCTCAGAAGACCAGCGAACCATGTCCCGGCTTCTGTCATGAGATGGCATCTCAGTCAATAGTTTTCGAAATTACGTTCCGCAAGATGGTATTTTCATTGACCCTTCCGCCACCCCTCGACTAGGGTGCGGACAAGGCTTCGAAAGACCCTTGCCACAGCGCCCGCGGCACCGGGGAGATTTGTCGGAACATGGAGCGAGAGGAAGAAGAAGAAGGGGTAGAAGGCGGCGTGATCTATGCCGTCGAGGACAAGATTGCGCGAATCACGCTCAACCGGCCGCACCGGCGAAACGCCATCGATGTAGCGACGGCCAATCTTCTGACGGCGATCTGGCAGCGGATCGATGAAGATGAATCCGTGCTTGCAGCCGTGATCGATGCGGCGGAGTGCGGCACGTTCTGCGCTGGCATGGATCTCAAGGATATGACGGCGATCCGCGCTTTGGGCGAAGACCCGCTCGACAGGATGAAAGACCCTTTCCAGACCCGCATGCGTGCCGTCACGAAACCGATTGTTTGTGCACTGGTCGGCCATTTTACCGGGGCGGGGGTACTCCTCGCGATGGGGGCCGACATCCGCGTTGGGCTCGCCGGCAGTACCGCCGCAATCTCGGAAGCGCGCTGGGGCCGCGGCACATCCTGGGCTGTGCCTCTGCTGTGGATGCTGCCGCAGCCCGTGCTGTCGGAGATGATGTTGACGGGCGACCCGCATCCGGTGGAGGATCTGGCGCGGCACGGCTTCATCAATCATGTCGAGGATAGCAGCCAGGCTGTCCGCTCGAAGGCATTGGCGCTGGCCCAGCGGATCGCCCAGAACGCGCCCTTGTCAGTGCGGGCGGCCAAGGCGAGCCTTGCTGCCGGGATGGACCTCGGCTGTGCCGCAGGGCTTGCCCAGGCAACCGAATTGCACCGACCCGTCTACGCCAGCGACGACGCTGGCGAGGGCGCTCGCGCCTTCGTCGATAAACGCGCGCCCCGCTGGACCGGTCGCTGACCATGACTCAGAGATAGGCCAAAGATAGGATTGAGGATGATCGACCAAACCTTCGGCGAACTGACAATCGGCCAGACCCGCATCTCCCGCGGGCGTACGCTGACCGAGACCGACGTGGTCAATTTCTGCATGCTGACCGGCAACTGGCTGGAAATCCACGCCAACACCGAGTTTGCCCGTAGCACACTCTACGGCCAGCGCGTGGTGCAAGGATCGCTGATCTTCTCGGTCGTCAACGCGCTTATCCCGTTCGATTCCGCCGTAGTGGAAGCGTTCTACGGCGTGGACCGCCTGCGCTTCCTCAAGCCGAGCTTCATCGGCGATACGGTGTGGGCACGTTCAGAGGTGATCGGGCTGAAGCCCAGAGACAACGGCGCCGGCGTCGCTACCTGCGAACTTCTCGGAGTCAACCAGCGACATGAAAAGATCCTGCGCTGCGAGTTCAGCCTACTGATCCGCGGCGAGAGGCTGGCGCCGGCTGCCAGCGATCCCTTTTCCTCGATGGAGTTTGGACAAAGATGAATTTCCTCAACAGTGAACAGCGCACCTGGCTCGAAACAGTCGACCGTTTCATGGAAAAAGAGGTGACCCGGGAATATATCCGCGAGCACGACATGGAGCGAGCCTACCCTTACGAGGCCTACGAGAAGATCGCCAAGGAAGGATGGCTACGCCTTCTGATCCCCGAGGATCACGGCGGTTATGGCGGGAACATCTTCGACTATGCACTGATGTGCGAAGGGCTGGGTAAGTTCGGCTTCGATTTCGCGACTTCGGTGCTGGTGCCGACTTTTACGGCGATGAACATTGTCAAGTTTGGATCGAGCGCGCAGAAGGACGCCTACCTGGAGCCGTTCATGAGCGGAGCCATCCGCTTCTCCATCTCGATCTCGGAACCAAACGCCGGTTCGGATGCTGCTTCGACACGCACCCGTGCGCGCCGCGATGGTGATGAATATACGATCAAGGGCCAGAAGCTGTGGTGCAGCGGCGCAGCGGCGCGCGACGTGAAGATCGCGATGCTGGTACGTACCGATCCGGATGCCGCGAAGCACAAGGGGCTGTCGGTGCTGATCGTGTCCAACGACACACCGGGTCTCGACATCCGGAAGCTGCCGACCCTGGCACGGCGTTCCACCGGCACGACAGAAATCTTCGTCGATGACGCGCGCGTGCCGGTTGCCAACCGTCTCGGGGCCGAAGGCCAGGGCTGGGAGATCATCACCGACCATCTGGAACTGGAACGAATCGCCGTCGCGGCCGCGTATGTCGGCAACGCACAGACCGCCGTCGACGACGCGCTCGGCTATTCCCACCAACGGGTCCAGTTCGGCCGGCCGATCTTCGATTTCCAGGTTATCCGCCACATGCTGGCCGATATGCAGACGCAGGTCGACGCGGCACGGCTGCTCGTCTATCGCGCGGCGGACCTGGCGGCCGGACACGAGCCCTGTGCCAAGGAAGTGGCAATGGCCAAGCTATTCGCGTCGGAGACGCTGCAGACGGTCTCGCGCCAGGGCATGCAAATTCTCGGCGGCCACTCGATGCTGCCCGAATCCGATATGGAGCGCTATTTCCGCGAGGGCATGCAGTGCACGATCGGTGGCGGCACTTCGCAGATACAGCGCGGCATCATCAGTAAGGCGATGAGGGCGAAGAAATGACGCCTGCGCTTTTCCGGCCATTCGAGCTGCGCGGCCTTAAGCTTAATAACCGCATCGTGGTCTCGCCAATGCAGACTTATTCTGCCCCCGATGCGGCGGCGACTGCCTGGCACCGCACGCATCTCGCCCGCTTCGCCCTCGGCGGAGCGGGCCTTGTCATCATCGAAGCCACCGCCGTCAGTCCTGAGGGTCGATCGACCTGCCTAGACCTCGGCTTGTGGAAAGACGAGCAGTACGAGGCATTTCGTGTTTTGGCGGACGCCATACATTGCTGCGGCACAGCTGTCGGCATCCAGCTTCAGCATGCCGGGCGCAAGGCCTCAACCTCGACACCGTGGCAGGGCTTTGCACCCATGCCGTTAGAGCCGGGCACCGAGGTGATAGGCCCCTCGGCCATTCCGGCTACAAATGGGAGCCATACCCCTCGTGCGATGGGAAAGGCCGATATGGACCGTCTAATTGCCGTCTATGTCAAAGCAGCCCGCCTCGCTGACCGCGCTGGCATCGACCTGGTCGAGATCCATATGGCGCACGGGTATCTGCTGCACAGTTTCCTGTCGCCACTATCGAACCACCGCACCGACAATTTCGGTGGCAGCCTCGAGAATCGAGCCCGTTTTCCGCTGCGCGTCCTGACGGCCGTGCGCGAGGCGTGGCCGGCCGACAAGCCGCTTGCCTGCCGCATTTCCTCAGTAGACGGCATAGATATCGGCTGGTCACTCGATGATTCTCGATTTTTGGCCGAGCGCTTACGTATGATCGGCGTCGATCTCGTGGACTGTTCGTCAGGCGGCATGGCGCTACCGCGCAAAGAAATGTTGGTTCCGCGCAGGTTGGGCTTTCAAGTGCCTTTTGCCGAAGCCGTGCGCAAAACCGGAATGCCGACGATGGCGGTCGGCGCGATCATAGGCGCGGCGCAGGCAGAAAGCATCGTGGCCGAAGGCAAGGCGGATCTTGTCGCTCTCGGACGCGAGATGCTTGTCGATCCTAACTGGCCTCTCCGAGCCGCCCGTGAGCTTGAGGGCGACGAAGCCTGGACACGTTGGCCACATCAGTTTGCCTGGTGGCTGAAGCGACGGCAGCGGTCAGTCGGAAGCTGATCGGATCGGAACGACAAACAGGGGTGCGTG
This sequence comes from Phyllobacteriaceae bacterium, assembly GCA_040255475.1. Classification (GTDB taxonomy): domain Bacteria; phylum Pseudomonadota; class Alphaproteobacteria; order Rhizobiales; family Rhizobiaceae; genus Mesorhizobium_L. The sequence continues at coordinate 12,242 of JBDZVC010000025.1, read as the reverse complement.
ATCCGGCACCCCTGTTCCGATATTTAGTGTACCCGATCTGCAGCTGAACTGGGCTCGGCTCGATCAGCTATGGGGCGTACCGCCCTCTCGCCAAACCGATATTGGACAGCAAAGACGGCCGTCAGGAGAACAGCCCCGGCCAAGTCGGACCACACTCCGACGTAGAAGAAACATGCGCCGCTGAGATAAAGCGCTCCGCGCAACGGCCATCTCAGCACGCCGCGCAGATAACCCGCCGAGGCGGCCGTAATGACGAAGATGGCGGCGACACAAACGATCACGTCATAGGCGATTTGCAGCGGATCTCCCTGCAATAGGACACCGGGCCGGTATATGAACAGGAACGGAATCAAATAGAGGGCGATCGCCATGACTACGGCATGGCCGGCGACTCGCCAGAAACTGACATTGGCGATCGAGGCGGCCGCGAATACGCTGGCGCAGACAGGTGGCGTTATGGCTGACATGATGGCGTAGTAGAAGACGAAAAGATGGGCGTTCAGATCAGGCACGCCGAGTTTGATTACCGCAGGCGCGGCAACCGCCGATGCGAGAATGTAAGACGCCGTCGTCGGTACATCCATGCCGAGCAGGATACTGAGGATCGCCGTCAGAACGAGCACGACAGCCAGGCCATCCGACGATACCGACAGGATGAGACCAGAGATCTTCACGCCCGCGCCAGTGGCCGTCAGCACCTTGACGACGAGTGCGGCACAGGCGAGCAAAACCGAGATCATCACGATCGCTTTGCCGGCATCCACCAGCCCGTCCACCAGTTGCATGGCGAGCGTGCGCAATGCTGCCGGCACTTCGTTCGGGCGCCCGGCCAGGAGACAGCGCAGCACGCGCAGAATGAGCTGGCTTGCAATCAGCAACAGAACCGCGGCGGCGCCAGCCCTGGTCGGCGTATAGTCCAATATCAACATTCCGGTGAGGACCGCGACCGGCAGATACATCGGCAGCGCCGTGTAAGGGTCGAGGAGATCGCGCCAGTCCGGCATTTCCTCTGCCGTCAATGGCTGGATTTTGCTGCGGCGAGCCTGCAGACCGACGCTAAACCACAGGGTCAGGTAGTAGAGGACTGCCGGAATAATCGCCGCCAGTACGACGTGTGAATAGGGGATGTTGAGAATCTCTGCCATAATAAAAGCACCCGCGCCCATGACAGGCGGCATGATCTGCCCTCCCGCCGAGGCGACCGCCTCGACAGCGGCCGCGAATGCCGGGGTATAACCGGCCCGCCGCATGGTGGGGATCGTCACCGAGCCGACCGCCATCACGTTGGCGACGGCGGACCCGGTGACAGTGCCGAATAGCGCCGAGGAAATGGTGCAGACTTTGGCCTGGCCGCCGTAACTGCGTCCCGCGATGAGTGTCGCCATCTTCATAAAGATTTCGGTCGCGCCGGTACTGAGCAGCAGAGCGCCGAGAATGATGAAGATCGCAATGACTCGCGTACCGACATCGGCCATGTAGCCGAAGATCGCCTGCGTCGAGGCGTACATCGACTCGACCGCCGTCAACAGTGACACGCGTGGCGGCTGCCATGCCCCCGACACCAGCTCATGGCCGAAGAAAAAGTAGAGGAGTCCGACAAACACTAGTAAAGGCAGGAACCAGCCAATGGTTCGGCGGGCGCCTTCCAATAATAGCACAATCGCTACAATACCGAGCACAATATCCCAGTTGGTGAGCTCCACCATGAAATTCGACAGGCGATCATTGCTTAGGACGACGTGCAGGCAGACCCAATAGCCGACTATTGCCAGCACGGCATCGAACCATGGCCAGAAGGGACGCCCCTTGCGCAGTCCATCGACCGCCGACAGTAGAAAGACCGATCCAAGACCAAAGCCAACGAACAGCCCACGCTGGATCAGCGGTTCGTACAAGCCGTTCCAGGTCGTATAGATCTGAAAAATCGCGAACGCCGCAAAGATGACGCGGAGGGCGAAATCGCCCCCCATGGCCGCGATGCCAAGCCGCATTTCGGTCATTGTCGCTGCTCCATCCGTCGGGCTGAGAGCACTATTTCACTGACTGCCAGTATTTCAGCGCGCCGGGATGCACGGCGATACCGACATCGACCGTGGACAGGATAGACTTGGCGAAGTCGTAGTCCTTGAGTTGGGGCCAGACGTCGACCAGCGTTTGCTTATGCTCACCGATCGCGCGGGCGATCTGCTCGGCTGTCTCGTTGTCCATAAGAGACAGGCGTGTGGCATAGACGATCGGTACCGATGGCGCGGTGAACGCCGGGTTGTCCTTGATAAAACCGGCAGGAATGGTGACAAAACCCACTCCCGGAATATTCTTCTTCACCAGCGCCTGCTGCTCCGACGAAAAGCCGATGACGCGCATCTTGGTAGAGGTCATCAACTCCTGCAGGGCGGCATCCACCCGGCTGGCTGCCGCATATTTGCTGTAGCCGACGAGTTGGCCGTTACGAACGCCCTCGACTGCATCCGTCACCGTGCCATAGACTAGGTTGGGCTTGATGGCGAACAGCTTCAGGCTCTCACTCATCAGCAGTTCCGCCCCGCTGCCGCGGATGCCGGGGCTGAATTTCTTGCCCTCCAGGTCCACGAGCTTCTCCACGCCGGAGTCCACTCGGACGGCAACGTTGAGGACCGAGTCGTCATAGGGGTAAAGCGCCACAAGATCATCGACCGCGTGGCCCTTGAACTGACCGGTGCCATTTCGCGCCTGCACGAAAACGTCGCCTGCCACAAGACCGAGATCGATCTCGCCACGAACCAACCGACGCACGTTGTCCACGCTCGCGCCGGTTTCGACCACAGTGATCGTCGTGCCAGGTACACCTTGCTCGATGGCCTTACCCATGGCGACAGCGATCTGGTAATGGCTCGACGTCGCATTCGTGGAACCGAGGCTGAGCGTCTTCGCCGCCACCGGCATGATAGCGGTAGCAAAAAAGAAAGCTACGCCGACAATCGCCCGATTCATATTCCCGTACATTCCAATCCTCCCTGTCATTGGTTATCGTTCCCGGCAAAATTCAAAACTGAACGTAAGCCCTCTGAAACATCATCCAAAATGCTTACCGTTCCTAAGGCCGCGCGCTTTCCGACAGTACGCACGAGCCCGGCCGACCGAGGGTTCAGCGGGACGCAAGATTACACACTCTTTACGAACCAACAAGATATTTTTGGAATTTTGTTCCGCACAATGAGTTTTTGCTATAGGGAGAGCAAACGCCGTTCGACGCTTGATAGAGAGGAAGGTACCTGTATGCCGACTGGGGAAAGTGTGCTCTTCGAGGTCTCGGAAGGCATCGCCACCATCACATTAAACCGTCCCGAGCGACGGAACGCGCTCTCGGTCGCCGCAGCAGAGCGATTGTATGATCTGTGGGAGGGCATCGATCGGCGCAACGACATCCGCGCCGTTATCCTGACTGCCACAGCTTGCGGCACGTTCTGCGCCGGTATGGACCTCAAGGAAGCGAGCGAAATACGTGCCAGCCGCGGGATCGATGTATTGACGCTTATCCGCGACCCTTTTCATGAGCGCATGCGCAAGGTGCGCGTACCAATCATCGCGGCGATGACAGGCCATTTTGCCGCGGGAGGCTTTATGATCTCGCTCAATGCCGACCTGCGTATCGGCTTGACCGGCACCAGTGGCGGCATCACCGAAGCGAAGCGTGGCCGTGGTTCACCTTGGGCGATGCCGCTCCTGTGGCAGATACCTCAGCCAATATTGATGGAGATGGTTTTGACGGGCGAGCTGCAAACCGTCGAGCGACTTCACCATCTTGGCTTCATCAACTACATCGAACCGACAGTAGAGGCCGTTCTGGCTCGTGCGCACACTCTCGCCCAGACGATCCGCGACAACGCTCCTTTGTCGGTCGCGGCTGGCAAGCAGTCGATCCTGCTGACGATGGACGTAGGTTGCGCAGAAGGACTTGAGCAAGCAAAACAGATATACAAGCATGTCTATGCGAGTGACGATGCGCAGGAAGGGCCGCGAGCCTTCGTCGAGAAACGCCTGCCCGTATGGACCGGTAGATAATCAAAAGGAGCACGGTGCGACGATGGCAACCAAAACAACCGACGCCTCAGAAGTCGTCTCGCTGACACGCGGCCTGCATATACTGCGAGCCTTCCGTGCCACCGACGCGCCTTTGGGCAACAAGGAGATCGCCGAGCGAACGAAACTCGCCAAGGCGACCGTTGCCCGTCTTTCGTACACACTGTCGAAGATGGGCTATCTTCGTCAGGTCGGTGCTCACGGCCAGTATCACCTCGGCGACAAGGTCACGGCACTGGGTCATGCACTGTTACGCACCATGCCTGTTCGCAGGGTGGCCGAACCGCTGATGCAGGCGATGGCGGACAAGCACGAGATGTCGGTGGCGCTCGGCATCGGCGAAGAGGCCGATATGGTCTATATCCACTATTGCTCCGGACCCGAAACCGTCACAATGCGGCTGCGGGTCGGCTCACTGGTGCCAATTGCGCAATCCGCCATGGGGCGTGCCTATATGTGGGCGCTGGACGAAGAGCAGCGAGCGCGTCACATACAGGCGATCCGTACCGCCTCCGGCGACAAGGCCGATGCTATCGAGGCTGATTTACGGGCCGAGATCGCCAAGGTCGACGAGCGAGGCTTCTCAGTTTCGTTCGGCGCTTGGCGGCGAGAGATCTACGCCGTGGGAGCGCCGGTGTGGCTTGATCGCGGCGAAACGGTACTTGCCCTTAACTGCGGGACGCGTCGCCGCGGCCTTGACGCGGCACATTTCCACCGGACGCTCGGCCCGGAACTGATGGCTCTGTCGAGCGAGTTGAGCCACCGGATGGACCAGGTGGGCGCCAGCTTCTGGGATGAATGAGATGACGACAAGCCATGACGAGCCGTCCGCCGCCGAGTGGCGGATCGAGGGCGATAGCCTCGACCTGACGCCACGCGAGCGCGTACGGCGGCGGCGTACCAGCGGCGTGGTCTCTAACGACCGAGACTTTGTCAATGCGTTGGGCCGAGGGCTGGTCGTATTGGAAGCTTTCAGCACGACCCATCAGGTTTGGATGGCCGGCATGGAGGTGGCGCAGGCGGTCGGCCTGCCCAAGCCGACCACGTCGCGGCTGTTGCAGGCTCTGACCCGGCTCGGCTACCTGCACTACTCGACGCGCCGGCGGCAGTACCGATTGGGCACATCGGTATTGAGCCTCGGTTTCGCCGCCCGCGAACCCTTCAGCCTGGGTGATCTGGTGCGACCTTACCTCAAGGAGCTTGCCAACACCTACAATGTCCATGCGTCGCTGGCCGGCCGCGACAGGCTCGACGTGATCGAGCTGGAAGTCTGTCATAGCCTCAACACGTTGATGACCCTGCGGCTGGAGGTAGGATCACGCATCCCGCTGGCGGGAACCGCGACAGGCCATGCGCTGATCGCGCTCCTGCCGCAGGCTGAACTCGACTACCTTTCCAGCCACCTCAAGATGCGTCACGAGAAGCACTGGGACGAGATAAAGGAGAACATCGAGAAGGGCCGCAACGAGGTGGCGACGCAGGGCTATACCACCGCCTCCGCAAGCTGGAATACGGATATCAACGGTGTCGCAGCCCCACTGATTTTCCCCGGCGGCGCGCCCGTATATGCCCTTGCATGCGGCGCGCCGGCGCGGCACCTGTCCACTGTCAAGCAGCGCGCGATCGGCCAGCGCCTGGTGACGATGGCGAAGGCGATTGAGAGACAGCTTCTGGACGGCAACGCCGCCATAGACCTGACTGACGCGGAGAATGCGTGATGAACGATATTCCCATTCTGGTCGACAGGCGGCCCGACGGCGTCGTGATCCTCACGCTCAACGATCCGGACCATCGCAATCCGCTGTCGGACGCCTCGATGATCGAAGCGCTCATCGAGGCTCTCCGTTCCGTCGAACATGATCGCGAAGCGCGTGTGTTAGTGCTGACCGGCGCCGGCTCGGCCTTTTCCGCCGGCGGCAACGTGAAGGAGATGCATGACAAGGAAGGTATCTTCGCCGGCTCGGCGATCGAGATCGCCGAGGCCTATCGCTCTGCCGTCCAGCAGCTGCCGTTGATACTGTCTCGCATCGACATCCCGACGGTTGCTGCCGTCAACGGGCCGGCAATGGGCGCCGGCTGCGATCTTGCCCTGATGTGCGACCTGCGCATCGCATCCACCCGCGCTTTATTCGGCGAGGTCTTCGTCGATCTCGGACTGGTCTCAGGCGACGGCGGAGGCTGGTTCCTTGTGCGCCATGTCGGCTATCAGCGGGCCGCCGAGATCAGCTTTCGGGCACGTCCGGTTGATGCATCCGAGGCGTTGTCGCTGGGGCTCGTCCTGGCTGTGCACGAACCGGAGGACCTGATGGATCGTGCGCTCGAGCTAGCTACGGAGATTGCCGCCAAGCCGGCCCCCGCCATTCGCATGACCAAACGCCTGCTGCGCATGGCCGAGCGGGCCCATTTGCAGGATTATCTGGCGACCGTGGGAACGATGCAGGCGATCATGCACGGAACGGAGGAGCATGCGGCCTCCGTGGCCGGCTTCATCGAAAGACGCTCCAGGCGCCGTTGACCAGCGGTCAACGGCCGTTGCGTAGCAATCCCCTCGGGTCGACCTTTTCTCGCAGCAGCCGAAGCTCTTCGTCCGTGGGCGGCTCCGTCGCCGGCATGACACCCTCTGCGCCTGGATCAAACCCCGTGTTCCGGACAACCTCGTCGGCTGAGCTCCAGGGATGCACCGATTTCAGCCGCATGCGCAACGTCTCCGGATCGAAATCCATCACCGCCAGGGGCGTGACGCAGAGCTGCGGCCCGCCTCGAAGCCCAGCGGCGCGGAAGCTGTCGGGACCATCGAGGTACCCCGGTGACGTTATGAAATCGACACGTGGGACAAAGGTGCGCGCCGTGTGATTTGACGTGCAGATGTAGAACCGGCGTGACATCGCTGCGTAGGAAATGTTGGCCGCGCCAGGTCCCCGTATCTTCGGCTTGTCGATGGTGCCGCCGATATGGTGCAGATTGATATTGCCGTAGGCGTCGACCTGCATGCCGTTGTGAAAGAAGAAGTCGAGCCCGCGGTGCGAATGGCCGAACAGTTCAAGAAAGGTTTCCGCGGCCTCGCACGCGCCCAGCGCACGATCGTCGAGCATCGAGTTCCAAAGCTGCTTCGGGCGCGGATTGACGAACATCTCGCCGGCGATCTGCAGATCGGGCGCGTGGGTAAGGCGCGCAAGCAGCATCGCCGCCATCGGAATTGCTGCGGCCGCTCCGGCCGCGCCCAGTTCGCCGTCCTTCAGCTCACGCGCGAGCACCACGGCCTGCATTTCGGCGGGGGAGCAGGGACGATCATTCATAGCCGCGCCGCCTCCTTCTCCAGTTCCGCCATCTGCGTCGCGCCGCCAACCGTAGCGAGATAGGCATGCTGATCGCTAGCGCCGCGAACATGACGATCGAGGTAGGATTGCAACAAGCTTCGCTCGGCCTCGCCGCCCCGGCGCGCGCCTTCGGCAAGCGTCGCATAGTACCCGATATGGCTCTCGTCGATCGAGTAAAGAGGAAAGCTGCCGGTCGGATGCGCCCCGTAGGGCTGTTCGACTATGGCGTCCACGTAGATACAAGGGATCGTCGTTTCGCGCGACCGGGCGACAATATCGTCTGTGTCGACGATACGGTCGACGCTAACGACCACCTTGTCGGCGGCGCGGGCGATCAACTGGTCGGCATAGGTCATCGTCGAGAGGTGGCGCACATTGCCGTAAACGTCGCCTTCCTGGGCATGCAGTAGCGCCAGCCGCGGTCGTATGGCTCGCGTGGCGTAAAGTTTTTCACCAGTAAAGGGGCATTCGATGCGTGCGATCAGCGGATTGTGGACCGGTACGTCCGAGCCTTTCCACGCCGCGACCGGCTGGAACGGCACACCGTTGGCCGCCGCCAGATAGCCGCCGACGATGGACAGCGCGTCGACACAGTGCGCCTTGATCGTCCCCGCTTCCGCCGCCGCGCGAAAGGACGGGCACATGCGGTCCTCCAAAGTCACGGCCGGCAGGTAGGTTTCGGCAACGCATCCTGCCGCAATCATCAGATCGACATCGAAACCGGCACCTGGCGACGAGGTGAGCTTGAGATTCTTTCGCCCGGAGCGGATCACCTCGCGTACGAGGCTCATCGGCCGACCCTGCTTGAACAGGCCTCCCAGAGCCAGAAGGTCACCGTCGGCGAGCCACTCGACGATCAGCTCGCCGACACGTTCAGGAGCGAGCAATTTCTTCCGTCGAGCTAGGGAGGTCGTCACGAGGCGGCCTTCGCCCTGAACACGGTCGCGTCGAGCGGCCAGGCGCCCTCACCCGACAGTCCGACTCCGACCGGATTGAGTTCCAGCCCTGCGAAGTCCAACCCGAGGCGTGGCGCCAGCGCAGCAATAGCGGAGACGAGAGCGACGAGTGCATCGAAGTCAAGCTTCGGCCTGCCGCGAGCGCCGTTGAGGATGCGTGCAATGCGGCAACTTTCGATCATACAGCGGACCTCATCCTCATCGAGCGGCAGGAGGCGGATCGCGACGTCGTGCATGATCTCAGTGAAAATGCCACCGGCGCCGAAGGTGAGCGTCGGCCCGAACTCCGGATCGAGGCCAAGCCCAACGATTACTTCCGCCTGCGGCCGCACCGTCTCGGAGAGTAGGAAACCCTCGAAATCCAGGCCGTTGCGGTCGGCGCTCTCGAGCATGGCGGAGGCGCGGGCCTTGAGCGCGGCGTTATCAGCCAGAGATACAGCCACCAGTCCCAGCTCCGATTTGTGAACCACGCCACGCGCGATGCCCTTCAACGTAACGGGATAGCCGACCGCGTCGGCAGCAGCGTCGAGGCCTGCGATATCGCGGCCGGTAACGAAAGTCTCCTGCGGGAAACGGATGCCTTCGGCCTTAAGTACGGTCTTACTGGCGGATTCATCGAGCGCCTCGATATCTCCGTCCATGCACGGTGTGGTGCCGGCTCGGCCCTCGCGCAGAAGGCGTGACGGTTTTTCCCTAGCACCTGCTACCGCGACTGCTCCGGCCACCGCGGCGGTGAAGGTGTCGACGCGAGTAAAGGTCGGTGTGCCGCCGGCGCGCAACACGCGCAAGGCCTCGGCGTTGAATATTTCAGCCGGCCAGATGGTCGAGATCGGTTTGCCCGTCCGCGCGCGGGTGGCTTTGACCGCGGCCGCAACATCCGCACCCCACGGGGGCACCATCGGCGTGTTTGCGACTGCGACGGCATCGAAGGCCGGGTCGTCCGCGAATGCGTCAAGACATTCGGCGAAGCCACCGGGCCGCCTGAACGGGGTGCCGCCGACATCAACCGGGTTGGCCGCGGACAGGAAGGCAGGGATGTCGGCTCGCATGCGCTCGACCGTTGCGGTGCCCGGGGCGGGCAGCGATACAAGGCCCGTTTCCTCCAGCGCGTCAGCCACGCAGCCACCGAAACCGCCAGAGATGGTGATGACGCCCATGGTCCGGGCGGGTCGAGAGCGGGCAGCATAATGGGTGATCGGTAGGAGGTCTTCGATTGAGCGCACATCGATCCAGCCGAGCTGACGCACGGCCGCCTCGTAGGCTCCGCGGGCGCCAACCAGGGCACCCGTGTGGCCGGCAGCGGCGCGACGCCCGGCATCGGAGCGGCCGGCCTTGTAGAGCACGATAGGTTTGCCGGCGGCGTGGGCGCGCCGGGCGGCGACCAACATCCGATCCGGCTGCCGGAAACCTTCGACATAAAGCGCGATCGCCTTCGTCCGTGTGTCCTCGACCAAATAGTCGATACAATCAGCGAGAGTGGTGACAGCCTCATTGCCGGTGGAGATGAGATAGCTCAGGCCGATGCCACTATGTGCCGCCTCCTCAAGCAGTGCACTTCCCAGAGCGCCGCTCTGCACGACGAGGCCTATCTCGCCGATCGGCGCCAATGCTGCACTGATGCGGCTGGTTGAACTCATCGCGACACGCCCCGCAAAGTTGACGAAGCCCGTCGTGTTGGGGCCGAGCATCGACGCACCATACGCGGATACCAGTGCCGTCAGCGCTGTCTGGCGGGCGACACCCTCGCCGCCAGATTCCGCGAACCCACCGGTGACGATCACGAAGGCACGGCACCCGAGCTTAAGCCCGGCCTCCACCGTCCCATAGACGTTACCCGCCGGTACCGAGACGACGATGCAATCCGGTACATGGTCGAGAGCTGCCAGGTCGGTGACGCTCTTGACGTCGTCGATCAGAACGGGCTCGCGCGTGACGATGCCGATGCGATGTGGATATCCGTGTAGGCGCAGATGATCGAAGACGGCGCGACCACCCACCTGAAAGCCAGCCTTCTTCGTGGACACGCCGACGATCGCGACGGAACGGGGGCTAAGTAGCTTGTTGAGTGACACGTGTCTCGTTTCGATTGATGATACCGATGGCGCAACTTGATAACGGAATGATTGGGGAAATCAAGAGAAAAACGAAATTAAATTCCGCATAATGGTCCAATCCACTATTGTTCTAACATGACGAGATAACCCGCTCTGGCAAGGTGCTCGTCGAAACGGGCGAACCAATTTCTCCACCGCACCGGCTTGTGTGAGACCGTCTCTTATATCGATGCAGCGGGTATCGAAAGCGCCACCCTGTGTTCGGATTTGGGGCAGGCAGGAACGATCAGTCCCGTGGAGGGATTTGCGAAAGGAATCGAAATGGTTATCGAGTTGGGTTTCTCGGAGGACGAAGCCACTGCGGTTACATCCAGCAAGTGCCGGGTATGGGACGAGAGCCAAACCGTCCGGGGTCGCTTTTCTGGAATGACGCCAGGCCGTCGTTACTGCGGTAAGAGCTCCTGATAGGCGTGACGCGCGGCAAGGTAACGCTCGAAGGGAAACCGGGTCGGCACCCCTTCGAGCGCCGCAGCAAGCATATCGAGATGCGCCTCAAAGCCTGCGCAGGCCTTGGCTATGTCCTCTCCTGCCGGCAACCGCACGGTCAGCGTCAGTGCAGTGCCTTCGTCGGCGGTGTCCAGTTCCCAACGCAACAGTCGCTCCGGTTCATCGCCGCTGCTCCAGGAGTAGGTGAGCAATCGCCGCGGATCGAACGCGAGCACGGTGCTATCGATCACTACGCCGCTATCGCCGAAATCGATATGAACCCGGCCGCCTTTACGCAACTCGATCAAACCCGGCGCAAGCCACTGCACGAATTGTTGTGGATCGGTCAGCATCTGCCAGACCGTTTCCCGATCATGCCCCACCCAGCGTTCGAGGTGCCCTTCCCAAGCCTCATCCAGGCGCCGGATCCGCCCTGACACGATGGCGTCATCATTCATGGTACTTCTCCTCGTCATTGCCGGCGATCCACCGCGGGCGATTAAGTCTCAGCCATCATGGCGTCACGACACGAAAGTGGCGAATCTGTCCGACATTTGAGAACATATAGTGATCAAGCGGCCAGCATGGACGTCTCTCGCCGAAGCGGCCTGAGGTCGAGACTGTCAGTCGGGGTCCAGATGTAATCGCCTGTCAGGCTGATATGCTGCCATCCGAGCGGCGTGATGTGCTTGATGACGTCGGCCGGCGTCGCAATGCCTTCGCGATTGAGCTCGGCGAAAGTCGGTTCGAGATAGAGCGTGTTCCAATAAACGATGGCGTTGATGAGCAGGTTCAGCCCGGACGCTCGATAGAATTGGCTCTCGAAAGTTCTGTCCCGCAGCTCTCCGAGGCGATTGAAGAACAGCGCCCGGGCCAGAGTGTTCGGTTATGTTGCAAATATTGGTCAAGGCAAGAGGCAGCTTTCCGCTGGACGCAATTCAGGCGGCGATTGCCTCGAACTGTTCCTTGAGCGAGGGTGCCGGGTTGAAGGCGAAGCGGCCCTGCCGCTTCCGCATCATGTGAATCATTTCGATACCGGCCAGTGTAATCGCTGCCGTTGCGAAGGACTTGAAGCCCAGCATCGGCCGCACCCGCCGCTTGATGCGCCGATGGTCCTGCTCGATCCGGTTGTTCAAGTATTGGCTCTTGCGGATGCGGATCGCTTTCACTGCTCGGCGCGACCCATCCCGCAGCCGGCCCTCGGTATCACAGGAGGTGATCGCCTCCCGGTTGGTCTGGCTGCCGTCGATGACAATACGGTCGGGTCGGCCGTGACGCGCCAAAGCCTTGCGTAGAAAGCGTTTGGCTGCCAGCAGATCACGATGTTTACTGAACCAGAATTCGACCGTGTCGCCAACGCTGTCGATAGC
>JBDZVC010000264.1:0-6217 GCA_040255475.1 Phyllobacteriaceae bacterium | reverse complement strand
CGCTGATGATCTTCCATCAGCTGCAGCTGATGGTGTGCGCGGTGGTGGCGCGGCGGTATGCGGCACGGGGTACGCGTCCTGTTGCCGAGGATGATCGCGAAGCGGATTGATGGCTGACCGTCATGGTGACCAGCCCGGCGACAAACCACCTGTAGGAGCGCACCCTGTGCGCGATGCTCTTGCTTTTGCTGCAATCAAAACGAGGAGCTTTCGTGCGCCTCCGGCGCCCGAGTTGCTTTCTCTTTGCGTGGCCAAAGAGAAAGATAACCAAAGAGAAAGGCCACCCCGCTTGGCGCTTGCCGGGCATCGGGCAACCGCTCCTGCGTTGCCTCAACTCGGGCATCCATGCCCTCGCCTGCCCGGCAAGTCCGTGAGTCGGAGCCGGGCTTTTCGCACGGGCATCCTGCCCGTGCGAAAAGGAGTCGACATCCCTGTCGACTCCCGCTGCGCGGCCTGTCGTCCCCGCCTCACCGCCGCACAGGGGCCCCGGGTAGAGCAGCGGGCCATCCTGGCCCGCACTCGATACGCAACCGCTGCGCGGCTGCAAGAGCAAAAGGCAAGCAGCGGTGGACGATCATTCGACTGGGGAGAAAGTCTGCTATCGGCCAGAAGCGGACGCCTTGCGTCTACGAATGACCGCCGATCCTCGTGGCCAGGTCGACGGCGAGTATCCGGGGCTACTCCAGGTCGGTACTGCAGTCGATAACCCGGCTGCACAGTTACTGGAGACGCTGGATTAGCGCCCAGCGGAGACTACTATCTACGGAATCTCTTTAGACCGGTTGACCCATGGCGACGACAGCCCAGGATCTGGATCGCACCTTTTTCGATCTACCCACCGATGAAAACACTCACATAGAGACAGCCGAGTTCTTGGCTGATCTCGCCACTGGGGGAAGGACGGACTGGTCCACCCTGCTGGAATCCGAGCGCGTCCTGATCGTCTCAGAAGCCGGCATGGGCAAAACCTACGAATGCCAACGCCAGCAGCAAAAGCTGTGGGAGGAAGGGCGATCGGCGTTCTTTGTGGAGTTGGCGGGGCTGGCGACGGATCCGCTGGAAAGACAGTTCTCCGCCGAGGAGAAGCAGCGCTTTGACAATTGGAAAGCAGCGCAGACCGAACGCGCATTCTTCTTTCTGGACTCGGTCGATGAGCTGAAGCTCACCCAGCGCTCTTTCGAAACAACGCTCAAGCAGTTCGCCACGGCTCTGGGCGACAACCTTGGCCGGGCATGCATCGTGCTGACGACGCGCCCAACCGCACTCGACTTGAACATCGTTCGAAATCGGCTCCCGACCCCACCATCACCGGATGTGTTCGTGCCGGAGGATTACTTCGCCAACGTCGCGATGAACGTGGATAAAGAGAAGCCGGCCAAGCGATCAACTCCAGAATGGCGATTTGTTGCCCTCTCGGCTCTAGACGAGAAGCAGATGCGTGCGCTGGCAGTCACCCAAGGTGTGAATGATCCGGATGCACTGCTAGCCGCCATCGATAGCCACCATGCCCACGACTTTGCGAAGCGCCCGTTGGATTTTCTGGAGCTTTGCGGCGATTGGAAGGTGCACAAGCGCATTCGCGCCCACCACGAGCAGGTGAATAGCAGCATAGATATCAAGCTGCGGGCTCGTGGCGATCGGCCGGAACGAACACCGTTGTCGCCACAACGTGCACGCGAAGGGGCGGCCCGTTTGGCCCTAGCTGCCCTGCTCTCCCGAAAACTGACGCTCTGGCACAGCAGTGACAATGACCGTGGCCGTGGAGACGCTCCCCTGGATCCGGCCAAGATACTGGACGACTGGTCAGACGATGAAGTGAAAACGCTGCTCGAACGCCCCTTGTTCGGCTTCGCTACCTACGGACGCGTTCGATTTCACAACCGATCGATCATTGAGTTCTTGGCGGCAGAGCGGCTCAGGTTGCTCGTGGATCGTGGACTCCCCATCCGGGCGTTGATGCGCCTGCTGTTCGCCACAACACCGGAAGGCCAGCGGATCGTCAAGCCTTCGCTGCAGCCCGTTGCGGCTTGGCTGGGGCCCCACCTCTCGCCTGTTTGCTCCGAATTGCTCGAGCACGAGCCGAGTGTTCTTCTGCGATATGGCGATCCCGGTTCATTGAACCTGACGCTGCGGACGCGGGCGCTGGAGCGATACGTTCACATGTATGGCGCCGGCGGTTGGAGAGGTCAAGGGATTCCGAATCTGCAGGTGCAACGCCTGGCAACGAGCGATCTCGGCGAGGTCATCGCGCGCCTTTGGGCGGGCGGCGTCAACAACCCCGAGGTTCGGGAGACGCTACTTGAACTGATCGGCGCTGGGCAGATGGTTGGCTGTGCAGACATCGCCTATGTCGTTGCAACCACCCCTGGCAATGATGCGCGCGATCGTTTGAATGGACTGCTGGCGCTCGCGCAACTTCAGGATTCGCGTCTGCCCGCATTGCTGGATCTGATCGCCTCGTCGTCGCCGGATTGGCCTGAGGACTTGGCGCGATCAGTCATTTTCCACCTATTCCCCAAGCACTTGTTGGTTTCACAACTCGTCAAGACGCTTGCACGTCTGACTCCGGAATTACGTGAGATCGGAGGCACTTCGACCCTGTTGCCGTTGGCAATCGCCAAGGCGAGGTTGGCGCCAAGTGCTTTGGCGGAATTGCAGTACGGACTGGCAGAACTGGTGTCCAACAGTTGCTGCTGGCACGACCAGCACTATCGAGTCACCTCCGGCCGCCAGGACTTGGTCCCGGCGCTGTTGGTTGCCAGTCGATACCGACTGGAGATGGAAGAGACCGGCTCAGATTTGTTCGATGCCATCGCGTTGGCCGGATTGCTGGCGGACCATGATTATCATGCGACCGACGACACCAAGGCGCTGAGATCTGCCCTCACTGCGGCACCGAGCGAAGTGAGAGCCGGCGTGTTCTGGGCCAATGACCGCTTAGTCAGGAAGCACTATCCGAAAGGCGACTGCGAGCCGTTCCTTCGCCTCTATCAGTTTCAGTCTCATGGCATATACCAAATTGAACTGCAAAAGGATGCCGATTGGGTGCTGGGTGCGCTGTCCGATGCATCCAGGCCACTTGCTGATCGCGAAGTCGCTCTGGAAGTCGCCCTTCGCTGCTCAGGTGACCACACAGATCGCCTGACCTGGCTGAAGCAACTCGTTGCGATGTCCAGCGACAGTGAAGTGCTGGAGAACCGAGCCGAGGAGTACCTGAATTCGATGGAGAATCCCGGCCCTCCCCCTGCATGGCAGATAGAGGACGAAAAGCGTAGGGAAAAGTCGCGCCGGAAGCACGCCAAGGATCTGGCCAGTTGGAAGCTATTCTGGCGAGAGCTGGACAATGATCCGGAGGCCGCTTTTTCGGAGAGTCGCATCGGTAATACCAGTTGGAACCTTTGGCGTGCTATGGAGAAGGACTCTCGAGATCACTCCTTCTCCGGATGGAACCGCGGATTCATCGAGCGCGTCTTCGGCAGAGACATGGCGGATCGCTTCAAGGCCGCACTCGCGGCGGCGTGGCGCAAGGATCAGCCCACCCTGAAGTCGGAGCGACCAGAAGATCAGCGAAACAGCTATAAGATGGTATGGCGCATGGGCCTTGCTGGTCTCTATGCGGAGTCAGAAGACACCCTATGGGCGTCCAAGCTCACGGTGGAAGAAGCCGGCCTTGCATGCCGTTACGCGTTGCTGGATCTGAATCGATTGCCACCTTGGCTCGAAGCCGTTGCTCAGGTGCATCCGGCCGTTGTGCATGCAACGATCGGGAATGAGCTCTTGGATGAACTGGAGGATGCGGACGCGAAGCACTCGATGCTCCTGCAGGATGTCTCCCATGCATCACCTGCGGTCATCTCCCTGTTTCTCGGCCGCATTCGGTCTTGGCTGAAAGATTCCCTTGCCAAAGGAGACGCTTCAACCTTGGAGGTCGACAAGGTCGGGCGCGCGGCGAACCTTCTGCTCGACCATGGAGATAATGAAGACGCCGCCTACATGCGGGCAACAGGAGTATCGAGGTTGCAAGGAACCCCGGAGCCATCGGAAATCCTGTTCTGGCTCCCGATCCTCGCGCGGCTGGATCCTGCGGTATGCGTCAATGAGATGGAGCGGCTGGCGGGGGCGATCCTGCCTTCCCGGCAGTCGCAGGTAGTCGACTGGTTCTCATCACTCTTCGGGCACGGATCCGATCTGGATCTATCCAAATTCGAGACGCAACCTGAATTGCTGCTGCGGCTCGTCAGGCTGGCCAATCGGCACGTCAGGCTCGAGGATGACCTGGATCATGACGGCGCCTATTCACCCGGTCCTCGAGACCATGCGCAACGCGCCCGGAGTGTGCTGGGTAGCGCGCTATTGGGCATCAAAGGGCCTGGCGCATGGGACATCAAGATGCAATTTGCTGATGACTCAGATGTCGCGCACTACCGCGACCGCATCCGGGCGATTGCCTTGGAGAGGTTGGCGGAGGACTGGGATGCTGTCGTATTGAACGAGGCCGACGTTGTTCGGTTGGAGCGGGAGCATGATTACTCGCCAACCAGCCGCGTTGAGATGGCGGCGTTGCTCGACACAAGACTCGCCGACATTGAAGATCTCCTGCTCCAGGATGCGTCACCACGGGAGCTCTGGGCAACGATTGCCGTCGAACGATTGCTGCGCCGTGCGCTGGCAGCGGAACTGCAGAAGATGGCCCGGAGCGCCTACCTGGTCAATCAGGAAGCCGTGACGGGCGACGAGAAAGAGTCCGATATTCGCCTGGCCTCTACCGCGGCAGCTCTCGAGGCGGTGATTGAACTCAAGATCGGCGAGAACGGCTACTCTTTTTCCGATCTGCGGGAAGCGCTCCACACGCAGTTGGTTGGAAAGTACATGGCACCGGAACACCGACGGGTGGGTTGCCTGTTGATCTCAGTCGCGACCGATAGATTCTGGAAGGATCCGGAAACCGAATGCCGAATCGAATTCGAAGAGGTAATAGCCCGCTTGGACGCTGAAGCGAAGGCATTGACGGCCAACTTGGGATACGGGGCGTTTCTGACCGTCAGGGGGCTAGACCTGCGTCCAGGAAGACTACGTAGCGCCGCTTGAAACAGTTGTGAACTGCGCAGGCACCCAACTCTCGCGTCAAACCATTCCACGAGAGGCTATGGCGACCGGCGAGACTGGAATGCACCAAGTTCATGAACCAGAGTCGATTTATCACCCAGAGTCTCATAGGTACTCGATGTCCGCTTTGGGTCGATAGCAGACCGCCAAACGCGTTGTGACTGGGGTGTTTCTTTTCAGGTGATGTCGCGCGGTTATCGTCCGCGACGCCCGTTGCTGTTGTCTTGGCTCTGCTGAAAAGTGCGGGCCAGGATGGCCCGCTGCTTTACCAGGGGCCCCTGTGCGGCGGTGAGGCGGAGTCGACAGGCCGCGCAGCGGGAGTCGGCAGGAGGCCGACTCCTTTTCGCCAGCACATGGATGTGCTGTCGAAAAGCCTGGCTCCGGCTCACGGACTTGCCGGGCATGGATGCCCGGCAAGCGCCAAGCGGGGTGGCCTTCTCTTTTGGTTACTTTTCTCTTGGCCACGCAAGAGAAAAGTGACTCGGTCGCCGAAGGCGCACGAAAGCTCTTGCTTTGGATGGCGCAAGGGCATCGCGCACAAGTGCGCTCCTACGCGGAGCAGATGACGCAGATGGCGATCAAAGCCAGCGCCCATACCTGCGGATGTAGATCAGCTTCATCAGCTGGGTCAGCACGCAATAGCTGACCAGGGTCAGCGCCAGCCAGGCGAAGTACATCGGCGGCAGCGGCACCATGCCGATCTTCGCGCCGAGCGCGCTGAACGGGATCAGCATGCCGAGCACGATGATCGCGATGGTCAGCCCCAACACCGGCGCGGAGGCCACGCTTTGCAGGAACGGGATGCGGCGGGTGCGGATCATGTGCACGATCAGGGTCTGCGAGAGCAGGCCCTCGATGAACCAGCCGGACTGGAACAGCGACTGGTGGGCGGGCGAGTTGGCTCCGAACACGTGCCACAGCAGCCAGAACGTGGTGATGTCGAAGATCGAGCTGACCGGGCCGATCCACACCATGAAGCGGCCGATGTCGCCGGCGTCCCACTTGCGCGGCTTGCTCAGGTATTCCTCGTCCATGCGGTCGAACGGGATCGACAGCTGCGAGATGTCGTACAGCAGGTTCTGCACCAGGATCTGCAGCGGCAGCATCGGCA
>JBDZVC010000263.1:0-6222 GCA_040255475.1 Phyllobacteriaceae bacterium | reverse complement strand
GCCATCTCGGCGTCCATGAGGCGGCGCCCATCGCCGAACTGCGCCGCGTCATTCGCGATGGAACCGGAACCATCATCTATTTCGGCCACCTGTTCTTTCGTGGCGATCTCGTGCGGCTCGACTTCTCCGTCGACCTGAAGTGACTGCGCCATAAGCCGGCTATCTTAGTAACCGAATGCGCGATCCGCCGTGCGCAGCGGACGTTCATTACTGGGTCTCTTTTAAACGAGAGTCGCGATGTCCTTTTCAAGATTGGCGAATTCCGCGACCAGATTGGCGCTGAGCGCCCGCACCGCCGGATAGGACTGGCGATCGCGATGGATCAGAAGCCCGATCTCGCTTGCGGAAAGGTCGGGCTCGGCGAGCGGCACATGGACGAGATCGCCGGCCTTCAGTTCGTCGACAAAACCTAGCGGCGTGAAGAAACCGATTCCCAGCCCGGCATGTATGCTCTCCTTCGTCATGGCGAGCGAGTTGGTGGTGACCAGGGCTTTGAACTGCGCGCCCGAATGGGTGAACTCGGCTTCTGCCGTGGCGTTCAGGATCCACGGATCGTTGAGCATGACCACCGGATAGGCCGCGCACTCCGTCAGCGTCAGTTCCTGGCGCTTTGCCAGCGGATGGTCGGGCCGCATGACGGCGCCGAGGCGCATGCGGATGCGGGCGGCAACATAATAGCCGCGATAGCGACGGTCGATGAAGAGTACGGCGATGTCCGGTCGTCCGGCGCGCATCTCCTCAGCGTGTTCGTTGGGGCTGGCATCGATGATCCGGTAGGAGATGTGTCGATGCTGCCGGGTGGTCTTCCCGACGGCAAGAGGCAAAAGCCGCACGATCGGCGAGGGAATGGTGACGACCCGCACCTCGCCCTGGATATCGCCGGAAAGCGCGGAGACCTCCAGACAGGTGCTCTGCCATTTTGCCAACGTGTCGCGCGCATGGCGGATGACGAACTCGCCGGCCACCGTCGGGCGCACGCCGTTGCCGACCCGTTCGAAAAGCGGTG
Source organism: Phyllobacteriaceae bacterium (assembly GCA_040255475.1). Taxonomy (GTDB): domain Bacteria; phylum Pseudomonadota; class Alphaproteobacteria; order Rhizobiales; family Rhizobiaceae; genus Mesorhizobium_L. The sequence goes on along the minus strand of JBDZVC010000263.1, from coordinate 5,216 downwards.
TACCGAGATCTGCTTCGAGCTTGAGGATTTGCCGGTTGACCGCCGACGACGCCACGTTGAGAGCGCTCGCGGCGCGTCGGATCGAGCCCATGCGGGCGACTTGGTCGATGTAGCGAAGGACTGCGGCATGCATGGCGAGACACCCCGCTTATGGTGATGCCATTTTGGCAGCACCTCTATCGAATCTTTATGCTTCCTGACAGCACCTGGCTACCTCTAAAGTGCCTTGACTTCATGATTGATGCCGCCCGCGCCCGGCTGCGTGCCGTGGTACGCAGCGGTCGGTGGAGTATCGGAGGAGATGCGGGATCGGAGCCAGGTTCCCACCCGCAACAGGAGGAGTTGAATGGATCGAAACGGGCTCTCGCGCCGCGGCGTGCTCAAGGTGGGTGCCGCGGTGGCCGGCGCGCTGGCCATGCCGACGATACTTTCCGGACGCGTCTTTGCCGCCAAAGGCACCAAGACCCTGAATATGCAGCTCGGCTGGCTTGCCAACGGCAATCAGCTTGGCGAGATCGTGGCCAAGCAGATGGGCTATTTCGAGGAAGAAGGCATCGATTTCAGACTGCAGCCCGGTGGGCCCAACATCGATGGCCTCGCCATGGTCGCATCGGGCCAGTACGAGATGGGCGTGATGCCGTCGAGCCCCTCCATAATGCTCGCCGCCTCCCAACACATTCCGATCCGCTGTTTCGGCGTCGGCTTCCAGGAACACCCTTTCGCCTTCTATTCGCTGCCTAAGGCCCCGGTCCATGAGCCCAAGGACCTGATCGGCAAGCGCGTTGGCATTCCGCAGACGACGAAGATACTGGTCACGGCCCTCCTCAAGAAACATGGAATCCCGGAAGACCAGGTAAAGGTCCAGATCACGGGATCGGAGTTAACGCCGCTTCTCACTGGCCAGGTGGACGTGATTACGGCCTGGCAGACCAATACGACCAACCTCAAGATTCTCGGCCCTGACGCCGTCAGGATGCGTCTGTGGGATGTCGGTATCAAGCTCTATGCCAACAACTACTACGCACATGCCGACCGGCTGAAGGAAGATCCCGAGCTCTACGCCAAATTCATGAAGGCCTCTTCCCGTGGCTGGGCCCTTGCCCGCGAAGACTCCGCCAAGGCGGCGGGGTTGCTGGTGAAGGAATTGCCCAACCTCGACCTCGCCGGGGAAACCGACGCGGCCGCCGTTGCCGTCACCGTCACCTTCAATGCCGACACGAAGGAATACGGATGGGGGCATTTCCGCCGCGACCTGTGGGAAGACCAGATCGCGCTCTATGACGGACTCGGACAATTCTCGGCCGGCGCCCCGAAGCTCGATGACGTCATCGACGGGAGCATCCTGGCCGCGACCAAGGACGATCGTGCTAAAATCGGCTGATGGGAAGAAGATGACACAGGAAGACATCAGGCCGGAATGCGATCGGGTGGGATATTCCTACAAGACGCGCGGCCGCACCATCTCCGAGGCCGACATCATCTTCCACGCGGGCCAGACGGGTGACCTGTTCCCGGCGCATCTCGACGCCGAAGCCGCAAGCAAGACGCCCTATGGACAGCGGATCGCGCACGGGACGCTGACGCTCTCGATCGCGATGGGGCTGAAATTCGATACCGACCTCTCGAAGGGATTGAGGATTTCCTACGGCTATGACCGCGTCCGCTATCGCAAGCCGGTTTTCATTGGCGACACGATCAGCGTCGACGTGGAGGTGACCAGCTGCGAGATGGACCCGAAGCGGAAGGGCGTGAGGCGAATTGTCGAAACCATGAATGTGGTCAATCAGCGTGGAGAGAGCGTGATGTCGGCAGATCACGTTCTTATACGCTGGGTCTGAATTCCGGTCCGGCTTTGCCGGGCGGATGCAGCCGGGAAGGGAACCCCGGCTTTCAAGTACCGGACATGGGAGGTCTAGGATGAACATTACACGGATTTCGCGGCGCAACGTCCTGAAAGCGGGCGCCGGACTAGCTGGGGCGCTCGCCTTGCCGACAATCGTCACGAGCCGCGGCATGGCTGCCGGCGGTACGCAGCCGGTCAACATGCAGCTTGGTTGGATCACTGGTGGCAACCAGATCGGTGAGGTGGTGGCCAAGCGTCTCGGCTATTTCGAAGAGGAGAAGATCGACTTCGCCATCCAGCCCGGCGGTCCGAGCATCGATGGCGTCGCGATCGTGGCATCCGGTCGCTACGAGGTCGGGCAGGTCTCCTCCAGCCCGTCCCTCATGCTGGCGGCGTCGCAGCACATTCCCGTGACTTGCTTCGCGGTCGGTGCCCAGAAACACCCTTATGCCTTCTTCTCGCTTGCCAAGAATCCGATCAGGACGCCGCAGGACATGATCGGCAAGAAGATCGGCATCCAGGCGACCGGCCAGATCCTGCTGACCGCGCTTCTGAAGAAGCACAACATTCCCGAGGACAAAGTCGAGAAGGTTATTGTCGGCTCCGACTTTACGCCGCTTGTCTCCGGCCAGGTGGACGCTTTCACCGGATGGGCGACGAGCATTACCCAGCTTAAGATGCTCGGGCCGGACTATGTGACGATGAGGCTATGGGACGAGGGCATCCAGCTTTACGGGCTGCCCTACTACGCCACGCAGGATACGCTGAAGAACAAGGCGGAACTGCTTGCCGCCTTCCTGCGCGCCGCCGGCAAGGGCTGGGCCTATTGCAAGGACAATCCTGAAAAGGCCGTCGATCTCCTCGTCCAGGAATATCCGAACCTGGTCAAGAAGGACGAATTGGCGGGTGAGCCCGTCATGCTGTCCTACGAGTTCACCGAGCGCACCAAGGAACATGGCTGGGGCAGCTTCGACACCGCTGTCTGGGAGGAGCAGATCAAAACCTATGCGGAGCTCGGCCAGTTCTCGGCCGGCACGCCGAAGCTGGAGAGCGTGGTGTCGACGGCCATCCTCGACATGACCAAAGACTCGCGACCGAAGATCGGCTGAGGAGGATCCCGATGGAAGCCGCCGTCCTGGAGCAAACCGACCGTAAATCGGCCGCCACGGCGGCGGCCGTCGAACTCTCGCGCGTCACCATGCGTTTCACCACCGAGCGCGGTACGATAACCGCGCTCGAGAACATTGATCTCACGGTGCCGAATGGTGGCTTCCTGACGCTCCTTGGGCCGTCAGGCTGCGGCAAGTCCACGCTGCTGAGGGTCGTGTCCGACCTGATCCAGCCGACTTCCGGCAGTGTCAGGATATTGGGCGGCGACGCTTCAGCCGCCCGCGCCCGCCGCGACATCGGCTTTGTCTTTCAGGATGCGGCTCTCCTGCCTTGGCGTACGGCGCTCGAGAACGTCGCGCTGCCGCTCGAGGTGGGAGGGAAGAACACGCGGCCAAGCCGCCGTACGCCCGAGGAGCTTCTGGAACTGGTCGGGCTTTCCGGCTGGGAAAAGGCTCTCCCCCATGAATTGTCGGGCGGCATGCGCCAGCGCGTTTCAATCGCCCGCGCGCTGGTCAACGATCCGAAACTGCTGCTTATGGACGAGCCGTTCGGCGCGCTGGACGAGATCACGCGCGACCGCCTCAACGAGGAACTCCTGAGTATCTGGGCGGAAACCGGCACGACGATCCTCTTCGTGACGCATTCCATCTACGAGGCGGCCTTCCTCGGCCAAAAAGTCCTGCTGCTCGCCGCCCGTCCGGGCCGTGTCCGCGAAATGGTTCCTGTTCCGCTCCCGAACCCGCGCCGCATCGAACAACGCGAAAGCCTCCAATTCATCGAACTTGCCGCGCATCTGCGCCGTGTGCTGGAGACCTGCTGATGTCCGCCTCCGCCATTCAAGCCGCCCCCGTTCCCGAAACCTTCAGCGACGACGATGCCGCTCAGGCCCGCTTCGACGCAACCCGCCGCTACCTCGCCTGGCGCCGCCGGCTGTTGCCCGTGATCGCGACGGTCGGTATCCTTGTCGTCTGGGAGGCTTCCGTCCATATCTTCGGTATCCGGCCCTTCATTGCACCGGCGCCTAGCGCCGTCGTGGTGATGCTGGTGCAGAAATTCGGGCTGTTGATGTCGAATCTCGGCCCGACTGCGATCGAAGCCATCAGCGGCTTCCTGATCGGCAACATCGCGGCTGTCCTGATCGCGACGAGCTTCGTCTATCAGCGCACGGTCGAGGAAGCCTTCTTCCCCGTCGCGGTGATGGTCCACACCATTCCGGTCATGGCCTATGCGCCGATCCTCGTTCTGCTCCTCGGCAACGGCATGTCCGCGAAGATCGCCATCGCCGCGATGATCTGTTTCTTCCCGACGCTGGTCAACATGACGCGCGGCTTGCGCAACGTGAACCCGCAGCACATGGAACTGATGCGCATCCTCTCCGCCTCGCCGACCGAGATTTTCTTCAAGCTGCGCTTCAAGAACTCGCTGCCCTATCTGTTCTCGGCCCTGAAGATCGCCGCCGCCACCTCGGTGATCGGCGCCATCGTCGGCGAGTGGATCGGCTCCACCACCGGCATCGGGGCGCTTATCATCCAGGCGACCTACAATTTCGACTCGCCGCTTCTCTACGCCACCATCGTGGTCGGCTCGTGCTTCTCCGCCTTCTTCTTCGGTGTCATCTCCTGGGTGGAGCGCATGAGCCTCAAGTGGAACGTCGCCGAGTCAGTCTGAGCCCAACTCGATCAAGATCTTACGGAGGTCATTTCCATGACAACCCCCAACTTCGTGACTGAGCCGGCAGGCCAGGTTCCCGTCGTCGCCAGTTCCGATCTCGTCGTCGTCGGCGGCGGACCGGCAGGCATCTCGGCGGCAGTGGCCGGCGCCCGCAACGGGCTTTCGGTGACACTTCTCGAGCGCTACCCCTATCTCGGCGGCCTCGCCTCCGGCGGCATGGTGCTGGTGCTCGACGACATGTGCGACGGGCCGGAAGTCACCGTGCGCGGCTTGTGCAGCGAGATCATCGACCGTATGACGAAACTCGACCTGTGCGTCACGCCGCCGGAAAGCGACTGGATTTCGGATAACGCCAAGTTCCGCCAATGGGCGCGCTGGGGCTGCTACAATTTCCATTCGCACCAGAAGCCGCAGCCGGTCTGCTACGCCTCCGCCTTCGACCCGGACGGTTTCAAGCGCGCGGCCAACGAAATGGTGGCCGAAGCAGGAGTAACGTTGAGGGCGCATTCCTGGTTCTCGAAGCCGATCGTCGAGGATGGCACGATCAAGGGCGTCATCTGCGAAACCAAGAGCGGCAGGCAGGCCGTGCTCG
>JBDZVC010000262.1:0-6225 GCA_040255475.1 Phyllobacteriaceae bacterium | reverse complement strand
ACCTGATCGCGGTAGGCACCGCCGGCGCCTATGGCGCGGTGCAGGCCGGCACCTATAATACTCGGCTTCTCGTGCCCGAGGTTCTGGTCGACGGCGACCGCTATCACGTGGTCAGGCCACGCGGCAGCTACGAGGAACTGATCGGGCTGGATTCGCTGCCGGACTGGCTGTGATGGGACTGCCGGAGGGCTAAGCACGGCAGTCGCACTGGCCGGCGAGCCCCTCCCCTTCCGACGCGGCCGCCAACGCCATCGCGATTACGCGTCGAAGGATGCCGAAATGGAAAGGCCGCTCTTGGCGGTATAGAAGCGCGCTTGACGCAACTCTCCTTTTCATGTCGTTACGCCCCGGAAGGAACCTGACGTAGCGACCATGACCGCCACTGCGAAAACGGCACATGAGGATACCGCCATGCTGCTCGCCCGCCTGGGCGACCGATCGATCGTTTTCGTCGGCCTGATGGGCGCGGGCAAGACTGCTATCGGCCGCAAGCTCTCGCAGATGCTCGGCCTGCCATTCGTCGACAGCGACCACGAGATCGAGGCGGTCTCGCGCATGACGATTGCGGAGCTCTTCGAGCAGTACGGGGAAGTAGAATTCCGCGCGCTCGAACAGCGTGTGATCGAGCGCTTGCTGAAGGGCGGTCCGCAGATATTCTCGACCGGCGGCGGCGCCTTCATGAACCAACAGACGAGGCTGGGCATCGCCGAAAGCGGCGTTTCCGTCTGGCTGAAGGCCGATCTCGACCTCCTGATGCAGCGGGTCGCCAAGAAGCCCAGCCGGCCCCTCCTGCAGAACCCAGATCCGCGCGCGGTGATGGCCCGGCTGATGGAACAGCGCTATCCGGTCTACGCCACCGCCGACATCACCATCCAGACGCGCGACGAGCGCCGGGAAGTGATCGCCGCCGAGGTGGTCGAAGCCTTGAAGGCTAAACTAATCGAGTCTGAACTTGCGTCGGAACGGAATCCTGGATGACAGAAATCACCAAGGTCGAAGTCGGGCTCGGCGATCGTGCCTATGACATCCTGATCGGTCCCGGCTTGGCGGGACGCGCCGGCACGGAAATAGCGGCAAGGTTACCCGGCATCCGGGCGGCCGTCATCACCGACGAGAATGTCGCCGCCCATCATCTCGATACCTTGCTGTCGAGCCTCAATGCGGCCGGCATCGAGGCCGTCGCGATCACGCTTCCTGCCGGTGAAAAGACCAAGAGCTTCGAGCATTTGCAGCAGGTGGTCGATCTCGTCCTCGCCGCGCGCCTCGAACGCGGAGACGCGGTGGTCGCGCTCGGCGGCGGTGTCATCGGCGATCTTGCCGGTTTCGCATCCGGCATCGCGCGGCGCGGCATGCGCTTCGTGCAGGTCCCGACCTCGCTTCTGGCGCAGGTGGATTCCTCCGTCGGCGGCAAAACCGGCATCAACACCGGCCGCGGCAAGAACCTCGTCGGCGTCTTCCACCAGCCGAGGTTGGTCCTGGCCGATACCGGCATGCTCGACACGCTGCCGGAACGCGAGTTTCGCGCCGGATACGCCGAAGTCGCCAAATACGGGCTCATCGACCGCCCGGATTTCTTCGCGTGGCTGGAGGCCAACTGGCGCGAGGTCTTCTCCGGCGGCCCCGCCCGCACCGAGGCGATCGCCGAATCCTGCCGCGCCAAGGCCGAAATGGTCGCGCGCGACGAGTTGGAAACCGGCGACCGCGCGCTCCTCAATCTCGGCCATACTTTCGGCCACGCGCTGGAAGCCGCAACCGGCTATGAGAGCGCACGCCTCGTCCATGGCGAGGGCGTGGCGATCGGAATGGCGCTGGCGCACCGTTTCTCTACCCGCCTCAACCAGGCGAGCCCCGACGACGCGGCCCGCGTGGAGGCGCATCTGAAGGCGGTCGGCCTGCCGACCCGCATCGCCGACATCCCCGGTTCGCTGCCTGACGCGGCCGGGCTTTTCGATTATATAAAGCAGGACAAGAAGGTCAGCCGTGGCGCGCTTACCTTCATCCTGACGCATGGCGTCGGCCGCGCCTTCATCGCCCGCGACGTGCCGGCATCGGAGGTTATGGCCTTTCTGAGGGAGGAAGACCGCGCGGAATGACGACCGCCTTCTGGATCATATGCGGGGCGATCCTGCTCTGCATCGTCATTTCGGGTTTTTTCGCCGGCTCGGAGACCGCACTCACTGCCGCCTCGCGGGCGCGCATGCATTCGCTGGAACACAACGGCTCGACGAAGGCGCACATGGTCAACGCATTGATCGACCATCGCGACCGGCTGATCGGCGCGCTTCTCATCGGCAACAACCTCGCCAACATCCTCGCCTCCTCGCTCGCCACTTCCATTTTCCTCGACCTCTTCGGTGCGCGCGGCGTCGCCTATTCGACAGCGGCGATGACGGTGCTTCTCGTCGTCTTCGCCGAGGTCCTTCCGAAATCCTGGGCGATCTCCGGCCCCGACCGTTTCGCGCTCGCCGTGGCGCCGCTCGTCCGCGTCTTCGTCTTCGTCGTTGGCCCGCTGGCATCACTCGTCAACCGCATCGTGCGGATCGTGCTCAGGCTCTTCCGCATCGGTTTGCAGGAGCATCAATCGCTTCTGACGGCGCATGAGGAACTGCGCGGCACGGCCGAGGTACTGCTGCGCGAGGGCGGCTTCATAAAGCAGGAACGCGACCGGCTTGGCGGCCTGCTCGACCTCGTCGATCTGGAAGTCTCCGACGTGATGGTCCATCGAACGCGCATGCTGTCGGTCAACGCCGACGAGCCGCCCGACGCTATCGTGCGCGGCATCCTGCAAAGCCCCTATACGCGCGTGCCGATCTGGAAGGGCTCGATCGACAATATCGTCGGCGTCGTCCACGCCAAGGACATGCTCCGCGCCCTGAACGATGTCGGCAACGACCCGCAGAAGATCGACATATTGAAGGTCGCGACGAAACCCTGGTTCGTGCCCGACACCACCTCGCTGCAAGACCAGCTCAACGCCTTCTTGCGTCGCAAGTCGCATTTCGCCATCGTCGTCGACGAATATGGCGAGGTGGAAGGCATGGTGACGCTTGAGGACATCATCGAGGAGATCGTCGGCGAGATCGCCGACGAGCACGATGTCGAAATGCAGGGCGTCAAGCAGGAGGCTGACGGCTCGATCGTAGTGGATGGCTCGGTTCCGATCCGCGACCTGAACCGTGCGCTCGACTGGCACCTGCCCGACGAGGAGGCGACGACGATCGCCGGCCTGGTCATCCACGAGACCCAGACCATTCCGGAAGAGAAGCAGGCCTTCACCTTCCACGGCATGCGTTTCATCGTGATGAAGCGCGACAAGAACCGCATCACGCGGCTCAGGATCAAGCCGGCGGAAGTGCCGGCGGGAAGTGCCCCGCTCGGATAAACCGACCGCGGCCGGCGGAGGCATCCGCTTCGCAACCGAAAAGCCGTTCGAGAAACCCGTAGAACCACTTAGCCTGAGCGGCGTCGTGACGATACATCAAGCGATCCTGCTCTTCGCGCGTCTGGGCACCGGGAATATCGTAGAACGCGCCAAGCGAGGCCTGTGCGCGCCGGAAGCCCTCGATCGTGACCTCGGGATGGAACTGGAAAGCATAGGTTTTCGCGCCGTAGGAAAAGGCCTGGTTTGGGAACGCGGCGCTTGAGGCCAGATGCGTAGCGCCGCCGGGAATGCCGAAAGTGTGGAAATGCGCCTGCACCACATGGATTGGCCCGGGCAGGATCTCATGGCCTGCTTCCGTCGGTTCGATACGGTAATAGCCGAATTCTCCGTGTCCGCCCTCCACCGGCCCGACCGATGCGCCGAGCACGTCGGCAATCTGCTGAGCGCCCTGGCAGATGCCGAGCAAGGGCACGCCTCGCGCCATGCAGGCCTCGATCCAGCGGGCCTCCTCCTTCAGGAAGGGAAAGCGACCATGGTCGTAGGCTTCAAAAGGGCCGCCATAGACGACGGTTCCGGCAACCGTTTCATCGACCATGCCAAGCACCTCGCCCACGAAGGGTTTGCGTACGGTCGGCTCGAAACCGCTGCACAAGGCGTAGACATAGGCCCGGTCATCGGGTGCGTCGTTGCCATGCCGGATCAGGACGATGCGCTTCTTCATGGCCTTTGCTACGACGCGGCCTGCCGGCGTGGTTGCCGGAGATGCTTGACGCCGCGCAGTTCGACGAAATTGGTTGCCACTTCCCAGACATGATCGCCATAGAGGAACGGCTCGAACGGCGCCGCGCCTTCCATTCGTAGCGGCGCGATCTCGGCCTCCGCCGCCGGCTCGTAGAAGAACGGTATCGAGAAACGCTCCCGCTCGGGCGAGACGACGCGATGGAGCGTGGCCCGTACCTGTCCGCCCGTCCAGCGTTCCAGAAGCTTGCCGAAATTGACCGCAAGCGTCCCCTCGATAGGCGGCACGTCGATCCAATCGCCGGAACGCGCCTGCGCCTGCAATCCCTCGACGCCGTCCTGCGCGAGAAGCGTGACGAAGCCTGAATCGACATGCGCCCCACCGACCACAGCCCGGCGCCGGCCGTCATGCACCACGAAATGCTCCTCCGGCCGCTCTGCCTCCACTTCCGGCAGAAAGGGATAGCGCGCGAGCCTGAGCGTCGAGACGCCGTTCTCGAAGGCAGCATCGAAAACGGTTTCCTTCAGGCCGAGGCCCCGCGCCAGCGACCGCATCACAGCCGCGCCCGTCTCTTCCATGGAGCGATAATAGGCGGCCGCCAGATCGCGCCAGCCCGGTGTCGCCTCCTCCGACGGCAGCGGCGTTTCCTCAGCGAGCGGATCGTCGGTGCGAATACGCGCCGGTCCGTGCGCAAGGTCCGGGCCCATATCGATACCCTCCTTCTGCGACAGTGTCCCCTTCTGCAGGGGATACCAGCCACGATAGACGTTCGGCCGCGTATGATCGAAATTCCAGCGCCATAATTTGCGCTTTTCCTCTTCCGGCAATGAGAAGATGGCGAGTAGCCGGCGCCGGTTCCCGGGCGTCAGCATCTCCGCTCCGCGGAAGCCGGTGATGGTCATGAAACCACTGGTGGAAGCGGCGTCCATGACTGCGCGATCGGCGGCATCCCGAGCGTCACCGGGACGTCCGAAGAGCGGGCCGATATCGATACGCGGTATCATCATTTCGGTGATCCTCCTCCACCTGATCGTGCACCCATGCCCGCTTCCCGTGAAGGGCACAGAAACGCCGGGCCTGCGGGCCACGCGTCGCAACACCGACATTCGCCGTTGACGCGACCGGCGCGGGAATGGTTTCTCTCGACCGAGAAAGATGGCTTGCCGGCCACGGCGGGGCTGCAAGGGAGGCGACAGGATGAATCAGAACAGCGACACCGCGATTTCAGCCGATTACACCGGACCGGAGCTTTGCCGGCTGGAGGCGCATCAGGTCGTCACGCTGCTCAAGAAAGGCGAGGTGTCGCCGGAGGAATTGCTGGACGCCGCCTTCCAGCGCATCGCCGAGGTCGAGCCGGCCATCAACGCCATGCCGACGACCTGCGAGGAGCGCGCCCGCGCGGCGGCGAGGGAGGTGGAGGCGAATGGCAGGAAGAACGGCGGCGAGCCGGGCTGGCTCGGTGGCCTGCCGATCGGCATCAAGGATCTGACGCCGGTGAAGGGCGTGCGCACGACCTTCGGCACGATCGGTTATCAAAATTTCGTGCCGGAGGAGAGCGATCCTCTGGTGGAAAAGCTCGAAGCGCGCGGTGGCATCGTCGTCGGCAAGACCAATACGCCGGAGATGGGCGCCGGCGGTAACACATTCAATGCCGTCTTCGGCATGACCCGCAATCCTTGGGACAACAGCAAGAGCGTCGGCGGTTCGTCAGGCGGCGCGGCGGCGGGGCTCGCCACCGGCGAAACGTGGCTCAGCCACGGCTCCGACCTTGGCGGCTCTCTGCGCACGCCGGCGGCCTATTGTGGCGTCGTCGGCCTGCGCCCGACGCCGGGCCGTGCCGGCGGCAGCAGCCCGACCAATGCCTTCTCCATGGAAAGCGTGCAGGGGCCGATGGCGCGCACGGTGATGGACACGGCGCTCTTCCTCGATGCCATGACCGGCTTTGATCCACGCCAGATGCTCTCGCTGGAAGCGCCGCGCGAGCCCTTCCAGGAGGCGGTCAGGCGCGCGACGCCGAAAGTGCGCATTGCCTACACACCCGACCAGGGCGGCTTCGCGCCGGTCGAAAAGGAAATCGACGAGGTCATGCGCTCGGCGCTGGCGA
>JBDZVC010000261.1:3900-6243 GCA_040255475.1 Phyllobacteriaceae bacterium | reverse complement strand
TTGTCTTCCCAGTAACCGCCCTTGCCGTCGCCGAATTGCGCAAGGCTGTCGGTCAATTCGATCGACTTCACGTATTTGGCCATCTTGTAGCCAAGCTGTCGCTCCACGCGGCAGCGCAGTGGGGCGCCGTTTGCGACTGGCAGCGGCTTGCCGTTCAGGCCGTAGGCCATGATGGTTTGGGGGTGGCGGGCGTCGATCATGTCGATTGATTCGTAGTATTTGATCCCTCCGGAAAGCGTTTCCTCGATCGTGTCGAGGCATCTGAACACGACGTAACGCGCAGTGGGCTTCACTTTCGCCTGGTCGAGCAGATGGGCGAGCGGCACGCCGGTCCATTCGGCGATGCAACTCCAGCCCTCGACACAATCGTGTCGCGTGATCTGCGTGCGGCTCGGCATGTTGCGCAATTCTTCGAGCGAGAAGGCGAGGGGTTTTTCTACCAGCCCGCCGATCTCGAACCGGTAATCGGCGAAATTCGAGGTGACCAGCGAACGATAGTAAGGATCGTCGGGGTCGGTGCTGCCGTTCGGCCGCTGCGGCTGACGGATTTCGCTCCTCGGATATTCGCGTGCCAGCGCCTCGCGCCCGACCAACAGGCGCTGCGCGCGGTAGGTCAGGTCGTTTGCGCTTTCGACGAAGGTACGCACGGTATTGTCACGGTCTCCGAGCGCATCGAAGACGTCGCAGCCGGAAAGCATCAGACCGGAACCGGCAATGGTTGCCGAAGTGAGGAATTTGCGGCGGGAGAGCATGAATTTCCTCATTTCTATTCTCCCGGCTCCGGCAGAGGTTCCTTCGGCGGATCGGTCCGATACCAGCCGGTGATGATGGAACGCAGTTCATTGAACGGCCCCGCCGCCAGCACCATCAGGACGTGAACCACGAAGAAAAGAACGATCAGCGTCATGCCGGCGAAATGGATGGTGCGCGCCGTCTGCCGACCGCCGAAGATCTCGACCAGGAAAGGCAGGGCCGCATCCATACCGGGGGACATGGTCAGCCCCGTCAGGATCATCAGCGGCAGCAGGATGAAGAGGACGAAGGCATAGGAGAGCTTTTGCAGGATATTGTAGCTGCGTCCATGGCGGAACCGGAAGCGGAGGTGGTCGGCGATATCACGCGGCAGGCGACCGAGATCGCTGCCGCGCGGCAGGATATCCCGCTTGACATGGCCGTTGACGAGACTTGAAACGAGCCAGACCAGCAACGTCGCCGCCAGCACCCACGCGAAGAAGAAGTGGACGACCCGACCGGTCGCGAGGTCCTGGTAGGAAGGGATCGTAGCCCAGGCGGGGAACGCGCGGGCGGCCACGTCCTCGCCACGGCCGGAGAGCCCGAGGATGCCGGTCGTGTCGAACTGTCTGCCGAAGACCGTCGTGTAGCCTTTCGGGCCGTGATCGGTATTGGCGGCGCTGAAGCTCAGGACCGCGTTGTCGAAGCCGAAGCCGGATTGCTGGCCGATATAGAGGTCGGGCCGGGCGTTGAATATCTGCAGGCCGGAAAGAAGCAGGAAGAACAGGCTTATAGCCCATAGCCAATGGGTGACGCGCGTCCACGCGGATTGCCGGTAGATGAGAGGGCGTTCCGATGTGATTGGCGCTGTAACAATTCCGGCTCCGGCCTCCCGCCGTGGTTCCGCATCTGCCTGTGATCCCGTTTCGCTGACCATCAGCCGTTCGCCCCGGTTACACTCTCTCGCAGACTAATATCGGAATCGATGACTTTGCGCTTTCAATCCCTCATGAAAAGTTCTTGAGAAGAGCGTGAGAGAAGATATCCGTAGAAGGTCGCGCTACGCTTCCGCTTCCACCAACTCCGTGGCTATCCCGATTCGTATTGCAAGCGAGGCTATGCGCTGATCCGCTGTTGCCAGGGGGTTTTTCGTTTGAAGCGCCAGCGCCAGATAGAGGCTGTCGTAAATCTTGTGATTGTGAGCGATGCTGATATCCGTAGCGGCGTCAATCAGCTGATCAGTTTCGGTGAAATAACCGATGATGCGACGCAGTTCCGAACTCGCGGATTTGATCTCAGCGGCTGTAAGAATCTCCACCTTGCAACGCTGGCGTCAATGATCATCGCCAAATATCGGATCGAAGGGGCGAGCATCGCGTTCTCGGCGGTGTTCCTCCCAGAGACGCTCGGCCGTTGCGCGGTCGACAGGCTTTGACCTCGCCCTTATCGCGTCGATGCGCCGGATGACCTCCTCGCGGGATGGCTTCGCCTTCTCTTCGATCGCCTCGCGGGCAAGCTGTTCGGCGGATTTTCTGTCCGCCTTGGCGCGTTTCTTGAAGCGCTGGAGCACGTCGTCGGGAATGTTGCGCACCACCATGCTGGCCATGAACG
>JBDZVC010000261.1:0-3800 GCA_040255475.1 Phyllobacteriaceae bacterium | reverse complement strand
CAGGCGGTCGAGCGCTTGCAGGAAGTAGGAGCGGTCGCGCGGGCCGAAGGCGGCATTGTAGCCTTTCGATTCGCCTGTCTCGCGCAAGTGCCGGTTGAGCTCGCGCATGCCGAGCGCCGCGCCGATCGTCTCGGCGGTGAATATCCTGCCGGTCGGGCCGACAACCAGCGCACCCTTCTCAAGCGTGCGGGCCGCGAGCGGGATATCGGCGGTGACCACGATGTCGTTTGGGCCAGCATTTTCGGCGATCCAGTCATCGGCGGCATCGAAGCCCGCCGACACGATGACGTTGCGGATCATGGGGTCGCGCGAGGGCCGCAGGCCCGAATTGGCAACGAAAGTGATGGGGAGGCCGTGCCGCTCCGCCACTTTCACGATCTCGTCCTTGACCGGACACGCGTCGGCATCGACGAAAATGCTGGGCTGGATCACGGAAATATAACCTGCCGCCGGCGCATCCCTCTCGGGGCGCCGGCGTATCTGGTGCGTCTGGCGGTCAGTGCATCAGGTCCGAAGGGACCTTGCCGCCGTTCTCCGACAATTTCTTCATCAGCGCCTTGTGGAGCCAGATGTTCATCGTCGCAGAATCGTTGGTGTCACCCGTATAGCCGAGTTCCTTGGCGAGTTCCTTGCGGGCCGAAAGGCTGCTGTCGAGGTCGAGGGCCTTCATCATGTCGACGATGGAAGTGCGCCAGTTGAGTTTCTGGCCCTTGGCCTTGACCGCGGCTTCCATGACAGCGGCGACGTCCACCGGCGACGACGGTGCGGCACTGGGGGCGGCAGTAGGCGCCGATGGAGTGGCCGGGGAAGACGCTGTCGGTGCCGTTCCTGCAGGTGCCTCCGCAGCCTCTGCTTTGCCGAAAATGGCGTTCTTGATGCTGTCGAAAATGCTCATGACCTCTCCTGATGTTGATCCGCCCCTTCGCGTTATGAGAGCATCGTTTGGCTGCTGAGACAAGACAGCCAGCCCGGCTTACTGCCCGAGCGAAACTGCGACGTTGACCGCGGCTGCGACGATCACCGTATTGAAGAAGAAAGATACGATGCCGTGCAACAGCACCGCGCGGCGCATGGTGGCCGAGGTGATGCCGGTGTCGGCCGTCTGCGCCGTCATGCCGATGACGGTCGAGAAATAGAGGAAATCCCAGCCGCCGGGCGGTGCGTCGCCGGGAAAGTCGAGCCCGCCGCGTGGCTCGTTCTCCTTGCCTTTGGCGCTGTCCTTCCGGTCGCCTGGCCACCAGTAGAGATGCGCGTAGTGCAGCGCCGCCATCAGATGGATGGTGAACCAGCCGAGCGGGATGGCAGCGAGCGAGAAGGTGAGCCGGAACGCTCGCGGGTGCGGGTTATCGTGAACGACCTGGAAAAGGGCGAAGATCGTCACGCAGATGACGGCGAGCGTGACGACGAAAATGATCTGCACCGGCAGATCGGTCTTGCGTGCGTTTCGGTGCAGATAGTCTGCGGTGAAGCGGGACATACCGCTTAATACGAGCACGATATAGACCATGAAGAAGACCACCGCGCCGAAAGTGGATGCGAGCGGAATGGAAAAGAACAGCGATATGCAAAATGCTGCAAGACCTGCTGCCGCCGCGATATAAAAAGGTATGTGCCGGCCGAACGGTACCTTTAGGAACATGACGCCCATCCTTTCGCTCACGTCGCGCGTATGTTTTGCGCCGGGACGGCGTTGCCCGCAATCCTTCCTCGTTTGTGCCGGCTAACGTGCGGCGCTTTCATCATTTGGCGGATTGAGCCTTTCGCGTGGAGCCCGTAATACGGGATGGTTGTCCGGAGGAACGCTTCCCGAATGTTCAGCAAGATATTGATCGCCAACCGCGGCGAGATCGCCTGTCGCGTCATCAAGACGGCACGCAGGATGGGCGTTGCTACCGTCGCCGTCTATTCGGATGCCGACCGCAAGGCGCTGCATGTGGAGATGGCCGACGAGGCCGTCCATATCGGCCCGGCACCTGCCGCCGAGAGCTATCTCGTCGCCGACCGGATCATCGAGGCCTGCAAGGCGACCGGTGCTGAAGCCGTCCATCCGGGCTACGGCTTTCTTTCCGAGCGCGCCTCCTTCTGCGAGACGCTCGAAAAGCAGGGCATCGTCTTCATCGGCCCGAAGCCGAAGGCGATCCGCGCCATGGGCGACAAGATCGAATCGAAGAAGTTCGCCGCGGCCGCCAAGGTCAGCACCGTTCCCGGCTATCTCGGGGTAATCGAGGACGCCGACCACGCCGAGAAGATCGCCGGCGAGATCGGCTATCCGGTGATGATCAAGGCGTCTGCAGGCGGCGGCGGCAAGGGTATGCGCATCGCCTGGTCGAAGGCGGAAGTGCGCGAAGGCTTCGAGCGGGCGAAATCGGAAGCGAAAAGCTCCTTCGGCGACGACCGCGTCTTCATCGAGAAATTCGTGGTCGAGCCGCGCCACATCGAAATCCAGGTGCTGGCCGACGCGCACGGCAACGCCATCTATCTCGGCGAGCGCGAATGCTCCATCCAGCGGCGCAACCAGAAGGTCGTGGAGGAGGCGCCGTCGCCGTTTCTGGACGCGAAGACGCGCAAGGCCATGGGCGAGCAGGCCGTGGCGCTGGCGAAGGCGGTGGACTACCAGAGCGCCGGGACGGTCGAGTTCATCGTCGACAAGAACCGCAATTTCTATTTTCTCGAGATGAACACGCGCCTTCAGGTCGAGCATCCAGTGACGGAACTCGTCACCGGCATCGATCTCGTGGAGCAGATGGTCCGCGTTGCCGCCGGCGAGAAACTGGCGCTGAAGCAGAGCGATATAAGGCTGAATGGCTGGGCGGTCGAAAGCCGGCTCTACGCCGAGGATCCCTATCGCAATTTCCTTCCCTCGATCGGCCGGCTCACCCGTTATCGCCCGCCGACCGAGGGCAAACATGACGGCGGAATCGTGCGCAACGATACCGGCGTCACCGAAGGGTCGGAAATCTCCATGTTCTACGACCCGATGATCGCCAAGCTCTGCACTTGGGCGCCATCCAGGCTGGAGGCGATCGACGCCATGTCGGAAGCGCTCGACAGCTTCGTCGTCAGCGGCATCGAGCACAATATCCCGTTCCTCTCCGCGCTCATGCAGCATCCGCGCTGGCGTGAAGGCCGGCTTTCGACCGGCTTCATCGCCGAGGAATATCCGGACGGCTTTCAGCCGCGCGAACCGGAAGACGAAGAGAAAAAGGTGCTGGCCGCAATCGCGGTTGCGGTCGAACTCATCCGGCGGGATCGGCTCGACCGGTTGCCGGGCAGGCTGGCGCCGCATTCCGGCCGCATCAAGAGCGACTGGTCGGTGCGGATCGGCGACGATTATGTGCCGGTGAGCGTGGCCGGAGGGCACATTGCCGTTCCGCTGGAAATAAAACTTGGTATCGATGGGGCGAAGCCAGTGACGGTCGCTTCTGATTGGCGCCCGGGCGATATCGTCTGGCACGGTGCCGTCGGTGATCGAAAGGTCACGGCGCAGGTTCAGGGCGTCCTGAACGGCACGCATATCGCGTGGCGCGGCCTTTCGGCGACTGCGCGCGCCATGCTGCCGAGGACGGCCGAACTCGATCGGCTGATGCCGGTGAAGGTGCCGCCGGATACGTCCAGACTGCTTCTCTGCCCCATGCCGGGTCTCGTCGTCTCGGTCGCGGTCGAGGAGGGTCAGGAGATCAAGGCAGGCGAGACGCTAGCTGTCGTCGAGGCCATGAAGATGGAAAACGTGCTTCGCGCCGAGCGCGACCTGACGGTGAGCAAAATCAACGTCAAGCAGGGTGACAGCCTTGCCGTCGATG
>JBDZVC010000260.1:0-6244 GCA_040255475.1 Phyllobacteriaceae bacterium | reverse complement strand
GACTGGTTGTCGTAGATCTTCAGCGCCAGCTTGACCTGCTCGCCGCCGACCTTGACGCCGCCGGCCTCGTTGATCTTGTCGACAGCGAATTCGTAGGCATCCTTGTAGTAGCGGCCAGTATTGGCTACCGGGCCGGTGAGCTGTACCGAGGCGCCGAGCACGATGTCCTTTGCCAGCGCCATGCCCGACGAGAGCGCAAGCGCGGTCGCGGCAAGCAGAGCGCAGGCCAGTTTTGTCTTTCCAACAGACATTCTATTCCTCCCTTATGAGATTTGATTTTATTCGCGATCCGCGATGGGATGATCCGCACAATTGTTTCATCGGGAAGCCATGTCAACTTAGTGATTAGTCGCAAAAGCCGCGTGGTTATGGCACGTCCCAGACCTCGCCCGGCCGCAGGGCGCGGAAGCGGTCATGCGCCATGCCGGCGGTGTCGAGAGCCTCGCGCAGCCTGTCTTGCGGTTCGGCTATCGGCTCGTTGGTGAGGTGAAACGTGCCCCAATGATGGCCGGCCGCATGGGCTGCGTTGGCGAGCCGCATCCCTTCCATGGCCTCTTCCGGGCTCTGGTGCTGCGCCTCCATGAACCAGCGCGGCTCATAGGCGCCGATGGGCAGGATAGCGAGGCGGAAGCCGCCATGTCTTCGCGCCGCCGAACGATAATTGCGCCCGGCATGGAAGCCGGTATCGCCGACATGATAGATGTTGCCCGCCGGTGTCGCGATTGCGAACGCAGACCATAGCGCCATCCGCCGGTCACGCATGCCGCGAGCGGACCAGTGATGCGCGGGTTCGAAATGGACGACGCATTCTCCGGCCACTTCGAGCCTGTCGCCCCAGTCGCCGGTCCGGATGCGCATTCCGGGAGCGTAGCGGTGGACAATCGTATCGTTGCCGAGCGGGGTCACGACGAGCGGATCGTGGATTGCCTTGAGCCGGGCGAGCGTGGCGCCGTCGAGATGGTCGTAATGGTTATGGCTGAGGAGGATCAGATCAATCGGCGGCAGGTCCTGGAGGCGGATGCCGGGCGAATTGACACGCTTCGGGCCGAAGGAGGAAAAGGGCGAAGCGCGTGCCGACCAGACAGGGTCGGTCAGTATGTTCAGGCCGGCCACTTGCAGGAGCAGCGTCGCGTGGCCGACCATGGTGAGGCGAAGGCGATCGCCAGCGATCCGTTCCGCTGGCCGTGCGGGTTCGAAGGGGCTGGGCCAGAAGGCCGGCCATTTTGCCCGGCCGTGCCCCAACTGCCATTTGAGGAGATCACGGAACGAGCGCGGCGCGACGCCGTCCGGGTTGAAGAAGACGTTGCCGTCGAAATGGTCGCTTGCCGGACCGGAATAGTAAGGATTACCCGCCATCGCCGTATCGCCGGCTACCTCGCTGCTCGTCCGGGCGAAGATACCGGACGGCATGGCTTCGGCAAGCGTCACTGCGACTTGCGCGCGGACGTCGTTCGCTAGAGGTTGGCCGTGCGGGAATGCGGAGATTCGATGATGGTCAAGAAACGGACGGGCGAACCATGGATGCCGGCGCCGCAATTCGGCCGTTCGCTTTCGCGTGGGGTCGGGATCAATCTTCTGGTGCCGGGTGTCGCGGAGATGGCCGGTTTCTGTCGTGAAGTGCTTGGTGCGACGATCGTCTATGCCGACGAGGACTTCGCCGCGCTTGAGCTTGCCGGCTCTACCTTCATGCTGCACGCCGACCACACCTATCGCGACCATGAGATGGCCGGAGTCATTCCGGCTGGGGGCGTTCGAGGATCAGGCGTCGAAATCCGCGTCTACGGTGTCGATCCCGATGCCGTGGAGGCACGTGCCCGGCAATTCGGCGCCATGGTCCTCTCCGGTTCAGTTGACAAGCCGCATGGCTTGCGCGAGTGCCATATTGTGGGACCAAATGGTTATGTATTCGTGCCCGGGATCGCGCTAAGGTAGTGGGATCGATAGCCTGGTAACTGAAGCGGCAACCGTATTTTAACCATGAGCAGTTGGAATCTTCCTCGCCAGCGCCATAATTTAGGTGCCAGGGACGAAACGGCCTGTCGCGATCGAGGCGAGGCCGCATGGACGATGATCCGCTCCTACGGAGGACTGCAATGACTGTTTCGAGAACCGGCATGTTCGTCGTATGCCTGTTGGCTTTCGCCATGGCGGGCTGCCAGAGTTCACGCGTGGGTAGCCTCGACGAGCCCGCGCCGCAGCCGTTGCCGGCAACGCCTACACCGTCCGTCTCGCAGAACCAGTTGCCTCCTCCGACAGCGACTAATCCAAATCAGTTCCCGACTGTGCCAGGTGCAACGACACAAGCCCAGAACGAGCAGATGGCGGCGAATGCCCCCGACATTTCCAAGGAAAGCATGTCGGGCGTGTGGACGGCCTCCGTCGCCGGCCAGAGCTGCAAGGTGGCGATGGGCCTTACGAAATACGGCTCGAACTACAGGGCGGCGCCGCTCCGTTGCCCGGCGCCGATCGAGAACATCAAGGGCTGGGATATCAAGGGCAAGCAATTGGTGCTTTACGATCAGAACGGCTCGCAGATCGCCGGGCTCTATTCCACTGGCGGCCAGCGCTTCGATGGCCAGACCAATGGCGGCCAGGGCATCACGCTGGCGCTTGGCCAGTAGCGCTTGATCGAAGCCGGCAGATAGCGCAAGAGCAGCCGGAACGCTCTTTTCGGAACAGACGGCTTCTCATGTCCCTGCGTGATGCCTCATCCGCGCTTCCCTCCGTTGCGCATCGCTACCGTCACCTTGTGGAGACGAGCGGCATCCGGCGGGATGCAGCGCAGGAGAAGGCGGTCGCTGCGCTCGACCGGCTGATCGGAGAAATATCGTCCAGCCGGCTTGCCGCCAAATCGAGCGCGCTCGGCTGGCTGTTCGCGAGGCGGCAGGAGCGGAAGAAACCGATCATGGGCCTTTATATCCATGGCGGTGTCGGTACCGGCAAGACGATGCTCATGGACATGTTCTTCGAGCTTGTCCCTTCCCGCCGCAAACGCCGCGCGCATTTCAACGATTTCATGACGGACGTGCACGACCGCATCGACGCCCATCGCAAGGCGCTGAAGCGGGGCGAAGCGAAGGGAGACGATCCCATCCCGCCGGTCGCGGCGGCGATTGCCGAGGAAGCACGGGTGCTCTGTTTCGACGAGTTCACCGTTACCGATATCGCCGATGCGATGATCCTGTCGCGCCTGTTCTCGGCGCTGTTCTCGCTGGGTGTCGTGCTCGTCGCGACTTCGAACGTGGCTCCCCACGACCTTTATCGCGACGGGCTCAACCGGCAGCTCTTCCTTCCGTTCATCGACCTTCTCGAAGAGCACCTTCAGGTGCTGCGACTCGATTCCGGTATCGATTACCGGCAGGAGAAGCTCTCCCGCCTGCCGGTCTACCTGACGCCTCTCGGTGCGGAAACCGACCGCCGGATGGATGAGGCCTGGAAGATCGCGGCGAATGGCGACGCCGAGGCACCGGTGGACCTGACCGTCAAAGGCCGCATCGTGCATGTGCCGCGCGCCGTGCGCGACGTGGCGCGCTTCAGTTTTGCCGATCTTTGCGAGAAGCCGCACGGCGCGCGAGATTTCCTCGCGATGGCCGCGCGCTTCCATACGATCTTCATCGACCATATCCCCGTCCTGGAACAGGCTCATCGTAATGAGATCAAGCGCTTCATCCTCTTGATCGACACACTCTACGATCGTCATGCACGGATCGTGGTCAGTGCCGAGGCAGCGCCCGAAAAGCTTTATGCCGGAAGGAGAGGTACAGAAGCTTTCGAGTTCGAACGTACGGCTTCCCGGCTGATAGAGATGCAAAGCCATGAGTGGCTGGAGACCGCGAAAAAGCGTCTGGAAAGCGCCGCCTAGGCTGACGGCTTGTCAATTGTATTACGTTTACGTAAATCCCGTGTGACTTAACCGATTGAAAATATTGAGGTGGAAATTTCAGGTTGAGTTATTCACCTGTCGAGTCTATGTGCTTCCCCGAAATGGGCAGATCTCTGCCCGTCGCGATGCCGTCTCCCGGCTTTCCAGACGCCGGTCGGCATGGCAGTCATGGCATTGCTTTCCGGGCCGCTGTTCCTGAGCCCGGCAATTCACGCGAAAGGGAAATGACTGAGATGGCACGCAACCGGATCGCCCTCATCGGCTCTGGCATGATTGGCGGCACGCTCGCCCATTTGATCGGCCTCAAGGAACTGGGCGACGTCGTCCTGTTCGACATCGCCGAGGGTATTCCGCAGGGCAAGGGCCTCGACATCGCGCAATCCTCGGCGGTCGAGGGTTTCGATGCCAAATTCGCCGGCGCCAGCGCCTATTCGGCGATCGAGGGTGCGGACGTCTGCATCGTCACCGCCGGCGTGCCGCGCAAGCCCGGCATGAGCCGCGACGATCTCCTGGGCATCAATCTGAAGGTGATGGAGCAGGTCGGCGCCGGCATCAAGAAATATGCGCCCAAGGCCTTCGTGATCTGCATCACCAATCCGCTCGACGCGATGGTCTGGGCGCTGCAGAAATTTTCCGGCCTGCCGAAGACGCATGTGGTCGGCATGGCGGGCGTGCTCGATTCAGCTCGCTTCCGCTATTTCCTCTCCGACGAGTTCAAGGTCTCGGTCGAGGATGTGAGCGCCATGACGCTCGGTGGCCACGGCGACGACATGGTGCCGCTCACGCGCTACTCCACGGTCGCCGGCATTCCGCTGCCCGACCTCGTCAAGATGGGCTGGACCTCGAAGGAAAGGCTCGACGCCATCGTGGAGCGCACGCGCAAGGGTGGCGGCGAGATCGTCGGGCTTCTCAAGTCCGGCTCGGCATATTACGCGCCGGCTTCCTCGGCGATCGCCATGGCCGAGGCCTACCTCAAGGACAAGAAGCGGGTGCTGCCCTGCGCCGCGCATCTCTCCGGCCAGTACGGTGTCAAGAACATGTATGTCGGCGTCCCGGTAGTGATCGGTTCCGGTGGCGTCGAGCGCGTCATCGAACTCGACCTCAACAAGAGCGAGCAGAAGATGTTCGACAAGTCGGTAGCGGCCGTGCAGACGCTGTGCGAAGCCTGCGCCAATATCGCTCCCAACCTAAAGAAATAATCGGGAATAGAGACAAGCCGGGCAACAGGGCCAAGTAACAGGATTGGGCGGATGAACATCCACGAATACCAGGCGAAACAGGTTCTGAAGGGCTATGGTGCGCCAGTTGCCGACGGCGTGCCGATCTTCAAGGCGAATGAGGCGGAAGCTGCCGCGAAGAGGTTGCCCGGACCGCTCTATGTGGTGAAGAGCCAGATTCATGCCGGCGGCCGCGGCAAGGGCAAGTTCAAGGAGCTTTCGCCCGATGCCAAGGGCGGCGTTCGCTTGGCGAAGTCGGTGGAAGAGGTCGTCGCCAACGCGAACGAGATGCTCGGACACACGCTGGTGACCAAGCAGACGGGCCCCGCCGGCAAGCAGGTCAACCGTCTCTATATCGAGGACGGCGCCGATATCGATCGCGAGCTCTATCTGTCGCTTCTGGTCGACCGCACGGTGGGCCGCGTCGCTTTCGTGGTCTCGACCGAGGGCGGCATGGATATCGAGACGGTTGCGCATGACACGCCGGAGAAGATCGTCACAGTGGCGATCGATCCGGAGACGGCCGTTACCGCAGCGGACGTGAAGAAGCTCAACGACGCGCTGAAGCTTTCCGGCGAGGCGGCGAAGGACGGCGAAAAGCTCTTCCCGCTTCTCTACCGCGCCTTCCTCGATAAGGATATGAGCCTGCTCGAGGTTAATCCGCTGATCGTCATGAAGAACGGTCATCTGAGAGTGCTCGACGCCAAAGTCTCCTTCGACAATAACGCGCTCTTCCGTCACCCGGATATCGTGGAACTGCGCGACACGACCGAGGAGGACGCCAAGGAGATCGAGGCTTCGAAATACGACCTCGCCTATGTCGCGCTCGACGGCAATATCGGCTGCATGGTGAACGGCGCCGGCCTTGCCATGGCGACGATGGACATCATCAAGCTCTACGGCGCGGAGCCGGCGAATTTCCTCGATGTCGGCGGCGGGGCGAACAAGGAAAAGGTCACGGCGGCCTTCAAGATCATCACAGCCGACCCGAATGTGAAGGGCATCCTGGTCAACATCTTCGGTGGCATCATGCGTTGCGACGTGATCGCGGAAGGCGTGATCGCGGCGGTCAAGGAGGTCGGCCTGAAAGTGCCGCTCGTCGTCCGGCTCGAAGGCACCAATGTCGAACTCGGCAAGAAGATCA
>JBDZVC010000259.1:0-6253 GCA_040255475.1 Phyllobacteriaceae bacterium | reverse complement strand
GCCTCTACGGCTTGATCTCGCTGGAGAACCCGGCTGACGAATACAGCTACATGCCCGACGTCGTCGGCCGCATCGGCTACGGCGCGGCCTGGGGCGCGGTCGCCTTGACGGCGGCCTACGATCATGACCGCAATGGGGGTACGGTGACCACGCCTGCTCATGGTGGGTTTGATCCCATCACCGGCGCACCAATTGTCATCCCGGCATCGACCACCGGCGCTGGCAGGGACAGTGCATTCGCCCTCTCGGCGGCGGCTCTGTTCAACGTCCCGTCCATGCCGGGCTCGGCTTTCAAGATCGTCGGCTACTACAATAGCGCCGACAGCAACTACGGCCCGGGCGGCCCGCTTAAGGGCTTTGCGGGTGTGGGCGGCCAGCCCGAGTGGTCGGTCCTCGCCTCGTTCCTCTACCAGGCGACCCCGAACCTCGGCCTGATCGTGTCCGGCCAGTACTTCAGCGACGTCTACGCTGCTGGCACCAAGGACAAGATCGACAACTCGACGGCTTGGGCAGCCGAGTTGGAAGCCGTATGGACGCCGGTCAAGAACTTCGAGGTCCGTCCGACCATCGCCTACACCAAGGCGGAAGGTCTCGATGGCTCGGCTTCGGGTTACCTGCGCTTCACGCGCTACTTCTAAGAAACGGGAACGGCCGGCAGGATTTCCTGCCGGCCGTTTTCTTGCGATTACGGTAGATCGGGTTGGACTAGAGACCTTATCTTCCAAGTGGGGTTGTGTTCTTCATTTTTTTCTGTCTTCCTCACAATTCTCGAGGGGTCGGGGGACAGGGAAATGGGGAATATCGGGCAGACCGGGGACAGACGTTTATTTAGTCGGAGTTTTCAACTCTAGACGGCTTCCCTGCATATGCGTTACTCAGCACTGGCCTCGCTTGAAGATTCGGTTCAACCCGCCGAGGTTTTTACTATTGGCGAGTTGGCAGGCCGCTATTCAGATCTTCTTTGGGAACAGGGAAGGCACAAGGATAATGTGCGATCCTTTCTCGGCGAGATCGACGAGATTTTCGCGGGGAAGCGATTCGACAGTTTCGACCAGCGCATGCTGGACAGCCTGATCGGAACCTTGCGCCAGCGCCATAACAGCAACGCGACCATCAATCGAAAGATGGCCGCGCTGAGCAAGTTGCTGCGGAAAGCGCATAAAATGGGTGACGTCATCAGCCTGCCCGAGTTCACGCGCCAGAAAGAGGCCCAGGGCCGGATAAGATTCCTGGAATATGACGAAGAGGACCGCCTCTTCTCCGCCATCCGTTCGCATTCGGAAGATTACTACCGCCTCTGCATCTTCCTCGTCGATACGGGCGCCCGTCTCGGTGAGGCGATCGGCCTGCGCTGGGGCGACATTCATGAGGGCCGGGTCACCTTCTGGTTCACCAAGTCGGGGAGGAGCCGATCCGTCCCCTTGACCGGCCGGGCGCTGGAAGTGGTTTCACGGCCTGCCGGGTCGGCGGTCGGCCCCTTCATCGGGATCAGCCAACCCAAATTCCGCCAAGCCTGGCACGAAGCCAGGGAGAGCGCCGGCCTCGACACCGATAAGCAGATCGTTCCGCATTGCCTGCGCCACACCTGCGCCTCGCGTCTCGTTCGCGGCGGCATAGACATCAGGCGCGTGCAGATGTGGCTGGGGCATCAGACCCTGCAAATGACGATGCGTTACGCGCATCTCGCCACCCATGACCTCGACGTGTGCGTTTCCGTCCTTGAGCAGCGATAGTCCTAACGTACGGTAAGCACTCGCGAATGTAACTCGTTGTTCCAAAGCGTGTTCCCCTGCCTCGGAACCGCCCGATCATCGTCACATTTGCTGCCCCATTTCGACCCTACCCGGCCCGGTATAGAAAACCAGGGCATAGGCAAGGAATGAAATCAACATCGGCTCTCGTGGCCGCCGTCGCGATCGGGATCGCTTCGGGTGCCGCGACCGTCCCCGCCGCCGCGCAATGCGGCCGCGCCTCGTGGTATGCATTACACAGTCGTACCGCATCGGGAGAACGCATGAACCCGGCCGCCTTGACGGCCGCGCACCGCTCGCTTCCCTTCGGCACGCGGCTACGCGTCACCAACCGCCGCAACGGCAAGGTCGTCACGGTGAGGATCAACGACCGCGGGCCATTCGTAAGGGGCCGCGTCCTCGACCTCTCAAGGGGCGCCGCACGGAAGCTCGGCTTTGTCAGTTCCGGCCATACCTCGGTCTGCTTCGCCAGCGCGGAGTGATCCGCGCTACATCACGCCGCCATCGACAATGACGGTCTGCGCCGTCAGCATGGCGGCAGCGTCGGAGGCAAGGAAGAGGCAGGGGCCGACCATGTCGTGCGGCTGCATCGCTTCCTTCAAGCACTGCCGGTCGATATGACCCTGAAGCGCCTCGGGCGTTACCCACAGCGCCTGCTGGCGCTCGGTGATGACCCAGCCCGGCGCCACCGCATTGACGCGGATGCCGAACGGCCCGAGCGCGCCTGCGAGACCCTTCGTGAGCCCGATTACACCGGCCTTGGCGGCTGTGTAGGAAGGCATGCCGCCATGGTTGATCATGAAGGATGTCGAGGTAAAATTGACGATCGCGCCGCGACCGGCCTTCTTCATGCCTTCGGCGACGGCCTGCACTGTGAAGAAATGCGGCCGCAGATTGATCGACTGATTGTTGTCCCAGAATTCTGCGGTGACGTCCGCGATCTCGTGGCGGTCGTCGAGCGCGGCGTTGTTGACCAGGATTGTCACCGGCCCATGGGCGGATGCGGCCTTGCCAACGGCCGCGCGCAGCGCCTCGATGTCCCGCAAATCGGCGCGGATGAAAAGCGGCCGGGCGCCGGTATCACGCTCCAGCCGCGCGCATAGTTTGTCGCTCGGCTTCTCGGCGATGTCGATGAAGGCGACCTTCGCGCCCTGACGTACAAAGCCCTCGGTGAGCGCGGCGCCGATGCCCGAACCGCCGCCGGTGATCAGCACCGAGGCACCTTCGAGATCAGGGAAACGCGCGGTAGTGGGGACGGTCATTCCAGTTTCGGCCTTTTTCTGTCCTGATCCAGTCCGGTCCGAACATCCAGACGGCTCGGGCGAGACCCTCAGGCCGGAACCAGCGGAAGGTCGCCAGTTGCCCGCAGATAGTCAAGGGTGGAGCCGGCATCGGCCGGCTTGCCGAAGAGATAACCCTGGCCGCCGCCGCAGCCGAATTGCACGAGGCGTTCCGCCTGCCCTTCCTCCTCGATCCCCTCGGCGACCACCTCCATGCCGAGCCCTTCGCACATGGCGAGAATGGCGCGGATGATGTGCTCGGAAGGCTTATCGTCGAGAACGGAGGAGACGAAGCTGCGATCGATCTTGAGCTTGTCGAAATTGAATTCGCGCAGCCGGCCGAGACTGGATTGACCAGTGCCGAAATCGTCGAGCGACACGCGGATGCCGACGGACTTCAGATCCTTGACGATTTTCTCGGCGGAAGCGGGGTCGGTCATCAGACCCGTCTCGGTGATCTCGATCTCGAGGCGGCGCGGATCGAAGCCCATGCGGTCGAGGATGGCGAGGATATGCAAGCCGGTGTTCTGGTCGACCAGCTGGGACGGGGAAAGGTTGAAGGACAGGAAGAGGCCGGACGGCCAGTTGCGCGCTGCCTCCGTCGCCCTGCGCAAGACGAGTTGGGAAAGCGGGCCGATAATGCCGCGTTCCTCGGCAATGGGGATGAAGACGCTCGGCGGAACGAAACCCAGGTCACGGTCCGTCCAGCGCGCCAGCGCCTCGAAGCCGATCGTCTTTCGCGTCCTTATATCGACGATCGGCTGGAAATAGGGCTCGACCTCGCCGTGTGAAACGGCGCGCCGGAGCGCCTGCTCGATGCGGGTGACGTACTTCGCCGCCTCTTCCATCTCGTGGGTATAGACGACGACGCGCCCTCGCCCCGACTGCTTGGCGTGATAGAGCGCGGTCTCGGCCTTGTCGACCAGGAGTTCCGTCGTCTCCTCGCCCGAATAGAAGAGCGAGCAACCGACCGACGCCGAAAGGCGCGCGGTGCGCTCGCCGAGATCATAGGGCGCGGACAGCACCTCGATCAGCATGCGGGCCTTCTCCTCGACGGCATCCTCGCTGAACACCATCGGATAGAGGAAGGCGAATTCATCGGGGCCGACGCGGGCGACGGTGGAGTGCGCGTCCATTGCCGCGCGCAGCCGCATGGCCACCTGCAGCAGGATCTCGTCGCCGGCGCCGCGGCCGAAAAGGTCGTTGATCGGCTTGAAGCCGTCGAGGTCGATGATGCCGATGGCGAAAGGCGCCGGATCATCGGCACGGTCGCCGATCAGCCTCTCGACCTTGCCGAAAAAGCGCCGCTCGTTGCCGAGGCCAGTCAGCGGATCGGTGAAGGCAAGGTCCGACTCTCGCCGGTCGTATCCGCTTCCGGTCAAAGCTCGCATTTCATTCCCGCCGATTCATCCCGCGCGGGACCCTGACAGCAAAGCGTTTAGGAAAAGTATGCAAACTCACTGCCTATCGCGTGATTTTGCACACATGTGCAACCGAAGGTCGCGGATACGAATCGTGCGGGATCAGGGCCGGACGACCCGGAAGAGCTTGAGCGGCTGGCCCGCCGTCGCGGGAACCGGAACCAGCCAGGCCGGCACCTCTCCTTTGGCGAGGTGCGCCACCAGGCCATTGGGCGCCTTGCGGCTGAGCGCGATCGTCTCAGCGTTGCCGGGACAGCTTGCCACGATGGTGACCCCGTAGCGGCGTACGATGTCATGGGCTTCAGCATCCGTGCCGATAAACGCGTTCAGTGTCGCCAGGTCGCCCTCGACATTGCGGTGGTAGGGGCCTGCCAGGACGCGCTGTGGCGTATAGCGCAGGATCGGCGCGCCAAGATTGGAGACGGCAAGCACCGTCGCTTGCGGCAGCGAGGCGAGCGCAGAATAGTCGCTCCGCGAGACGCATGACGTTTTCGAAAGTCTGTCTTCGGGCACCGTGCCGGGCGCGAACTGATGTGCAGCCGATTGGGCAACTATGGTCCAGACGATGTTGAAGGACACCAGCCAGACCGCCAGGAGCCTGACCGTGTCGCCTTTGGTCGGATGATCGCCGATGCGTGCGCGCCAGCCGCCCACCCATGCGGCCAGCGGCACGACGGAAAACGGGATCGAGAAAAACACGCCGCGGACCTGCCAGAAGCTGACGAGGATCGCCATGACGAGGAAGGCGCCGAAGATCAATTCTCCCCGGCCAAGCCTGCCCTTGCGAAGCCGCAAGCCCAGTACAAGCGCTGCAAGAAGAGGCGTGCAATAGTAGGTCGCGGCCATCGCCGGTTGGGCCACGAGCACCTGCCGGATAGATTGAGCTTCGGCAACCGAGTTGAGCCAATAGGATTTGAGTTTCGGGTCGAGGCCGGCATAAGGCGCGGCGATGCATTCGGGAAAGGCGAAAAAAACGAGCGCCATTACTGCCCCTGCCAGAACGGCGAGCGACAGGAACCGCCTTTTGAAATTCGCTCGGCAGGCCGGAATCGAAGCGACCGCGAACAGGGCGCCCCCTGCAAGCGCCGCAACCGACATTTGCGGCAGCGTGAAAGCGTCGCAGCGGGGCGTGCCCCAAAGTGATGCAGGAACTGTAGCCACAAAAGACAGAAACGAAACGAGCGCGAAGCCGGCGCCAAAGCCGGCGGCCGACGGATGCTCCACATCGCCCCGAAAGAGAAAAGCGATCGCGGCGACCGCGCCCGCAAGCGCCACATAAGGCGCCGTCTCCATTCCGACCACCAGCGACAGCGCCGCCGCCGTGCCAGCGCCGAAGCCTGCCAGGAAACGCCGGTGATCCGGCACCGAGGCTGGCATCAGGAGGAGGATCGCCACAAGGACGAGTATGAGCTGGACGTTGTGATGGTCGAGCGACGCGCCCTGGAAGAGCGGCAAATGGTAGAATGCCAATCCGCCGATGACGACTGCGGGAAGCAGCGATTCGGCGTTTCCGAGACGCCGCACCAGACGCAGCAGGAGGTACATAGCCGCCGTCATCAAAACTGCCGGATAGACGATCTCGACGATCGTTTCCGCTCGTTCCATGCTGCCGGTAACAAGCTTGGCCAGTACAAGCAGCGCCGCGATTGGAGCGTCGACGAAACGCGACCAATGCATGAGGAAGCCACCTTCCGGCCCCATGCGGTATTGGTGGAGGTCGTACCAGCCTTGCCCCGACAGGAAATCGAGCACCTCGACCATGCGCATCAGGCTGTCATTGTCGGCATTCGGGCCGAAAATG
>JBDZVC010000258.1:0-6311 GCA_040255475.1 Phyllobacteriaceae bacterium | reverse complement strand
GCCAGCCGCTTCGAAAAGCACAGCGAAAACTACCTGCTCTCGTCAAACTCGCTTCAGCCCAAATCTGGATGCGCTTTACGAGTCGGTGAGCTAGAAAGGATCGTCGGACGCCCGGAGAGGCGTTCAGGCAGGAGCGCGACCGTGATCAAGATGAGCGTCTATTATCCGGCCGATGGCGGCTCGAAGTTCGATCACGACTACTACCGCACCCACCACATGCCACTAATCCAGGAACGGCTCGGCGATGCCTGCCTGCGCTACGAGATCGACAAGGGCCTTGCGGGTCGCGAACCTGGAAGCGCCCCGGAGTTCGTCGCGGCGTGCCACATCTACTCGCCGACCCTGGGGGCATTCCAGGAGGCGTACGGTCCCCACCGCGCGGAGATCGTCGCGGACGTCGCCAACTATACGGACATCGCGCCCATCGTGCAGATCAGCGAAATCGTTGGAGGGTAGTGGGCTTCGGCGCGTCAGGCGAAGCCGCTGGTTCTGTCGGTAGTCCTCTACATCGTCATTCCGGTCATCGTGGCACAGCTTGTCCGGAGGCGACTGCTCGTCTCTGGCGGCACTCCAGTGCTTTCAACCTTGTTGGCGAAACTCGGCCCTCTGTCGTTGGCCGCACTTCTGTTGACCCTGGTGCTGCTGTTCGGCTTTCAGGGCGAACAGATGATCGCGCAACCCGTCATCATCGCCTTGCTGGCGATCCCGATCCTAATTCAGGTTTATTTCAATTCAAGATTGGCCTACCTGCTGAACCGGGCCGTTGGCGAACGGCATTGCGTGGCGGGGCCGTCCGCCCTGATAGGCGCATCGAACTTCTTTGAATTGGCGGTTGCCGCCGCTATAAGCCTGTTCGGTTTCCATTCCGGAGCAGCACTTGCGACGGTCGTGGGTGTCCTTGTCGAGGTTCCGGTGATGCTGTCAGTGGTCTGGATCGTGAACCGTTCAAAGGGATGGTATGAGCGCGGTGAAAGCCGCACAGTCCCTGTCGAGGTAGAACACTGAAACATGGCCGTTGGGGCGCCTGCAAATCAGCCTCTTGCCCGGCCCCGCTGGCAAGTGATTTCGGCGCTCGGCGTCGTCCAGATATTCGCGTGGGGCAGTTCGTATTACCTGCTCGCCGTCCTTGCTTCCCCGATTGCGGCGGATACCGGATGGCCGCTGGCGTGGATCGTCGGCGCGCTGTCCGTCGGCCTGCTCGCTGCGAGTGTGGTCTCGCCGCGCGTAGGCGATGCCATTGGCCAATACGGCGGGAGGCCCGTGCTGGCACTCGCCTGCCTGCTGCTCGCATTCGGCCTTGTCATCCTTGCCGCCGCGCCGACCCTGTGGGTGTTCGTCGTCGGGTGGATGGTTCTCGGGGTTGGCATGGGGGGTGGCCTCTATGATGCAGCGTTCGCCACTCTCGGCGGCTACTACGGGCAGTCCGCCCGATCGGCGATAACCACCCTGACCCTGTGGGGCGGTTTTGCCAGCACGGTCTGCTGGCCACTCTCGGCCTTCTTTCTGGAGCATATGGGATGGCGCGGGGCATGCCTGACCTATGCCGCCATCCATCTCGTTGTTTCTCTGCCGCTCGTCTTTTTCGTCCTGCCGGGCAACGGCAAAGCCAAGGCCACTGGCAGCAAGAAGGAAATGCCTGCCGTTGCGCTGCGCGGAAACGAACGGCGCGCCTACCTGACCATCATGGCAATCATGGTGCTGTCGGGCCTGGGCGCCACCATCATATCCGTGCATCTGCTGACGCTGCTGCAACAGCGTGGCCTCTCACTCGCCGAAGCGGTTGCCCTCGGTGCACTAATCGGTCCGGCTCAAGTGACCGGCCGGATAGGTGAGATGGCGAGCGGCGGAAGGCATCACCCGATCTGGACGCTCGCGGCGGCCTGCGCCCTGACTGCGACGGGCATGACGATGCTCGCGTCCGGCTTTCGAGTCATCGGCCTGTCTCTCCTCCTCTACGGTGCGGGCAATGGCATCTTCTCCATTGCCAAGGGCGCGCTGCCTCTCGCCCTGTTCGGGCCTGCACGATATGCGCCGATCATGGGAAGGCTGGCGCGCCCCGGTCTGGTCGCTCAGGCTGTAGGCCCGACCTTGGGTGCGTTCCTGCTTTCAATCGCGGGAGCCGGCTACGCTCTTACCGTGCTGGCCATTCTCGCCATCCTCAATCTGGCGCTCGTCGCCTTCTTATGGGGACAAACTCGTATTCGGCTTTGAGTTGCTGTCGCAGAATTCTCGTTAAAGCGACAATTCTGCGACGGAGTTTAATCAACCATCACCGTCCAAGTTTGCTTTCAGAATTACCTTCTCCACATATTGCCGCGATGTGTCGACGTCGGAACGGCCGCTTCATTTCGTCTCGTTTTTGTCAGTTGTCGGTTCGCTACCGGCCCCTAGGAAAGTAATCGCTGTGTGCACAGATGGCCGGTCGAGCGACGGCATGCGGGGAGTTGGCAGCAGTGTTCGAGAGAGCACAGACCCGCGCGGCGAGGAATGGGATATCACCAAGGTACCTGGCGGCGCCGGTTGCTAGACCAGAACAAGGCCCTGCCGCATGGCGGTGGCGATGGCATCGGTACGGTTGGCAGCGCCGAGCTTCACCAGGATCGCCGCGACGTGGAACTTGACCGTGTGGACCGAGATATCTAGCCGGCGGGCGATCACCTTGTTCGGCGCGCCTTCGGCAAGCAGTGCCAGCACCTCCGCTTCGCGCGGCGAAAGATGGATGGGCAGGCTGACCTCACTCTCGTCGGAATCACTGGCTGCGTCGCTGGGCGGACGATCTGAAGCACCTGCCGCCCCTTTGGTGATCCGATAGCCCGCAGCCGCCAGGCGCACCGCAGCCGCAATGAGGACCGGATCGGCATCGGCACGCAGCGCGGCGGCGATGCTGCTATGCGTTATTGGCTTGCCCCCGGGATCGGAGAGCAGAACGATTGGGGTGCCGGTTGGCAGGCTTTTCACAATCGCGATGTCGCTGACAATGGCCACCTCCGCGTGACCGCCGGGGCCAATATCCTCCGATGTGAGCGCAATGATGTCACCCAGTTCGGCAAGCGAGGCGGCAAGACGCTCGCCGCGCCCGCCGTCACCAAGCGCAACCAGTGCCAGAAGGCTTTCGTCGCTATCATGCCTTGCCACCATCGCTTGTGTCCCGTACCGTTCAGGTCAACGGTTTTTCGCCGATGGTGATCGCCACTTCGCGCGCCTCGCCGCCGCGCAACACGCCGAGGGTAACCGAAGCGCCAGCACTGTCCGGCCCCAATCTGCGGATCAACTCGCGCGGCCCGCGCACGGCTTCGCCGTTCCAGACGGCGACGATATCGCCCAGCACGATGCCGGCGGCCTTGGCCGGCCCATCCTCGTCGAGGCTCATCACGATGGCGCCCTGAACGCCGCCATGCCGGATCGGCTGCAGCCCGGCGCCGAGATAGCCGCGCGATACATGGCCTTTGCTCTTCAGCGCCGCGATCGTGCGCTCGATCGTCTCATAGGGGATGACCAGCGCCCGTCGGCGCGGACCGAAGAGCAAGACCCCGACCAGATGCCCTTTGGCATCCAGCACCGGCCCGCCTTCGAACCGCCCTCCGGCCATGACAGCGAGATTGATGCGGCAGTCGATGACGCCACCTCGCATCGAGCGCCAGGCCGGCCCGACCTCGCCTACCGTGCCAAGTACGGCGAGCGGCGATGCGCCATCACGTCCGGCGGCAACGATAAGGTGGCCGGGGCGCACGGGATCGGCTTTCTCAAGGGCAGGGGAAGCAGCATCCCTTTCCGGTTTCAGCAGCGCGATGCCGGTCGATGGGTCCCGCCCGACCAGTTCGGCGCTCGTTGTCTCGCCGGAAGCCAGGGTGAGGTGCTGTTCCTCGTCCGGCTCGACTGCTTCCTCGGCTGTGACATAGAAGCCGTCGCCCCAATGAAAGGCCGTTGCCGTGCGGCCATGTTGGGTTTTGAAGCTGGCGGTCAGTGGCGCCGCCTTTTCGGCAATGCCGGCGACCGCATCGGAAAAGGCTGCAAGATCGAAACTGCTCATCTCTCACTCCTGGGTTCGGGTCCTTCAGGATTCTCGATACCCGGATATGGCCGCAAGGAATGGCGCTTCCTACTCGTCTGACGGCTAGGATCAGCCGTAACTGGCCATCCGGTCAGGTCGCAGTGCGGCGGCGTGCTCCGCACATATAGGCATCCGCTTCCAGCCTTGCATGGAGACCTCATATGGCTCTGCCCGCGCCAGAACCGCAGCCGGACGATGCCCGCCTGCTCGATACCTATTCCGCCACCGTCGCGGACGCCGTCGATCGGATCGGCCCAGCCGTCTGCCGCATCGAACGTATCGCCGACGGCCGCGCCGCCGGACAAGGATCCGGCTTCGTCATCACGCCCGACGGCCTGATCGTCACTAATTTCCACGTTGTCGGCAACGCGCGTGCCGTTCGGGTGGCGATGCCGGACGGCGTGTCCACGGAAGGCCGCGTGCTCGGCCGCGATCCCGATACCGATATCGCCCTCCTGAGCGCCGATGGGCAGTTTTCCGACATTGCGCCGCTGGGTGACTCGAAGCGCCTGCGCCGCGGCCAGATCGGCATTGCCATCGGCAATCCGCTCGGCTTCGAATGGACGGTGACGACCGGCGTCGTCTCGGCGCTGGGCCGCTCGATGCGCGCTTCGACCGGACGCCTGATCGATGACGTGATCCAGACCGACGCCGCGCTCAATCCCGGCAATTCCGGCGGTCCGCTGGTCTCCTCGGCCGGCGAGGTGATCGGCGTCAACACCGCCATGATCCGTGGTGCGCAGGGCATAGCCTTCGCCGTAGCCTCCAACACCGCCAGCTTCGTCATTACCGAAATCATCCGCTTCGGCCGCGTGCGCCGAGCCTTCATCGGCGTTTCGGCCGATACCGTCGCCCTGTCGCGCCGCGCCGCGCTGCTGTCACAAGTGACAAGCCGGACCGCCGTGCGGCTGCGCTCGATCGAGGCGGAAGGACCAGCAGCGAAAGCCGGTCTCAGGGAAGGCGACATCGTCGCGGCAATCGATGGTTACGCCATTGGCGGCGTGGACGATCTGGTGCGCATGCTCACCGCCGAACGGATCGACCGAGAAACGGTGTTCACTGTGGTCGGCCGCTCCGGGGTCAAGCAAGTGGCCGTAACGCCGTCTTCGCGCCGCTGACTTCAGAGTGTCCGCGTAGGCCGGGCCGTAACCAACGCGCTGCCCGCTGTATCTGTCATGGAATCTACGCGCGAAACCGGGACGATCAGGGCTTTTCGACGCGCGCGACCTGGTAGGTGCGCATCGTCCGTGCGCGGCCGACCGATACGTACTCGCCGGTCATGAAACGCTCTTCTCCGAGGCGGAATCCGATCTCGTCGTCGCTTTCGCCCGCTTCGTAATCGAAATACCATTGTCCGCTGGGCTTGCGCCTCAGGCGGCCGATCCGTGCGTCACCTTCCTCGGTGAAACGGCGGACGCGGCAGGCCGACTTGTGCTTCCTCCATGTATCGGCATCGAGGCGCCCGTCCTTGTCGAGCGGCACGAGGAGATCGTAGCCCTCGCTGCGCTCTCCCTGCGGATGACCTTGCGCGCGCGCAAGAAGCAGCCTCACGTGACGGAAGTTCGGTGCCAGATCTTTCACTTCAGACATGCGATTTCTCCTTTGGCATCCGATGATGCATGGCAGTGCTCGATCTGCCTTGATCGGCGTCAAACGGGAACAGATCTGGAGGAGCGTAGGGGCCGCCCGCTCAAAACGGGCTCATCCGGCGCAATGTGCCGTCGCGCAAAATGAAATGGCGCCAGCCCGCCACGATCAAGGCCGTCATCCAGTGAATAGCGATCATCATCTGGGATTAGCGAGCAAGATTTTTACTCGAACTCATCTCGATTCGACGCCGCTTCCCGGTTCTTCAGCCGCTACTCTTCAACATTTCCGGTACGACGCGGAACTCTCTCGCCGCTACTATCCGTAGGTCGGATCGTGAATTGCCCGGATGAAGATCGTGGTGTTTCCATCGATGCCGTGACAGTCGAACCGAGCGGCGATGGGCCTGTGTGGATCCGTGGCAAGCCCGCTGCGAGCCGATCGAGGAATCCTGCTTGGCCGGGCAATATCTTTGCTTCAGCATCCGCCAAGGTGAACCATTGCACGCGATCGATTTCCGGAAATGACCGCATTCTGCTGCTGCCTGGTGGCCATTCCATCTTGAAGGTGTTGCTATTGAGCGTTGCCGGGTTGAAATCGGCCTGGACTGCATAGGCGGTGACGACTTTCCCGCCGCGCTGTTTGATTTCGCCAAGCGGCTCGAGCGGAGCAG
>JBDZVC010000257.1:0-6323 GCA_040255475.1 Phyllobacteriaceae bacterium | reverse complement strand
CCCGAGAAGAAGGCGCTGACGATGAAGGCGGCGAGCTTGTGCTTGCTGACATTGAAGCCGAGCGCGCCGGTCTGCACCGGATCCTGGCCGCTCGCCTGCAGGATGAGGCCGAGCGGCGAGCGCGACAGGAAATAGAGGATGGCGCCCGATACCGCCATGAAGCCCAGCGCCAGCCAGTAATTGGTGTTGGCATCGAAAGTGATGACATCGGGGACGGTGAGACCGATCTCGCCACCGGTCAGCCCGGCGGCGACGACGACGAAATTGCTCAATATCAGCACCGCCACCAGCGTGACGAGGCCGAAATAAGGCCCACGCAGGCGAAGCGCCGGAAGCGCCAGCGCCACGCCGGCGACGATCGCAGCGAGCGTGCCGGCGATGAGGCAGACAATGATCGGCGGCTGGTAGAGATTGTCGAGGATGCCTGCCGTATAGGCGCCCACGCCGATCAGGAAGGTCGGGCCGAAATTGACCTCGCCCGCAAAACCGAAGAGCAGGTCCCAGGCCATGGCGAAGACGCCGAAATAGAAGGCGACTGTCAGGAGGCCGAGAATGTAGCCGGACACGAAGAAGGGCAGGACGGCGGTGACCGCCACGATGACGGCCGAGATCAGCAGTACATGGAGGGTGGAAAGCTGTTTCTTCATTGTGCGTCAGCGCCTCCCGAGCAGCCCGCGCGGGCGCAGGTACATAACCAGCACGACCAGAAGCAGCGCCGGGATCGAGCGATAGGCGGGCGAGATCGTATAGGCGGTTATGGTCTCCAGATAGCCGACCGCATAGGCCGCGATCAGCGATCCGGGCACGCTTCCGAGCCCGCCCAGCACGACGATGGAGAAGGCGCTCGCGGTGAGCGGTCCGGCGCTATAGGAGGAAACGCCGAGGAACATGCCGAGAAGCACGCCCGCGACACCGACGAGCACGCCGTATATCACCCATACCGCGATATAGACGGACGACAGTTCGACGCCGAGCAAGGTCACGCCGCGCGGATTCATCGACGCTGCAAGCACCGATTTGCCAGCGCGTGTCCGATTGACGATGAACCAGAGAATGGCGATCGCGACCCAGCATACGATCGCGGTGAAGATTTCGTTGGCCGGCGT
This sequence comes from Phyllobacteriaceae bacterium, assembly GCA_040255475.1. Lineage (GTDB taxonomy): Bacteria > Pseudomonadota > Alphaproteobacteria > Rhizobiales > Rhizobiaceae > Mesorhizobium_L. The sequence goes on along the minus strand of JBDZVC010000257.1, from coordinate 5,217 downwards.
GCGTACGCTGGCGATGTGGACCACTCCCCCGACGACCGGCAGGACGGACTTGGCGTTGTTGGTGAAGAAATAGGCGATCAGTTCCTGGATCATGATGCCCCACAGAAGCGTCGCCGTCAGGATGAAGATCTCCTTCTCCTCTTCGCGGATCCTCAAGGACCGTTGCAGCGGGCGTACGACGATCCCATAGGTCAGGAGCGTCAGAACGACGCCGGTGGCGACACCGAAGACGGCGCCCAGATAGGCGCCGGATCCGAATTGGCTGTTGAGCGCCCAGGCGCCGACGGCGGCCGCCACCATAAGTGCGCCGTGGGACAGGTTCAGCACGCCGGACACGCCAAAGATCAGCGTAAAACCGGTGGCAGCCAGGGCATAGAGGGAGCTGATCGCAAAGCCGTCGATCAGAATCTGCCAGAAGAGCATCGTTCAGGCTCCGGACTGGTAGGGATATCGGCGGAAAACAAGGCCCCCGGCCGGAAGCCGGGGGCCGCAAAGACCTTATTGGCCCGCAGCCACCTTGATGAAGGAGGGGAATTTCAGCTTGCCGTTGGCAAGGTCCTTGGGCCAGAGGTTGACCTGCTTGCCGTCCTGCCATTGCAGCATCAGCCCGGTGATGAAGCCCTTGCCGGTCTTCAGGCCGTGGACGTGCGGGTCGCCCTTCGGCAGGAACTGGATGCGGCCGATGGTACCGACATAGTCGGTCTTCTCCATGGCGTCGACAAGCTTGTCGCCATCGGTGGAGCCGGCACGCTTGATGGCCTCGGTTATGTAGTACACCTCGTCATAGGAAGTGTAGCCGGCATAGGACGGCTCGTTGCCGAACTTCTTCTTGAAGGCGGCGACGAAGGGCAGTGTCTTCTCGGTAGTCGCCACGCCGGGGCCGGAGACCGCCTGAAAGAGCACGCCGGCGGTCGCGCCGTTGGTGTCCTTCCAGAAGGTCGAATTGGTCGCCTGGGAGGAAATGCCGAACATCGGGATCGGCACCTGCTGGCTCTTCCACTGCACCGTCGGCTGCGTGCCGACATGCGAGATGCCCGTTATGATGACGTCAGGCTTCTTCGCTTCGATCTGATTGAAGATCGGCGTGAAATCGGTGGTATCCGGCGAGAAGCGTATGTGGTCGAGAACCTTGAGCCCGATCTGAGGCAGGCACTTCTCGTAGCCGGCGTCGAGCGGCGTCGTCCAGGCGGCGTCCTCGCTCATGATGACAGCCGTTTTCATTTTCAGTCCGTCGACGAGGATGTCCTTGCCGGCGGCGCAGACGAGTTCGGAAAGCGCGCCGGAGGTGAGATAGCCATGGAAGGTGTATTTCATGGCGTCGTAATTCTTGGCGATGTTCGCCGTGATGACGTCGGAGGCGGCGCCGGGCGTCACCATGACCGTCTTCAACCGCGCCGCCCACGGTTCGAGCGCAAGGACAACCTCACTGACATAGCTGGCGATGACGGCGTTCACATGATCCTGGCTGACCGCACGCTGGAATGCGCGCACCGATTCGGCGGCCGAGGAATGATTGTCGTAGGAGATGATCTCGACCTTGCGGCCGTCGACGCCACCCTTGGCGTTGATCTCTTCAGCGGCGAGTTGTGCCGCCTGGGGGATCGAGGAGCCGGCGACGGATTGCGCCTCGGCGATGACGCCGATCTTGATAGGCCCCTTGTCCTGCGCCCCGGCACCTGTACTGACCGACAGCGCCAGGACCGCCGCACCGGCGCAGAGAACGCCGACGCGGACAAGCTTATCCCATGGTTTCATTATCTATCCTCCCTGGTTCGCCCCGGCCCTCCCGGCCGGGGTCTTCGGTTAGAGCTTAAGGATTAGACGGCTGACGACAAGGCTTAATTGACATGCCTTTCGGAAAGTGGGCTATCCGCCTCCCGGACGTATACGTTCGAAGATACGCGGAATGGCGATGACGGCAATCAGGAGCGCGCCGGTATAGACGCTGACCACCTGACCCGGAATGTTGTTGAGCGACATGCCGAAGGTGACGAGGCCGAGCACCAGTACGGCAAGGAAAACGCCGAGGATCGAGCCGATCCCGCCAGCGATCGAGACGCCGCCCAGAATGACCATGGTGACGATGTCCAGTTCCCAGCCGAAGGCGATGTTGGAGCGCATCGAGCCCAGCCGCGCGGCGAGCAATGCTCCCGCCAGCCCCGAAAGCGCACCGGACAGGACAAAGAGGATGAAGCGCAGCCGGTCCACCGGAATGCCGGAGAAGCGGGCGGCGACCGGGTTGGAGCCGATGGCGAAAAGCTGCCGCCCGACCGCCGTCTTGTGCAGCACGATGCCGAAGATCGCCGCCAGCACGAGGAAGATCAGGAAGGAAAGCGGCACCGGCGGCACGAACAGCCACGGTATATCCGTCTTGACGAAAGGAATGAAATAATTCTGCCCGAGGTTCAGGAAGCCTTGCGGATAGTGCGTCAGCGCCTGGTCGCCGAGAATCACCTGGGTCAGGCCGCGGAACAGCGACATGGTCCCGATCGTGACCACGATGGAAGGCAGGCGGATATAGGTGACCAGAAAGCCATTGAAAATGCCACAGAGCAACCCGACGCCGATCCCTACCGCGAACAGGACGGGGGCGCCGAAGCCGGCATCGGCCGCATAGCCGATCGCCATCGCCGCAAGAGCGATGATGGCCGCGACCGATAGGTCGATGTCGCGCACCAGGATCAAAAGCGCCATCGCAAGCGCGATGATCGCCTTCTCGGAGAAATTCGAGGTGGCGTCGGCGAGATTGTAGACGTCGAGGAAATAGGGCGAGACGATCGCGTTCACGACGACCGTCAGCATGAGCAGGATGACGAGGATCACCTCCCAGCGAAGGAGTATGGCCGAAAGCCTTCGCGGCGGCCGGTCGAGTACGGCATAGCGTTCTTCCGTCGGCATGGAGGCGCTCATGGCCGGGCCCGTCCCAGGCGCCTTGCTTCGGGCAGGATGAGCTTGTCGGGGCTCCGCTCGGCTCGCGCGTTGATGACGACGGCGGCGAGAATGACGGCGCCGGAGATCGCCATCTGCCAGAAGGGCGTGATCTGCAGGACCGGCAGCGCCGTGTTGACGATGCCGAGAAAGAGCGCGCCGAGCAGCGCGCCCGCCACCGTGCCGACGCCGCCGCCGATCGACACCCCGCCGATCACGCAGGCCGCGATGACCGTCAGTTCGTAGCCGCTGGCGATCTCGGAATAGGCGATGCCGTAGCGCGCCACCCAGAGATAGCCGCAGAGCCCCGAAACCGCGCCGGAGATCGAATAGGCGAGGAACTCCTGTTTTCCCTGGTCGATACCGCAATAGCGCGCGGCGACGGGGTTGCCTCCGACTGCGTAGAAGCCCCGTCCCGTGCGGGTGAAGTTGAGGAACACCCAAAACAGGATTGCGACGACGATGGTGATCCAGATCGGCGTCGTCAGGCCGAGGAAGCTGTCCTTCGGGAAGGCCTGGAAGGAAACGCCCATCTCCGAGGCATTCACCTGATCACCGCCCGCGATGATGATGATCATGCCGCGATAGACGGCAAGCGTTCCCAGCGTCACGACGATGGAAGGGATGCCGAGCACGGCGACGAGGGCGCCGTTCACCATGCCGAAGACGAGGCCCGAGAGGATGGCGACGAGGATCATCAGTACGAGCGGCAGGGCTGGATAATACTGGCTGACCAGAGCGGCGAGGAAGCCGGAAAGGGCCAGATTGGCCGCCACCGAAAGGTCGATGCCGCGTGTCAGGATGACCACCATCTGCGCCATTGCCATCATGAACAGCACCGACGTCTCGGTCAGCATGTCGGAAAGGTTCTCCCACTCGACGAAGACCGGCTGGTAGATGCCGATAACGACGACAGCCACCGCAAGCGCGACAGCAAGGATGAATTCGCGCGATTTGAGGACGGCGCTCACGCCGCTTCCTTCCGCGCGTCGGTCGCGGCGCCTACGATCTCCTCGGCGCTCCAGTGACCGCGCTGGAATTGATCGACCACGCGCCCTTCCCGCATGACGATGATGCGGTCGGCCAGCCCCATCACTTCCGGCAGTTCCGACGAGATCAGCACGACGGCCAGCCCGTCCTCGGCGAGTTCGCCGATGAAATCATGGACGGCGGCCTTGGAGCCCACATCGATGCCCTTGGTCGGCTCGTCGAGGATGATCACCTTCGGCCTCGTCGCCAGCCATTTGGCGATCACCACCTTCTGCTGGTTGCCGCCGGAAAGCTCGGCCACGCGCTGCTCCCAATTCGCCGCCTTGACGGCGAGGCGCCGGCCGAAGCGACGTGTCTCCTCCTGTTCGACCGGACGGGAAAGGAAGAGCCCGCGCACATATTTGTGGAGGTTGGCGAGCGTGATGTTTTCTCGGATGCCGAGCGACAATACCGCGCCTTGGTCCTGCCGGTCCTCCGGCACATAGGCGATGCCGGCGCGGATGGCGTCGGAAGGCGAACGGATGGAGAGCAATCTACCGCCGAGGAGTATCCTGCCGCGCGTCGCCGGCGTTATGCCGAACAGGCCCTGCATGGCTTCGGTGCGCCCGGCCCCGACCAGCCCGTAAAAGCCGAGGATCTCACCCTTGCGCAGGTCGAACGACACGTCGGCATATTCGGTGGCGTTGGAGAGACTGTCGACCGAAAGCACCACCTCGCCGATCGGTACGTCGCGCTTCGGAAAAACCTGATCGACCGGCCGCCCAACCATCATGCGGATCAGTTCCGCCTCGGTGACCGATGAAATCGGCCCTTCGCCGACCTTCTCGCCGTCGCGCAGGCAGACGAAATCATCGGCGATGCGGAATATCTCATCGAATTTGTGGCTGATGAAGACGATAGCGCGGCCCTCGGCCTTCAGCTGTGCGACGATGCGAAAGAGGTCGTCGATCTCGTTGGCCGACAGCGCCGCAGTCGGCTCGTCCATGATGACGACCTGTGCCTCATGCGAAAGCGCACGAGCAATCTCGACCAGATGTTTCTGTGCGACGGACAGCCGCTTGAGCGGCAGCCCGGGCGGAATGGGCGCGTCGATGCGGCGGAGCAGTTCGGCCGCCTTCTCACGCATCGTGCCCCAGTCGACCAATTGGGCCGAAGCCATCGGCATATGGCCCATGAAGATGTTCTCGGCGACGGAGAGCTCGTCGAACATCACCGTCTCCTGGTGGATGGCGGCGATACCGGCTGCCCAGGCGTCGCGCGGCGAGAAGAATTCACGTCGCTCCCTGCCGACCCTCACCT
>JBDZVC010000256.1:0-6323 GCA_040255475.1 Phyllobacteriaceae bacterium | reverse complement strand
GAAAAGGTCAGATACTCAAATCTATCAGAATAATGACTTCTGGGCCTCATCAGCAAGGTATTGGCAACTTCATCGTCTTGCACGTTTCGACCATGCACGACTTTCTGGCCCTGCATTTCCTGGAGGACAGTAAAGTGATTAGCAGGGTCTAATTTTTCATCGCCGAACGTAATCTGATAGCGGCAAAATAAGAACGGTCTGTCCCCTCGCGCCAATTTATCCCCCCATGCTACTGCCAAGCGAGTAAATCGAGGAAGTAGCACAGAGTCCAGCGAGACATTCCCGCAGACACAACATCTCATGCTGCGTGGCCTCAATACCGCGCCCTGGTAAGAGCGGTACGAAGGTAAGAAGTCAGATTCCCGCATTGTCATAGCCATTGAATTCATTGTAGTTTTCGTCGTTTCGTACTTTCTTACCGTTCTTACTGGGGTACAGTGGTGCATCGTTGTCGGTAAGATCGGCGCGCTCAGGATGGATATAGCGGCCACGCGCCACTTTCCGGATTTCGGTGGCCTTGGCCATCTTCCCCAAAAGGCGATCGACGTTGTTCCGCTTCATGCTGGCGGCTATCGCAATCTCCTGCGGGTTCATCGGCTCATCGGCATCCTGAAGCGCATCGAGGATTGCCTGCCGCTCCGAGGTCATACGGACCTTTGCGGCGTCGCCCTGGACGGTCCAGACGCCAGCCGCGAAATCGAGGGCGCTTTCCTTCTCATCCACGTCACGGCCACGCACATAGAGCGTGATGCCGTTGCCGTCGCGATCGAGCACCAGCGTGGTATCCGCACATGCCGACAAACCATTCGAGCCCGACAGGGCCTCAAGCGGATCGTCGGCACCGCCCTTTTTCGTATGATGTAGGCCTAGGACGGCAATGCCGTGTTCCGTCGCCCAACTCTGGAGTGGCGACCAGATGCTATAGTCGTTCTCGTAGGCGTTACGGGTCGCTGTGCCGGCCGGCTTGATGCGCTGGAGCACGTCTATGACGACGAGACGAGGATTGCGCACCGATCTGCGCCAGTCGTCTAGTGCCTCGATCAGCCCCTTGTCGAGCGGCGGAGCCTCTGTCACCCATTCCAGCCGCGAAAGGTCGGGACGGTTGCGACCATCCGGATAAAGGGCGTCGATACGGCGTTGGATACGACGCTCGCCGTTCTCCATGTCGAGATAGAGGACGTCGCCCTGTTCGCATTCGATCGCGCCCATGGCAACGCCACCGCAGGCGACGGCAAGGGATATGTCGATGGCGAGCCAGGTCTTGCCGAGCTTTTGGCGGCCAGCCAGAACTGAGAAGCCTTCCGGCAAATAGCCCTCCACGATCCACCGGATGGGATCGAAATGCTTGGCCATCAGGACTGTGGTATTGGTCCGGACGAGCCGGGGCTTCCTGGCTGGCTTGTCGCTGACCATGATGCCGTCGAGCGGCACGACAGTCGCCCCGGCGGCACGCAAACGGTCTTCGGGGGAAAGATAAGCGTCCATCAGGCAGCCTGCCTTTCCACCAGATTATTGAAGTCCGATCCGATATCAGGCGGGGTCCAGATCACGCATTCGCGGCCGGCACTCGTCCAACGTCCGGAACAGTCGCGGGCGGCATTGCTGCCGGTATTGCTGGCGTCGTTGTCGGCGAAGATGGACAGGCACTCGATACCCGGAAGGATGGGGAACCGTGCCATCGTGCCGGCACTGAGCGTTGCCCATACAGGCGAGACGCCGAAATTGCCGATGACGGCAAGTGCCGTTTCGATGCCCTCGGCAATGGCAAGCCCGGTTGTTACGGCGTCATCCGGCGATAACCTGACACACGCGCCCTTGCTGGAGCCCAGCATCTTCTTGGCTTCGTCCAGGCCGCGAACCCGTGCCTTGCCATTTCCATCCGCCTGCAACGCTGTACGGTGGACGCCCTGAAACTCTCCGGTTTCGATGTTCGTCATTATGCCGAGCATCGTCGGCAATCTGACCGTTTCTCCGCTATCGAGCCGGAAGGGGCATGCAGGGTGGAAACGGAGAGCATGGGCGGCGAAGGCATCGGCCGTGAGCACGATGCCGCGACCGACGAGGTACCGTTCGGCAACGGTGCCGCCGATCTGGCGAGCTTCCTGCCATAAGGACAGGGCAAACTCGCGGCGCTGGACCGCCTCCGGCGATGGGATGGCCGGTCGTGGGGCAACGCTTACCATGACCTTCTCCCGCATGCCGTTTCCGCCAAAGGATTCGAGGCCGAGAAGACGACGAACATGGTCCCGGCAATCCTGCCAGTCATCGTTCGCGAAGCTGTTGACGAGGAAGCCATCCGGCGCATCGGCATCGAATGTCACACTGAGGGAACGGTCCCCGGCGCTATGGCCGGGACCGGGGCACAGAACCGTGTCACGACTGGATACGGTCCCACCAAGGGCTTTTGCTGCGAAATGGAGGTTCATCAGGCAGCTCTCCCCATTTCACGCAGGATCGTTACCTGCGACCGCAGCACGTACCGGGCATGCGTGCCGGCGAACGGGCCGCCGTGGTTCTCATCGACGGTTTCGATGATGAAACCTGCCCGGCGGAGCTTGAATACGTAGTGCGACCAGCGCGGGCCGGGCGTGTCGATCGGCGTGCAGCCACGCTCACCGGCACGGAGCAGGTTCTGGAGTGCCCAGGCATCGCGGCCCACGACTTCATGGACGCCGCCATCCGGCTCGATCTTGGCGATAAGACGGAGTTTCTCGCTCATGCCCATCTCCCGCCGATGCCGGACAGCTCGCAGACGACGCGGGCCGTGGGGAGGGTCAGATGGAACTTGCTCGCGATGAAGGTAGCGGCAAATTCCTTTGCGTTGAGGGGCGGATTGCGGTATTCAGAAGGGGTCAAAGCTTTCTGGAATACCGATCCGCCGTTCCTGACATTGCCGGTCAGGGGCGGCGTTTCTCTTTTTTCGAACATGGGTGCACCGCCTTACGCCGCTTCGGGCAGCGACTTGACGACGCGTTCCAGGTCCTCGACCAACAGCAAGGTACGCTTGCCCAATTTGCGACGGGTAAGCTTCTTCTCCTTGATCAGAAGGTAAAGGGAAGTACGCCCGATGCCGGTCATCTGAACGGCTTCGGGTATCGTAACAGCAAGTTTTGTCATTTGTTTTCGCCCGTATTCGAGATTGAACACGGGGATACACTTGCGTTCTTTCGCCCTATTTGGATGGGGAGATATTGCGACGGGTTATGCCCGCGCATTTGCCCCTATCTGTTTCTTCGTGCTTACCTTAACAGCCGAGCGGCTCACCCTCTTAAGGCGATCGGCAAGTGCCTCGACGGAGGCGACGGGGTCTTTCAATTCCTTGAGTTTCCAGTCTTCACCCCTGGCGTGGGTTCCGAAATAGCCGTTCACTTCGAAGAGCAGCCTGGAAAACTGCGAAGGAAACCCCTCAGCCGTGAAGGCACCATATCTGAAGCCATTTTCGATTGCCCAGCCGCGCATGTTCAGCAACCATCTTGGAAATGCTCGGCCAGGCACGAAGCCGTGATTGTTGTCATCGGCTTCCTGCGAGGCAATGTCCTCTTCAACTTTCGCAAGGACGCATCCCAGGCTGATGCCGACGCTGGTCAAAAAATCGAAATCCGGCGTAATGGTTAGCATCGCGCCGCCCAGATCTACACGCTTCCCTTCATTGTCATCGTCACTCGGATCGAACAGGAGAAGCTGATTTTCGCGCATCTGCACCGGGAACTTCCCAAGGTGGTCTTCAAGGATGCCGTTCAAAACTGAGCCTGCGTCCGTCATCGGGGTCAATTCCCCGTAGGCAAAACGATGCAGGCCGCTTACCGCATCTTTGATCTTTTCGAAGAGTCGCCTGACTTCTTGGAAGGAGTCGCTGTTCAATTCCGCGATGCGCCAATGGAAATAATTCTCAGCGTGGCCAATCAACGCCTCACGCGCCGCCGCCGAAAGGCTATGCCCATATATTTCTTCCAGAACACGGAATTCCCCGTCTGAAAGTTCAAGAACGGGATCTTCTCCGGACGAACTAAAGACGTTAACGCGTTTCCCATAATTTGCCATCGCGCACCTCGCGAGCACCTTAAGAACCGCAGGGAAACCGGGAGGTGCACCCCGGCTTGTCGGACCGTCGCCCTATCCCTGCGGGTTCCGTCAGGCGCGTAGCCTCACGACGTTGTCGGCGACCTCGTCCGTCTCAATTCCCAAGATATCGCGTAGTCGCCGATCCCATGCCATCAGGGCGGCCTCGACACGCGCATCCAGGACGGCGCGGCTATAATGCTTGATCAGCGTTCGTGTGCGTTTCGTGCCGCGTTGATGGCCGATTACCGCCGCTATTGTATCCAGCGGGATTCCCATCTCGTCCATTTCGCTCACCATCGTCCGTCTCAGATCATGGCTGGTGAAATGCTCGCATGGTAAAGTTCGTTCGCCCAAGGCTCCGCCAATATCATCGGATGCAAGGGCCCTGTCCGTTAGTAGGGTCCTGAAGAGCGGACCGCTCTTACGGCGTTCAAGTGCTGCTTCCACGATTGTACGGGCGAGGCCTGTCAGGGGGATCGAGCGCCCTTTCTTGTTCTTCGATCTGCCGGCGGGCAGTTTCCACAAAAGTGACTCACCCTGTCGCAGCAACTCGGATGTGTTCATACCTCCGATTTCGCTTGCGCGATTGCCGAGACAGAACTGGAGGCGAAGAACCTCGATGCAATCAGGCGGTATCCCGCCGGCCCCGGAATCGAACCAGTCCCAAACTAGCTTGATTTCCTCGGGGTCAAGCCTCCGCTCGCGTGGCTCGCCATCGCCATATGAAACCGTTCCAGCGGTCGGATCGGTCATCACATAGCCCTTGGATACGCCCCAGCGGTACATCGCTCCGATTATCTGGCGGCGCTTCTCCGCCTCACGCGGATATTTCTCTGCGACGATATCGAGCAATGAGCTTATGTCAGCTCGGCGAATGGCGTCCGCCGCGGATTCGAGCTTTGTGGCCAAGGCCCGCTTCAGGCGACGTTCTATCTCGTCAGCGCTGCGCAGTGCGCCACCCTTGCGTTTCGGGCTCCTGACGTCCTTGGCGTAGCGGTCGATCAACTCTTTGACCTTTAGCCGCTCCTGCTTGATCCGTTCCTCTTCCCTTTCTCCTTCGATCAGATCGCGTCCCAGACGTGCGGCCTTCATAATATCGGCGGCTCTGTCACGTGCCTCCGCCAGGCTGACTCCTTTCTTGCCTTCCGGATCGCAGGGGCCGAGCGAATGGCTCTTCACGTCCTTGAGCCCCCTGATCCGATAGGCAAGGCTCCATGTCTTCGTGCCGGAGGGAGCGATACGGACACGCAATCCTTTTTGTTCCGAATCCGCGACGTAATAGGGCTTTTCCTGGGGGTGCATCGCCCCAAGGACAAGAGCCGTGAGCTTCTTTTTCATGGCCAGGTCTCCATTTCGACGTTGCAACAGCCGGGCCTGAGCAACCTAATAGCAACAAATTTGCCGGAAGTCAGCAAACGTCTGTGAACAACAATGGACAGAAAACGGATTAAGAATCAGCAGCTTCCTGCCCGATTAAGAACGACAGTAAACGTTGGTGAACCGTCGTTCAAGGGCTGGATGCAGACGTGGCTGGTCCACATGCGCCATCCGAAGCGGCTGTGGCGGGATCTCGGCCCGGCATCGTTCCTGACGACCCAGATCCTGTGCGCCGGCATGGTCGTTTCGTCGATCGCCCATCCCGTTTTCATCGGCAGCCTCTTCTATGTCTGTCTGATGTTCTTGTGGCACAAGACGCTTGATCCGCTGCAATCGGCGATCCTGACCGTCGACATCGCCAATATCACGCTCGGTTACCTGACTTTCCTTCTGCTCGGCGTTCGGACCCTGCTCCTCAAGGAGAAGATATCACTCTGGATCACCTTCCTGCTGACGCCGGTCTACTGGGTGCTCATCTCGCTCGCGGCATGGCGCGCCTTGTGGAAGCTCTATAGCGAGCCGTATCACTGGGAGAAAACGCATCATCCGCGCCGGGCGCGGGATGCTTTCCGGCGAACGGCCGGTGCGGCTGCGCTGCCGGAGTTCAGTCCTTCTCCAGGAATTTCGGCCCCTCGCCGATGATCTTTTCGTCCTGCTTGCCGATCGCCTGCAGGTCGCGGTCGGCGTAAGGCACGGAGAGAAGGATATGCCGGATCGCGGCCAGCCGCGCGCGTCTCTTGTCGTTGGCACGGACGACGGCCCACGGCGCGTAGGATTTGTGGGTACGCGCCACCATCGTGTCGCGCTTTTCGGTGTAATCGTTCCACCGGGCCATGCCGGCGACATCGACGGGCGAGAATTTCCAGATCTTCAGCTTGCTGTGC
>JBDZVC010000255.1:2503-6344 GCA_040255475.1 Phyllobacteriaceae bacterium | reverse complement strand
CCCGCAGGGTTTCCGGCCGCATGGTGACCGTGCCTTCGGCAACCGCCACGCGCTCCGTTTCGGCCTTGGAGCCGACATCGACCATGTTGGCCTCGCCGGAGGCATCCAGATGTGTCAGCGTCGAGGCCATGGTGTTCACTCGGCCGCGTTGCGCGCGGCGGTTTCGCCGGTGAGCAACGCACGCGTGGCCGCCGCGACGTCGGCTTGCCGCATCAGGCTTTCGCCGACGAGGAAGGCGCCGATGCCGCTACGCGCAAGGTCGAGACAGTCCTCATGCATGAAGATGCCGCTTTCGCCCACGAGCAGCCGGTCGGACGGCGCCATCTTCGCGAGCCGACGTGACGTGTCGAGGCTTACATCGAATGTTCTGAGATTGCGGTTATTGATGCCGATCAGAGGCGAAGAGAGTTCCAGCGCCCGCTCCATTTCAATCTCGTCATGCACTTCGATCAGCGCGTCCATGCCAAACTCGAAGGCGGTTTCTTCCAGCGAGCGGGCGATATCGTCGGAAACGCTTGCCATGATAACGAGGATTGCGTCGGCGCCCCAGGCTCGCGCTTCATAAACCTGGTAGGGGTCGAACAGGAAGTCCTTGCGCAGCGCCGGCAGCCCCGTCGCCTTCCGTGCCGCGGCCAGATATTCCGGCGCGCCCTGGAAGGAGGGCCGGTCGGTCAGCACGGAAAGGCAGGCGGCTCCGCCTTCCTCGTAGGCACGGGCAAGGGCGGGGGGATCGAAATCGGCGCGGATAAGTCCCTTCGAGGGACTTGCCTTCTTGATCTCGGCGATCAGCGCGAACCTGCCCGCTTCACGCTTAGATCGTAGCGCGGCAGCGAAGCCCCGTGGCCGATCCTGCGCCTTGGCGCGAGCTGCGATCTCGGGAAGGGACACGGCCGCCTTGGCCGCGGCGATCTCCTCGCGCTTGTAAGCCTCTATCTTCTTCAATATGTCAGCCATTGTTCAACCCGGCCGATTGGAGACTTCCGCAAGCTTGGTCAGGGCGGCGCGCGCCTTGCCGCTGTCGATCGAGGCCCCGGCGGCCATTATACCCTCCTGAAGAGAACCGACCTTGCCCGCCACGAGGATGGCCGCACCGGCATTCAGGAGCACGATATCGCGATAAGGACCCTTGACTCCATCGAGCACGGCACGAAGCGCCTCGGCATTGCGCACGGCATCGCCGCCCTTGAGGTCGGCCGGCTCCACACGCGATAGCCCGACATCTTCCGGCAGGATCTCGAAGGTGCGGACTTCGCCGTCGCGCAGTTCCGCGACGCTGGTCGGCCCCGCGGTGGTCAGTTCGTCGAGACCGTCGCCATGGACGACCCAGGCGGCTTCCGCGCCAAGGCCTTTCAGCACATGGGCTAGCGGCTCGACCCATTCAGGCGAGAACACGCCAACAAGCTGGCGCTTGACACCGGCCGGATTGGAGAGCGGGCCGAGCAGGTTGAAGATGGTGCGCGTACCAAGCTCGACGCGCGTCGGCCCGACATGGCGCATTGCCGAATGATGCGACGGCGCGAACATGAAGCCAAGCCCGGCCTCGCGGATGCAGGTCGATATCTGCTTTGGTGTCGCCTCTATATTGACGCCGAGCGCGGCCAGCGTGTCGGCGGCGCCCGAGCGGGAGGAAAGCGCCCGGTTGCCGTGCTTGGCCACCGGGATGCCGGCGCCGGCCGCGACGAAGGCGGCGGCCGTGGAGACGTTGTAGGAGCCGGAAGCGTCTCCGCCGGTGCCGACGATGTCGATCGCGTCCGCCGGAGCGTCGACGGTCAGCATCTTGGCGCGCATCGTCGCGACGGCCCCGGAGATTTCCTCCACCGTCTCGCCGCGTACCCTGAGCGCCATCAGGAAGCCGCCGATCTGGCTTGGCGTCGCTTCGCCCGACATGACGATATCGAACGCCGCGCGCGCTTCCTCGAATGTGAGGGGGGCGCCGCCGGCCACCTTGGCGATATGCGCCTTGAAATCGTTCATCGTCGACTGGCTCCCTAGAACGCCATCGCACGCTGGATCGCGGAGCGGTCCACGGTGACGCCGTATTCGGCCTGCAGCTTGTTCACCAACTGGTCGAGCAGGTCGTTGGCCATACCGGAAGCGAACATCTTGCGGGTTTGTTCATCGACCGAATCGGGACCGGCGCCTGCCGGTTCGAAGACCTCCGTGGTCTTGAAGAGAACCTGGGACTTGTCGTCGGGTCCTGAGAACAGGCCGATCCCGCCCTGGCCCACGCCGAACACGGCGGCTACGCCGTTCTGGCCGAGATCGGCGTCGTTGGTGTCGCGCTTGACGCCGCGCTTCGTCTCCTTCTCAAGCTTCAGTTCCGTCGCGATATCGTCGAGGGAGGTCCCGGCCTTGGCCTTCTTCTCCATCTCCGTGGCCTTGGCGCCAAGCCGGGAGGTCGCTTCTTCCGCCTTCCAGTCTGCTACCACCTTGGCACGCACCTCGTCGAGCGTGCGATCATGCGCCTGCTTGATGTCCTGGACCTCGTAATAGATGAAACCGTCATCCTTGGTGGTGATCGGGTCGTTCTCGATGCCCTTGTCGCTTTCGAAGGCATCCTTGATCAGTTGTTCCGATTCCGGCAGGTCCTTGACCACCGTGCCGTCCGGCGCGCGCCCCTCACGGTCGATCGCGTCGATGGTGACGACCTTCAGCTTGAGCTTGTCCGCCGCTTCCCGCATCGTTGCTCCGCCCGCCCGCGCATCCTCCCATGAATCGTGCACGTCGAGGAGATCGCGATTGGCATCCCCGAGGGCAAGATCCTTGCGGATCTGATCGCTCACGTCCGAGAGCGGCTTCACTGCCTCGGGCGTGATCGCGGTAACGCGCAGAAGCACCGGACCGAACGCGCCTTGCACGACGGGGCTCACCTCGCCGACTTTCAGGCTGAAGGCCGCATCGGCGATCTTCTGCTCGGGGAGTTCCGATTTCGCGAAGGTGCCAAGCTTCGTATCGGCTTCGGTCTTGCCCTGTGACTTGGCGACATCATCGAAGGTGGCGCCGCCCTTGATCGAGGCGAGGCCGGCATTGGCCGCTGCCTCATCCTTGAAGACGATCTGCTCGATCGTCCGCTTTTCGGGCGTGGTGTAGTTCTTCAGATGCGCCTCGTAATCCTGTTTCACCTGCGCATCGCTGATCGAGGAGGGGTCGGCGATGTCCTGCGGCTCCAGCCGGACATAGGCGATCTTGCGGTATTCGGGGGCCGCGTATTTCTTCTTGTTCTTGTCGAACCAGGCCTGCAGCGTGCTGTCGGACGGATCCTCGATCGGCTCGACAAGAGATTGAGGCATGGTGATGTATTCGATCGTGCGATCCTCGCCGCGGTAGAGCGCAACCGCCTTGAGGAATGCGTCGGGCGTTTTCATCCCTTCGGTCGTCGCATCGACGATCTGCCGGCGGACGGCGGCCTGCTGCTGATTCTGCATGTATTCTTCCGGGCTCATGCCCACCTGGCGCAGCACATAGTCGAATTGCTGCCGATTGAACTGGCCGTCGGGACCCTGAAAAGCCGCATCCTCGCGTGTCAGGTCGGCGATGCGGGTAAGGGAGATGCCGAGGCCGAGCCGTCTGGCCTGCTCGTCCAGCACCGCGCCGCCGACGAGCTGCGACAGAACCCGCTGGTCCACGCCGAGCGCGGCGGCCTGTTCGCGCGTCAGCCGCTGGCCGAGCTGCTGCGACAAGGTCGAAAGCTGGCGATCGTAGGCGAGGCGATATTCATTGAGCGATACGCTGGTATCGCCCGCCTTCAGAACGGAATTGCTGGCGGAATCGCCTTCGATACGGCCCCCGATGCCCCAGACCGCGAAGCTGGCCACGAGAACGATGAAGAACAGTTTGGCCA
>JBDZVC010000255.1:0-2403 GCA_040255475.1 Phyllobacteriaceae bacterium | reverse complement strand
CCGATGCCCCAGACCGCGAAGCTGGCCACGAGAACGATGAAGAACAGTTTGGCCACCCAGGATCCGGCAGCGTTTCTCATTGCACCTAGCATGGTCAGTCCTGTTTTCGGCTCTTTCCGCCTATTCGGCGACACTTTCCCGGCAATAACGTCCTTGCGCCCCGGTGTCGATTGCTTTGTAAGGCAAATTTGGTAGAGACCGTGGCCAGTGCCGGAGGCTTTCTCCGCGCGACCGGTTCGGTTTTCAAGGAGGTATCATGACCCCAGCGATCCGTCCTCTCGTTGCCGGCAACTGGAAAATGAACGGCACCAGTGCTTCGCTCGACGAATTGCGATTGATCGCGCAGGGCTTCGATGTTGCCACGGATGCGCTGGTCTGCGTGCCCGCCACCTTGCTCTCTCGTGCCTCCGAGGTGCTTCGTGGCTCGCCTGTGGCGAGCGGCGGCGAGGACTGCCACGCCGACGAAAGCGGCGCTCATACCGGCGACATATCGGCGGAGATGCTGAAGGATGCTGGCGCTTCCTTTGTCATTGTCGGTCATTCGGAACGCCGGACCGATCATGGCGAGACCGACAAGGTGGTGCACGACAAGGCCCTTGCCGCCTGGCGCGCCGGCTTGACGGCCATCATCTGCGTCGGCGAGACACAGGAACAACGCGACGCGGGCGAAACGCTTGCCGTGCTTTCGCGGCAGATCGCGGGCTCAGTGCCCAAGGAGGCGATGGCGGATAACACGGTTATCGCCTATGAGCCCGTCTGGGCGATCGGCACCGGCCTGACGCCGACGGTAAAAGACGTCACCGACGCACATGCGCATCTGAGGGCCGAACTCGGCAAAAAGACAGGCGGCGAGGCCAGACGCATGCGCATCCTCTATGGCGGATCGGTAAAACCGGCCAACGCGGTCGAACTGCTTGGGCTTCCGAATGTCGATGGTGCGCTGGTCGGCGGTGCCAGCCTGAAGGCGGTCGATTTCCTCGGCATTGCGGAAGCTTACCGGTCGCTTTGACGAGGCGGGCGAAAACGCCGCGTTGCATTTTCGGTCCGCGCGTCCATATGGGGTTGGAATAAGCCTGAAAGGCGTGTATTGAGCCGCGTTCAACGCTGGCCGTGCGTCTCCCGGCCATTTGCAGCTTAGCCGGAATTTCGTATGGAAACCGTCATCATCGTCATCCACCTGATGGTCGTGATCGCGCTCGTCGGGGTCGTGCTCGTCCAGCGTTCGGAAGGCGGCGGCCTCGGCATCGGCGGCGGATCCGGCTTCATGACCGCGCGCGGGGCGGCAAATGCGTTGACACGCACCACGGCGATCCTCGCGGCCATCTTCTTCGCGACGTCGCTCGGCCTGACGGTCATGGCGCGCTACCAGGGAAGCATCGTCGACATCCTCGACAGGCCGGCTTCGTCGAACGGCGCGCCGGCCAAGGATTCGGGCGGAAAGGGCGTCCTCGACCAACTCGGCGGGACGCCATCCAAGGCGCCGGCAGCCAATACCGGCCAGCAGCCGGCCGTCCCGAATAATAATGGCTCGCCGAGCACTGCTCCGGCAACGAACAATGCGCCGGCATCGGGCTCGCCTGCGACTACGGCGCCGACCACGCAGGTTCCGTCGGGCGGCAATGAACCGGCAGGTGGCCAGGCTCCTGCTTCCGGCGGTAACCCGAGCCCGGCACCGGCTCAACCGCAGGTTCCCAACCAGTAGCTGCTTCCGGGTTCCGGGCCACGGGCTGCAATCGCAGCCTTGCCTGCGGCCGATTCTCTAAAATGGCCTATTCCCGGTTGTGGTGTTGTGATTCAACAACAGTCCGCGGGATATTCACCATCTGGCAAGACGATGCTCCGCACATTCACGCGTTTTTGTTGAGCGGCGTCCGATAGCTCGGCTATATGCAACCAAGGCACCCGGGCGGGGGCGGTTTGTGCTGCTGATTCCGTCATGGTCATGCCGCTGATGGAACAGGATTTCTCGAAATGCGTATTCATGGGGTCTCCCTGCTTTGTGTCGGTGCTCTTTTTGCTCTCGGCGCAACATCTTTTGCCAATGCGGAACGATTCGTGAGGATCGACAAAGGGCAGACCGCGTCGGTCGAAACGAAGACGCAGGCGGAAACACCCAGGAAGAAGGTCGCGAGGTCCGCGAAGACGGCAAAAGCCGATACCGCGGCCAATGACGCCGGCCCGTTGGAAAACAATGGCGAGTTGCGCAGCGAGAAGGAGATACAGCCGAACGTCTTCGAGGCGATCTTCGGCGGAGACAAGCCGCGGCTTCTACCGCAGACGCGTGAACTCGATGCAGCGCTCCGGCTCAAGGAAGAACGGAAGCCATTCAAGGTTAAATCCGAATTCCAGCCGCAGAGCGTTCCCTATTCCGGCTATGCGCGCGGAACGATCATCATCGATACC
>JBDZVC010000254.1:0-6351 GCA_040255475.1 Phyllobacteriaceae bacterium | reverse complement strand
CGCCGGAGGCGCCGCCGCCGCCGGACGAACCGCCCCCGCCTGAAAAGCCGCCGCCGCCGCCGAAGCCGCCGCCGGACGACCAGCCGCCTCCGCCGCCGGACCATCCGCCCGAAGAGCCCTGATTGTAGGTGAAGGTGCGGCCGAGCCAGCGATAGCTGTGCGGGCCGATCTTGCGGCCGAAGATCGGCGGCAGAATCGCAGTTGCGA
Organism: Phyllobacteriaceae bacterium; assembly: GCA_040255475.1. Lineage (GTDB taxonomy): Bacteria > Pseudomonadota > Alphaproteobacteria > Rhizobiales > Rhizobiaceae > Mesorhizobium_L. The sequence goes on along the minus strand of JBDZVC010000254.1, from coordinate 6,144 downwards.
AGCCGCCGAAGAACAGCGTTGCCCAGACGATCATGAAGAGGATCGCTGGCCAGTTGACATCGTCATGCGTGTCCTGGTTGCGCGCCGCCCGCGCTTCGACTTCGGCGGCGTTGCCGGAGAGTACCGCGAGGACGTCGTCCACGGCATGCGAGATGCCGCCGGAAAAATCGCCCTTGCGGAAAGCCGGCACCATGCCTTCGATGATGAGGTTCGAGTGGAGGTCGGTGAGTGTGCCTTCCAGTCCGTAGCCGACCTCGATGCGCATCTTGCGGTCGTTCTTGGCGACCAGCAGGAGGACGCCGTTGTTTTCGCCTGCCTGACCGAGATGCCAGGCGCGGAAGAGGCGGTTGGCATAGGGTTCGATCGCCTCGCCGTCGAGGCTGTCGATGGTGGCGACGACGACCTGGTCGGAGGATTTCTTCTCGTAATCGGCAAGCTTCTGCTCGATCGCCGCCTTGGTGGCGGGGTCGATCATGTGGGCATCGTCGACGACGCGTCCCGTGAGCGCGGGCAGCGGCGCTGCGATCGCGGAGGCTACGGCGAACAGGGAAAATAAAAGAACCAGCATGAAATGCAGGCCCGGCCGGGTTGCCTCGGCCGGGCCGCATCTGCGGGCGGTTTGCCTGCCCGGTATGCCGTCGATCAACATGGATGCCTGTTACGGCCCGTTCAGCTCTTCTTGCCGAAATCGACCTTCGGCGTCTGCATCTTGTCCTCGGAGATGGTGAAGTTCTCGAAGGGTTTTGCATCCGTGTACCAGAACTTCGCCCAGAGTACGGTCGGGAAGGTGCGAAGCGAGGTGTTGTAGAGCCGGACCGCCTCGATATAGTCGCGGCGCGCGACCGCTATGCGGTTCTCGGTCCCTTCGAGCTGCGCCTGCAATGCGAGGAAGTTCTGGTTCGATTTCAGGTCGGGATAGTTCTCGACCACCGCAAGCAGCCTCGACAGCGCGCCGGTCAGCCCGGCCTGGCCCTCCTGGAAGGCCTTGAACTGTTCGGGATTGGTCGGCGTGTTGACGTTGACCTGTGTCTGCGTCGCTTTGGCGCGTGCCTCGACCACGGAGGTCAGCACGTCCTTTTCCTGAGCGGCATAGCCCTTCACGGTTTCCACCAGGTTGGGGATCAGATCGGCGCGGCGCTGGTACTGGTTGAGCACCTCGCTCCAGGCGGCTTTCGCCTTTTCCTCCTGCGTGGGAATAGTGTTGATGCCGCAGCCCGATAGGGCCGGCAGGGCGAGGAGAAGCATGAGGAACGCCGGCAGCAGGCGGGAGCCGAATGGCGGGTTCAGGCGCTGGGTGAGCATGGATTGGCCTCGTCGGTCGGTGATTTGCCTGCAATAGCATATCTCGGGGCCGAGGGAACGTAGGCGTGTGGTGCGCTCCTGAGCAGGCCGTTGCGGCCGGACGGCTCGGCAGGATAAGGTTCCCGCCATGACGGAGGGCCGACATCCGATGGAGAGAGCCGACCGCACCGCGGAAGCGCGGCGGATACTGGCGCAGGTGGAAAAGGACACCGGCATCGCCGCTTCGTCGGCCCTTGCGCGGGCGCTGAGCCGTGCACGCAACCATATGGCCGGCGCCGATGCCGATCCCGAGGACCGGGCCGAGCTCTGGGGCACCCGCGTCGGCCGGCTGCTCAGCCTCGCCGCCTTCGTGGCGCTTTCGATCTACCTCTATCGGTTCCTGACGCAGGGCGGGTAATACAATCATGCAGGAAGATTCAGCCGGCGCACCCCGCGCGGTCATCGTCGTGTCGAGCCATGTCGTGCGCGGCTCGGTCGGCAACCGCGCCAAGGTATTCACGCTGGAGGCGCTCGGTTTCCCGGTATGGGCCGTGCCGACGGTCATTCTTCCATGGCGACCCGACCTCGCGCCAGGGGAAAGGATCGTACCCGACCCCGAACAATTTGCCCGCCTGCTGGCCGACATGGGCTCGGCGGAATGGCTGGGCGAGGTGACGGCCGTGCTGTCCGGCTATTTCGGCGATGCAGGGCAGGCCAAGGCCGTCGAAAAGCTCGTCCGCGCGGTAAAGGCGGCAAACCCGAACGCGCTTTATCTTTGCGATCCCGTGATCGGCGACGAGGGCGGACTATACGTGCCGGTCGAGACCGCGACCGCCATCCGCGATCGGCTGCTGCCGATCGCCGACATCGCCACGCCCAGCCGCCATGAGCTCGAATGGCTCGCCGGCAGGCCGTTGCCTTCCATGTCGGACATCCTCGCCGCAGCGCGTGATCTGGCACCGCCGACGATGCTGGTCACCTCGGCGCCGTCTATGATGGCCAAGAGCATGGGCAACCTGCTGGTGACGGGGAAAGGCGTTTGGCTTGCCGAACATCGGGTGATCGAAGGCGAGCCAAAGGGAACCGGCGACCTCACCTCGGCGCTGTTCCTTGCCCGCATCCTCAATGGCGAAGACGGCGCGAAGGCTCTGGAAGCGACGACGGCCTCCGTGCTGGAGATCGTGACGCGAGCGGCAAAGCGCGGGGCCAACGAGTTGATGCTTCAGACCGATGCGGCAAGCCTCTCGCACCCGGTGGCGAATGTGACGGTGCGCCAGTTGCTTCAGCCGCGCCGCCGAAAGGAAGGCTGACTGCGGCAAATCGCACGTTTTCTGCAAGCGCCGTCATGCGAAAGTGCGATGGTTCGCAGCCATCCTCGACCTATCTGTTCGTGGAAGGCTATCCGTTTAAAGGAAGGGAGTATTGCTATGCACCGTCACGCCAACGCCGTTTGGAAAGGAACGCTGACCGAAGGGACCGGCACGCTCGATACGCAGAGCGGCGCGCTTGCCAAGGTTCCCTATTCCTTCAAGGGCCGCTTCCAGGACGAGAGCGGCAAGTCCGGCACCAATCCCGAGGAACTGATCGCGGCGGCGCATGCTGGCTGCTTCGCAATGCAGCTTTCGCATTTCCTTGCCGAGAACGGCACGCCGGCGGAGAAGCTCGATGCAAAGGCCGTCGTCACCTACGGGCCGGCGGCCGGCGGTGGCTTCGAGATCACCGAAAGCGCGCTGACGCTCACCGGCACGGTGCCGGGTATCGATGCAGCGAAGTTCAAGGAACTGGCAGACAAGGCGAAGGCCGGTTGCCCCGTCTCCAAGGCACTCGGCGCCATCAAGGTGACGCTGGGCGCCAAGCTGGCGTAAGGCGCTGCCGTTTCGCTCCAGTACCCCGGCTATTCAAGGTAGCCGGGGTCGTCGCAAAAGAAGCGAGATTTTTGGGCGGTAAAGGTGGCGGTGCGTCCTTCGAGGCTCGCTCCGCTCGCACCTCAGGATGAGGACTGTCGTGGCGCTGCTTCTCTTCCGGAGGCTGGTGTCTCGGGTTAGGGATGGGGCACCAACCTCCCTCATCCTGAGGTGCTCCGCGAAGCGGAGCCTCGAAGGACGCACGACTGGATTATTCCTTGATGCCGCGATGGGCCTCCTTGCCCCATAGTTGTTCGATCCGCGCATCACGTCCGCAACCGTAGCGATAATATTTGTAGCGGAGCGCGTTCTTCCGGTAGAAGTCCTGATGGTAATCCTCGGCCGGGTAGAAGGTCGAGGCCGGCAGGATCTTCGTCGCGATCGGCTGGCCGAGTTCCTTGGCCGCCGCTGCCTTGGCTGCCTCGGCTTCCTTCTTCTGTTCCTCGTTCAGATAGAAGATCGCCGGCGTATAGCTTTCGCCGCGATCGCAGAACTGTCCACCGCCGTCGGTCGGGTCGGTGGCATGGAAATAGACGTCGAGCAGCTTGGCGTAGCTGGTCTTCGCTGTGTCGAACTCGATCTTTTCGGATTCGCGGTGGCCCGTGGTCTCCGTCACGACCTGCTCATAGGTCGGATCCTTGACGTGCCCGCCCGTATAGCCTGAGGTCGTGGAGATCACGCCCGGCACGTGATCAAAATCGGATTCGACGCACCAGAAGCAGCCGCCGGCGAAGATCGCCGTTCCGGTAGCGGCGGCGGCATTGCCGACCATCGTCAGGCCGGCGGCCGAGGCAAGGAGAAGTGCTGCGGCAAGAGAGCGAAGCATGAAGGGGTGGTCTCCGGTGGCGGTAGCCAAGACGTACCAGCGCCCGCTCCGGTTTCAAATCACACCGCTACACGGCTGCGTGACATGCAAGGCGGCAGCTAGATCCGCCGCTCGACCATCATCTTCTTGATCTCGGCGATGGCCTTGGCGGGGTTGAGGCCCTTCGGGCACGCCTGCGTGCAGTTCATGATCGTATGGCAGCGGTAGAGCCGGAAGGGGTCTTCCAGATTGTCGAGGCGTTCGCCGGTCGCCTCGTCGCGACTGTCGATCAGCCAGCGATAGGCCTGCAGGAGAACGGCGGGGCCGAGATAGCGATCGCCGTTCCACCAGTAGCTCGGGCAGGAGGTCTGGCAGCAGAAGCACAAGATGCACTCGTAGAGTCCGTCGAGCTTGGCCCGGTCCTCGTGGCTCTGCAGCCATTCCTTTTCCGGCGGCGGGGAGACCGTCTGCAGATAGGGCTGGATCGTCGTGAGCTGCGTATAGGGCACGGTCAGGTCGGGCACGAGGTCCTTGACCACCGGCATATGCGGCAGCGGATAGACCTTCACCGCGCCCGAAATCTCGTCGGCGCCCTTGGTACAGGCGAGCGTGTTGGTGCCGTCGATGTTCATGGCGCAGGAGCCGCAGACGCCCTCGCGGCAGGAACGGCGCAGCGTCAGCGTCGGGTCGATCTTGTTCTTGATCCATAAAAGCGCGTCGAGAACCATCGGCCCGCAATCGTCCATGTCGACGTAGTAAGTGTCCATGCGCGGGTTCTCGCCGTCATCGGGCGACCAGCGATAGATGCGGTATTCGCGCAGATTGGTCGCGCCCTCGGGCTTCGGCCAGGTCTTGCCTTCCTTGACCTTGGAATTCTTCGGAAGTGTGAGCGCAACCATGAAAATTCCTCAACAGACCATCTGCGTTTCGGCGGGCGGGACCGGCCTGCCCTTCAGTACACCCGCTTCTTCGGCGCGATCCGGGAAAGTGCGATGCCGCCCTCGGCCTCGTCGAGCAGCGGCTTGGCATGCACCGGCCTGTAGGTAAGCGTCACCTTGCCGTTGTCGGCAACCTTGGCCAGCGTATGCTTGCGCCAGTCCTTGTCGTCGCGGTCGGGGAAATCCTCGCGCGCATGGGCTCCGCGGCTCTCCTTGCGCGCCTCGGCGCTGTAGACCGTGGCGATGGCGTTGGCCATCAGGTTCTCGAGTTCCAGCGTCTCGACCATATCGGAGTTCCAGATCATCGAGCGGTCGCTGACGCGGATGTCGGGAAGCTCCTTCCATATCTCCGAGATACGCCGGCAGCCCTGCTCCAGGGTCTCCTCGGTGCGGAAGACGGCGGCGTCCTCCTGCATGGTGCGCTGCATCTTCTCGCGGAGCTCCGCCGTCGGGTACTTCCCGTTGGCGTGCCGCAGCCTGTCGAAGCGATCCATGATCTTCTCGACCGCCGCCTTGTCCGGCGAAGGAACCGCGGCGGCGCGGTCGATGACCTTGCCGGCTCGGATAGAGGCCGCCCGGCCGAAGACGACGAGGTCGATCAGCGAATTGGAGCCGAGCCGGTTGGCGCCGTGCACAGAAGCGCAGCCCGCCTCGCCGACCGCCATCAGGCCGGGCTGCACCCGGTCGGGCGCGGCCTTGGTCGGGTTGAGCGCCTCGCCCCAGAGATTGGTCGGGATGCCGCCCATATTGTAGTGCACCGTCGGCAGCACCGGGATCGGGTCTTTCGTCAGATCGACGCCGGCGAATATGCGCGCCGATTCGGAGATACCCGGCAGTCTTTCATGCAGCACCGCCGGATCGAGATGGTCGAGGTGGAGGAAAATGTGGTCCTTCTTCTTGCCCACGCCGCGGCCTTCGCGGATCTCGAGCGTCATGCAGCGCGAGACGACGTCGCGCGAAGCGAGGTCCTTGGCGCTCGGCGCATAGCGCTCCATGAAGCGCTCTCCCTCGGAATTGACGAGATAGCCGCCTTCGCCGCGCGCGCCCTCGGTTATGAGGCAGCCGGCGCCGTAGATGCCGGTCGGGTGGAACTGCACGAACTCCATGTCCTGCAAGGGCAGGCCCGCGCGGGCGGCCATGCCCCCGCCGTCCCCGGTACACGTGTGCGCCGAGGTGGCGGAGAAATAGGCGCGGCCGTAGCCGCCGGTGGCGAGCA
>JBDZVC010000253.1:0-6359 GCA_040255475.1 Phyllobacteriaceae bacterium | reverse complement strand
TCGATCCGCTCGCGCGCGGTGAGCTTGCCGCGCTTGTGCTGCGCCTCGATACGCGCCTGTCCGCCGCCCATCCGGGCGATCTCGCGGCGGCGCTCCAGTTCGGCCAGCACGTCTTTCATGGATTTCCTCTCCCGATCGTCGAATTCTTTCCTGTTAGCACGTGCGCGGCGGCAGGCAAGCTATCCGGATTGCCAATATGACCGGGTGCCCCTATCAGCGGCATCCATGTCTCCCCTCGTCGAAACGGTCCTGTTCGTCTTCGGGCTTGCCGCGCTCGGTTATGTTTCCGGTATTTGCGGATATCTGAAGCCCGCAATCGGCGATGCCGTGGCCGAGTTCGCGGTCAAGGTGTCGCTGCCGGTGCTTCTGTTCCGCACCATGGCGCATGCCGATTTCCACGGCGCGGCGCCCTGGACGCTGTGGACGGTCTATTTCTTCGCCGCGGCGGTGACATGGATCGCCGGCCATCTGACCGTCACCCGCATTTTCGGGCGCAACGGTGCTGCCGGCGTCGTCGGGGGCGTTTCGGCTGCCTTCTCCAACACGGTCCTGCTCGGCATTCCTTTCATACTGGGCGTTTATGGCAGGGACGGTGTGGAAATCCTGTCGCTCATCATCTCCGTCCATCTCGCTGTGATGATGGTAGCCTCGATCGTTCTCTTCGAGACATTCGGCGAGGGCAGGAAGGCACCTGTGCGCCGGCGGGAACTTGCCATCGGCTTCCTATTCAAGCTCTTCGGCAATCCGATCATCGTCGGCATCCTGGCAGGTCTCGTGTGGCATCTTATGGGGCTGGGCCTGCCGTCGCTGGCCGGACGCTTCGTGGATGCGATAGCGGATACGGCGGGGCCGCTTGCGCTTTTCGCCATGGGGCTCAGCCTTCGCAAATTCGGCATTTCCGGAAATCTGTTGCCCTCCGTGACGCTCTCGGCGCTGAAGCTGGTGCTGATGCCGGCGATCGTGCTGGCCGCCGCCTGGCTATTCGGTCTGCCGCCTCTGGCGGCGAAGATCGCCGTCACGACCGCCTCGATGCCGACGGGGGTCAATTCCTACCTGATCGCGGTCCAGTTCCGAACAAGCCAGGGCCTTGCATCCAGCCAGTTGACGCTCTCCACCGTAATGGCAGTGGTGACGACCGCCTTCTGGCTCACCGTGGCGCATGCGGTCTTCGGCTGATGCGGCATGGTCGTACCGGGCCGAGGAGACGGATTGATCCTATTTACTCCGTGGAGCCGGGCGCCAATTATAACTATGAGCAGACGAACTTCTTCGACGACAGGGACCGCCGGGCCCCGGACGATTGCCGATCGCCGTCGCGCCCTCGGCTTTCGGCCAGGACGCGGTTGCCCGTTTCCCGGAAATGGCGCAGGTTGTCGCTGGAACCGAAGGTGCCCGCTTGCCCGACGGCAGGTGGCGCGATATGCCTCGGAGCTTCTTGCGGGACGGCATCCCCGTCGACCCGAAGCTCGTCGATGAAATCAGAAGGATAGGCCCTAGGTAATTCCACGACCTCGGGCGTCATGAAAGGAGGCTCTCATGCTTCAGAAGACCAGCCATTACATGCGTCAGGCCAATCTCATCGGCGGCGAATGGGTGCAGGCCGATTCCGGCGCGACCATCGACGTCATCAATCCCGCGACCGGGCTGAAGATGGGCACGGTGCCCAAGGGCGGCAAGGCGGAGACGCGCCGCGCCATCGAGGCGGCGGCTGAAGCTTTCAAATCGTGGCGCAGGACTTCCGCGCTCGATCGCTCGAAGCTCCTCCACAAGCTCGCCGACGCACTCCTGGACAATCAGGATTCGCTGGCCGAACTCCTCACCATGGAGCAGGGCAAGTCCCTGACCGAATCGAAGGGTGAAATCGGCTCTTCTGCAGCCTACGTGCGATGGTTCGCCGAGGAAGGGCGACGCACCTATGGCGATATCGTGCCTTCGCCCTGGGCGGATCGGCGCATCCTCGTCAACCGTGAGCCCGTCGGCGTCATCGCCGCGATCACCCCGTGGAATTTCCCGTCCTCGATGCTCGCCCGCAAGATCGGCCCGGCGCTCGCCGCCGGCTGTACGGCGGTCGTCAAGCCTGCTTCGCAGACGCCCTATTCTGGCCTTGCCTGGGGCGCGCTTTGCGAGGAAGTCGGCATACCGAAGGGCGTGGTGAACATCGTCACCGGTTCGGCCGGCGAGATCGGCGACGAGATCTGCGCCAACCCGATCGTGCGCAAGGTCACCTTCACCGGCTCGACCGAGGTCGGCAAGATCCTGCTGCAGAAGGCAGCCTCCACCGTCAAGAAAGTATCGATGGAACTCGGCGGCAACGCGCCTTTCCTCGTCTTCGACGATGCCGATCTCGACCGCGCGGTGGCCGGTGCTATCGCCGCCAAATACCGCAATTCCGGGCAGACCTGCGTCTGCACCAACCGTTTCTATGTGCAGGCCGGCATTCACGACAAGTTCGTGGAGAAGCTTGCCGAGGCGAGCAACAAGCTCAAGGTCGGCTCGGGCCTCGAGGAAGGAACGCAGCAGGGACCGCTGATCGACGACAAGGCAGTCGAGAAGGTCGAGGAATTCGTCTCCGACGCCGTTTCCAAGGGTGGCAAGGTCGTCGCCGGCGGCAAGCGCCATGCGCTCGGCGGAACCTTCTTCGAGCCGACCGTGATCGCCGGAGCCACGAACGACATGCGCTTCACGCAGGAAGAGATTTTCGGCCCGGTCGCGCCGGTCTATCGCTTCGAGAAGGAAGAAGACGCGGTCGCGCTTGCCAACGACACGGTCTACGGCCTTGCCTGCTATTTCTATACGGGCGATCTCGGCCGCGCCTTCCGGGTAATGGAAGGGCTGAAATACGGCCTCGTCGGCGTCAATGAGGGCGTCATCACGACGCCTGAAGCGCCCTTCGGCGGCATGAAGGAATCGGGCCTCGGTCGCGAGGGCGGGCATCAGGGCATCGATGACTACCTCGACACCAAGTACGTCTGCATCGGCGGCCTGGGGCTCTGAACCGGAAATGGGCGAGGGGGGAGAAGTCTTCGGGGCCGCGGCCGACGGCACGGCGGTCCATCGCATCCGCATCAGGGGCGGCGGCCTTTCGGCCGCCGTCCTCACCTATGGCGCGGTCCTCCAGGATTTGCGCCTGGAAGGGCACGACGCGCCACTCGTGCTCGGCTTCGAGCGGCTGGAGGACTATCTCGGCCATTCGCCCTATTTCGGCGCCGTTGTCGGCCGTTACGCGAACCGCATCCGTGGCGGACGCTTCACCATCGACGGCGCGCGCTATCAGGCCGACATCAATTTCCTCGGCAAGCACATGCTGCATGGCGGGTCGGCCGGCTCCGGCAAGCGGGTGTGGCGGTTTGGCGAACATGGCGCCGATTTCGTCACGCTCCACCTCACGGATCCGGACGGCTGGATGGGCTTTCCCGGAACATTGGAGGTTTCGGCGACCTACCGGCTAAAGGCCGGCGGTATCCTCCAACTCGATCTGGAAGCGACGACCGACAAGCCGACGCTCTGCAATTTCTCCCACCATTCCTATTTCAATCTCGATGATGGCGGCTCGGGCGATATCCTCGGCCACCGTCTGATGCTGAACGCAGGTGCTTACCTGCCCGTCGATGACGAACTGATCCCGACCGGCGTCGTGCAGCCGGTGGAAAACACGCCCTTCGATTTCAGGCAGGCGCGGCCGATCCGTCGTCCGGGCGATGCGGTCGATTACGATCACAATTTCTGTCTGACGTCGCAGCGCGGTCCGCTCAGGCAGGCCGCATGGGCGCAGGCGGAACGTTCCGGCGTCGAGATGGAATGCTGGACCACCGAGCCCGGCGTTCAGTTCTACGCCGGCCACAAGGTGGCGCGCGATGTTCCCGGTCTCGGCCGCCGCATCTACAAGGCCAATGCCGGCTTCTGCCTGGAAGGACAGGTGTGGCCCGACGCACCGAACCGTCCCTATTTCCCGCAGGCGGTTCTGAGGCCCGGCGAGAAATCGAAGCAGGTCACGCAGTATCGCTTCCGGTTGGGTTAACCGGCAAACACTGCGCGCAGCACGTCGAACGGCGCCAATGCGCCGCGTACCCGCACCACCGCCGAGGCGACGCGGTGGGCACGCAGGACAGCGGTCTCGGGCTCGTCACCCAGCAGGCGGGCGGCGAGATATGAGCCGTTGAAGCTATCGCCGGCCGCTGTCGTGTCGATCGCCTCGGTCGGCACCGCCGGCAGCAACTTGCCGGTGCCCTTGCCGAAGAGCAGCGCCGGTTCCGCGCCGTCCTTCACCACGATCTCGCCGACTCCGGCGGCCTCCATCCTTTTCGCCGTCGCTTCCATGGAAGCATCGCCGTAGAGCGCCTGTTCGTCTGGGAAAGTCGGCAGCGCGATGTCCGTCAGCGCAAGCGCTTCGGAGAAGGTTTCGCGCGCGGTGGCTTCTGATTCCCAGAGGCGCGCCCGGTAATTGGGGTCGAAAGCGACCAGCGCGCCCGCCGCGCGGGCTTTCTTCAGCGCATCGAACAGGACGATGCGTGCATCAGGCTCGAGGATGGCGAGCGTAATGCCGGAGAAATAGGCGAGCGTCCGGCCGGCAAGGCTTTCGCCAAGGGCGGCGGGATCGCTCGCCAGTTGTCGCGCCGCCGCGTCCGAGCGCCAATAGGTGAAGGATCGCTCCGCACCCGAGAGCGTGATCGCGTAGAGGCCCGGCCGTGCCCCGGCGACGACCGGGCTTCTGGCAGTGCCGATGCCATGCTCGGCCATGAAGCCGCGCTGGTTCGCCGAAAACGGATCGTCGCCGAAAGCGCTGACATAATCCGCCGCCGCCGTGTCCGGCAGCAGCGCCCGCATCGTCCAGAGCGTGTTGAACGTGTCTCCGGCAAAACCCATGCGCCAGTTATCGCCGCCGCTGCCGGAAAGCTCCAGCATGCATTCGCCGATCGACGCGACGCTTGGACCCATCTGCACCCTCCCATTCGACGAATTCCCATTTTGGGCGGATTCGCTCTACACTTTCGACCGTCGGATGGCCATGCCGTGGCTGCCAGATTTGCAGGGTGCGGCGATGGAGGCCGGAGATGAGCAGACGCGCGCTGATCGTGCTCGTGGGGGTAGTGATCGTCGCAATCGCCGGCTGGCAATTGGCGATGCTCGCCTTCGTGACTGCTCCGAACGATCTCGACCTTTCGCTGTCGAAGAAAAGCACGACTGGCCTCTATTCCGTTTCATTGACGCCGGAACAGGCACCGATCCAAAAAGGGGTGCTGCAATCCTTCATACTGACCGTGAAGATGGCGGATGGAAAACCGGTGGACGTCTTGAGGATCGAGGTCGCCGGCGACATGCCCGACCATGATCGCGGCCTGCCGGCCGAGCCGCAGGTAACGGCTGCTCTCGGTGACGGAAGGTACCGGATAGAGGGCGTCAGATTCACAAGGTCAGGCTGGTGGCAGCTTGAATTCACCATCGACGCTCCACCGGGCAGGGACGATGTGGCCTTCAATATCGTCTTGTAGCTATAAAACGCAGCATGCGTTCAACCGCTTGGGCCGATGCGGCAATGCCAAGCCTGAAGGTCGCAGCTCGTTTCAGGACGCCGCTTTCGTCGGGTTCATCGCCGCGCCATCCTTCTGCAGCCGGTCGAGCTGAAGCCGGATATGGGCGGCCTCGGCGGGTGTGTTGGCGAGCGAGATGGCCTTGCCGAAGGCCTCGCATGCCTCGCGCCCGTGTCCGTCCTGCATGAGGAGGGCACCGCGCACGCCGTGGAAATAGAAATAGCCGTCGAGCTTCTCCGCAAGCGGCTCGATCATGGCGAGCGCAGTTGCGGGACCATGCAGTTTCGAGATCGCGACGGCGCGGTTGAGCGTCACCACGGGCGAGGGCCGCATCTTCTCCAGCGCCGCGTAGAGTTGGTCGATCTCCGCCCAGTCTGTGTCCTCGGCCGTCGCGGCGCGCGCGTGAAGGGCAGCAACCGCCGCCTGGATCTGGTAGGGACCGGGCTGCCGGTGCCGCACCGCCTTGTCGATCAGCGCCAGCCCTTCGGCGATCATCGGCCGGTTCCATAGCGATCGGTCCTGGTCTTCGAGAAGCACGACCTGGCCTTGTGCATCGAAGCGCGCGGCGGCGCGGGCATGTTGCAACAGGAGAAGCGCCGTCAGCCCCATGATCTCGGGATCCGTCGGGAAAAGGCGCAACAAAAGGCGGGCCAGCCTGATTGCCTCTTCCGAGAGCGGGGCGCGCATGCCCGTCGTTTCGCCGCTGGCCGAATAGCCTTCGTTGAAGACGAGGTAGATCATCGCCGCGACCATAGAGACGCGCTCGGCGCGCTCAGGCGCCCCAGGCGCCTCGAACGGTATGTCGGCCCTGGCGATGCGCGCCTTGGCGCG
>JBDZVC010000252.1:0-6394 GCA_040255475.1 Phyllobacteriaceae bacterium | reverse complement strand
AGGTGTAGCCGGTCGTGGAACCCTGACCAGAGACCGACGCAACCCTTCCCGCGGGCGTCACAGGAGACTCTACTGCCGTGTATCGCTGAAGACGAAAGGGGCAATCCGTCGCTTTGCGGGGTCCCAAGGCTCGGCCATGTCAATGACAACCCGATGCCGGAGGGCAGCAGCCTCGGATCTAACCGCCTTCGCCCATGTCCAGGCAGCAATCGACGGCGCGGCATTCATACTTATGGTCTTGCTCGCCGTAATCACCCTGAACGGGGCGACAAATAGCCCGAATGACTTGCATTCGATAGCCCTCACTGACCCAAGGTCCGACAAATATCGCTCGCCCAGAAGGGTCCGATACCTCAATTGGCTGTTGGCCAAATCCAAACGGACTTCGCACGGGTGAAATAGCCATTGAGCATTCACAGCTGCCCAAAACAAGCCAGGCAATACTGCCACGATCCCTAGCCCAGTACTAAAGCTGCTGAGATAGAGCACCGCTGTGAAGATCCATAGAATTGAGCAACATGCGCTTATAAATGGGCGACCATAATACGATCGGAACGGCGCAGCCAATGTAATCATTCGATCCTCACAAATGCGAACAGTAGTACAGCCTCAAACATAGGCCAACCGGTCTTGCATCCCGAGATCGCTGAATTTGTCATCATCGAGTTAGTCTGACGATTCCAACGCCACAGCCCGACGCGAACGATCCGCCTAGATCAGCCATTGTCGGCGTTTCCTCGCCGCGGGCGACATCAAATTGCGAATCCAGATAACTATTCCATATTCCTAGAGCTATGCAGCCGAATACAGGTGTAAGCGCATTGACGCTTCGAAGGTATCCTTCTACACCAGGCTGGAGGCCACCAAATCCCGCTGACCCAACGCCATATCCGAAAGCGCCACCAGCAGCGCCTATGACGGCGGAGCTGCCGACACATTCAACGAAATTCTTGACTTGCTCCGACGAATAGAAGGCGATCGGAACCTCTTGATGAGCGCTGCATGTCACCACCCCGGTCCCGAACCCGAGGACTGCGCCAAGCGCTACCGACTCCAACAGCGAATCACCGAGGAGACTAAATGACCCCGTCGGATCAACAGCGTTCATTGGGCTGCCAGACCCGTACGCATAACGGTTGACTGAGGCGATTGGGTCTTGGCTGGGGAAGGTGCTTGCGTCGTAGCGGTACGTGTTGGTGAGGTCTTGGGTGAGCTGATCGGCCTGGCTATGCTTCACCTGCGATGCGACATTCCCGGGCCACGCGGTCAGGTGGGAATTCATATCCCGTCATCAAATGTAAAGCGGTACCTATCGATCTGAGTAGCCTGCGCGATATTGGTATCAATAGACCAGCCATGGCTCGATGCGTATCTGCGAATTTCTCGCTCCCATTCCACTATGCCGCGATCAGGTGGAGCGAGTATGCGAACTGTGGCTGACCCAAAATCTATACATATCACATCCGAAAATCTATGTTGATGCCAGGTGATCGAACGCAGGCTTTTCGCCGCGAATTGTTTTTGAAGCCCAAGCGTCCCGCGGCACTTGATAATGCCGCGACCCATATAAACCGTTATCGATATGGTCGATCGAAGAATCGCTACGCTCGCCCAAGCCGGAGGAATGACCGCTACAACCCAAACCAGGTTCCAAAGTCCACCTGTCAAGGATCGTCTCACTATGACAGCTAAGCCAATTGTAGACAGGAAAGACACAAGGACGCCTGCAATGGATAGAAGCAACCACGACTGTCTTTGTAGTGTCATGTCGGATTCCTTGCCTAGTCCCACGATATGAACCCCTCTTCTGGGTCGAAAACTATTCTGCGGGTGTCTTCTGTCGAAGTCCTATATCTGAGAGACCCGCGGCTCTTCCCTCCGCCAGCTATCTATCGTGCCAGACATGTCGTCGCCTGGATCGCCTGCTCTGCGGCGAGCGCGGTGCCCAGTATCGCGGTTGCCCCAAGCGTAAAGCGAACTTCCGGATTTTTCGGCTTGGTCTCTGAAAATCCGAGGAAGCCTTGAAGGATGCCGAGGCTCGTTAATCCCGCTGACAGGAGTACAGCATTAGGGTTCGTCCCTGCTGATGTCGCATCCAGGATCTCGCCGGTTAGACCGAATCCAATAGCCAGCCCTAGTGCGCCGCCACTGGCTGGGTTTAGGGACCCATAGTATGCGATACCAAGGCTTGCGGCCGCGACAACGCCATGCACCGCGCATGCCAGCTTCGGTGGCTCCGTGGAGTCTGCGAGGGCGCCGACACCCATGAGATTCAAAAGCGAGGCAACTCCTTGCGCACCCTGTACCGCCCGGCTGCTAAGAAATGCTTCCCCAATCATAATCTCGCCAGTCGGGTCCAAAAAGTTAGTAGGGCTGCCGGCTCCGCAGGTGTAGGCGTTGACTGAGGGAATGGGGTCTTCTGACAGGAAGGTGCTGGTGGTGGGGTTGTAGTAGCGGGCTCGGGCGTAGATGAGTCCGGTGGGGTCGGTTTGGTGGCCGGTGTAGCCGGCGACCGTGTCGATTCCACCATCGTTGCCGGTGGTTGAGGCGACGCCGTAGGCGGTGTAGCTGGTGGTGGAGGTGACAGTGCCTGTTGTGTTGGTGGTTGCGGTGGTGGAGCCGAGTCCGTCCTTGAGGGGGTAGCTCGTGCCGTCGGGGGTGGTGACGGCGAGGGTGCCGTTCAACTCGGGGGTGGTGATGTTTCGGTTGAACAGTGCCCCAGTTGTGTCGAGGGTGGCTCGTAGGTTCGCGCCGGCCCACACGAACACCTTGTTGCCGGTCACGCTGTCAGTCGCGGTGAGCCGCCGCCCCAAGGGCCCGTAACCGTAGGAGGTGGTGGTGCCGTCGGGATTCGTGATCTTGATGAGCTGGTGTGCGGCGTTCCACGTGTATTTCGTGGTCTTGCCGGTGGACCGGTTCTTGGCCTGGGTCTGATTTCCTTCAGCGTCGTAGCTGTAGGTGCTCATCGCGTCCTGGGTGAGCTGATCCGCGGTCTTGTGTTTCACCTGCGCGGTCGGGTTGTTCGGCCAGGAGGTCAGGTTCCCCGACGCGTCGTAGGTGTAGGCCTCATCGGGTGCACCGCCTTCAGCATTGTCGACGCCGGTGAGATGCCCGTCTGGGTCATAGGAATAGTCGTGTACACCGGCGAGATCGGTGAGGGTGTCGCGCAGGCCCGCGTCGTCATAGGTGTAGTCCGCTTGATCGACGGTCGTGCCAGATTCGTTGACCGCGTCGCGTGCGGTGAGGCGCCCGTTCGGATCGAACGCGAACTGATCGGTGATGTGGTTCGGGCGGGTCATCGACGCCAGATTCCCGCTTGCCGCGTCATAGGTGAAACCGAACGCGCCAGCGACAGTGTCGTTCACTCCTGCCAGGCGACCTTGTGGGTCCCAGGTGTAGCCGGTCGTGGAACCCTGACCAGAGATCGACACAACCCTTCCCGCGGGCGTCGTGGTGTAGTCCACCAGCTGATCCGGCACAGCGATGCCCTCATAATGCGTCGCCTCCGAGACGAGCCGCCCCGCCACGGACCAACCCAGACGCACCGTCGCGGTCGGATTCGTCATGCTGGTCGGCCGACCGAGCCCGTCATACGCCACCGTCGTGACACCTCGAGGCGTCGTGATCGACCCAACCTGACCATCAGGAGTGTACGTGTAGGTGGTGGTCTGGCCGTTCCGGTCTCTCACCGACTCCAGATTCCCCGAGTCGTCATAGGAATAGCTGGTGGCATGCTGGTTCTTGTCGGTGGCTGCGGTCACGTGGCCGGCCGCATCGTAGGCCCAGGTCTGAGAGATGTTGACTGCATCCACGAGCGCAACGAGGTTTCCGTCCGCGTCGTATTGCATCCCGGTTCGCGCCCCTGCTGGTGACACGATCCCGATCGTACGCCCCGACGCATCATTGATTGAGGTGTATCTGACTCTTCGCGACAGTTCGGGGTGCTCTTCAGACCGCAGTCCGGGGTGACGGACTGGTGGTGATGGTTGATGGTTGTCGTCGGGCTGGTTGGTGTCAAATGGTGGGCGGTCATGGCTGGTTCCGGTGTGCTCGGTGCCAGGCGGGCCGGTCGTGGTCGGCTTGGTCGAGTCCGGCCACCAGTCCGGCCACGGTGCTTTCTGCGAACGCCCAGGTCGCGGGGCACCCTCAGAGCGAGACCATGCCGGACAAGCACCCGATCGACCGTCGAGGGCGACACCCAAACGGTGTTCGTGCAGGAACCACGATGCGCGGGTTTGCGGTGCGACAAATCGATCGGTCCCCACTCGTGGAACAAGCCCAGGATCGCTTGTTCTTCCCAGTCGAGGATCCCGTGAATCGGATGACCGCCAGGACGACGGTCCGCGAGGGTGCCCTCGTCGCGGCGGCGAGTCCAACGCCACAGGCGAGACCGGTCGATCTCGAGCACATCACAGATCCGACTGGTCGCCCAGCCGGCTTCGACGGCGTCATCGACCAAGCCGAACAGGGCTGCTTTCACGGGCTCTTCAACGCGTGTGAGGGATCGGCCCGCTCAACCCGAAGGCGCTTTTCCCTTACAGCATCGCGAGCTCGACGGCCTGTTCGATGATCACGCCACCCGACCGGTCGATCTCGGCTTGGAGCTTCGCGGTCTCCGAGATCTCCTTCGACGATCGCCGCCGCCCCGGCTTCGACGCCGTCAACGCGGCGATCGCACCATCGCGGGCGGTCTTGCGCAGATGCGAGATCGTCGAACGATCCACACCGGCCTCCGCTGCCGCCGCGGACGGCGTGAGCTGCTCCGTGAGCATCTTCACCCACAAGTCGTACTTCTGCTCCCCAGACAGGAATCGCTTCGGTTTGCGCTGCTCGGACATGAACAAGATCCTTCCTCAGAATCGTCCGCTCTGCCCGAAACTGCGGTCTGAAAGATCTCATCACCCGTCGCGCGGACTCAGATGCAACACAAGAGCTTCGTAGGCGATTGGCGGCAACATTTCACACGCGGGTTGCCGGCGGCGGATGTTGTAGTCGTCGATGAACTCAGCCACGGCCCGGCGTGCCTGGGATTTGGCGGCGAAGGTGTTCCGGGACAGCACTTCGTGTTCCAGAGTCGAGTTGAAACTTTAGGACGCGGCGTTGTCCCCGTCCCCGATCAGCGTGTAGACATCCTGGTTCAAGAACTTGAACCCAGGCGGCGATGGTTTCGGCGTGAACCGGAACGACTCGGTCCGCCCGTCCGGCCTAGTCACCGTCACCAACTTCTCCGTCGGCGACGACAACTGCACCGGCGACCCATCCGCCGACTCGACCTGCCACTTGTACGACACCGCGTCCGACCCGCCCGCCGTGCCGTTCATCGCCGAACCCGAACCCGCCTACGTCACCGTCGAATCCTTGCCAGAGTCACTTATCTGACCGCGAGTCCACGAAAGTGTACGTACCGCGATCCCCAGCGGGTCTTGGATGCCAAGTCGGTCGATCGACCTTCGCGACGATGCTAAACCCAACCTCTTCGCCCACTGCCACAACCGCACGCGCCCACTCGACAAGATCTAACGTGTATTCCACAGCCGTTGTCAACTTCTTTTCTTGTGTCTCAACCGTAAGTGTCGCATGAAGGCGAGATCTGGACTTGCCTAACCTAATTGTACGTACATCACGCAAATCAACAATTCTCGGTTTTAGCAGTAGCCGCGTAACTGTGATTTGTTGTGAATCGATGCAGAGCACAATGGAACTCGCTGCAAAAGCTTCCTCTACCAAGATCAGCACCGGCCAGATTCCGAGTGTGAAACAAAGCATGCCAAGAAGCGGAAGGCCTACGAGCGTGAGTGAAATTAGAAGGAATGGTACGCCTATCAAGACAACGAGCAAGTAAAGCAGCATCATATAACGAAACAATCTATCGGCATATGTGAGCGAAATACTATCGGAGTCGGTTTGATGGTTATTCGACGTATTATCTGGAACCATACGCTCAGACCAAACGATTCAATATCATGATACTTCGACTGTTTTCCCACCTTGAGTCCCGGGACCCAGCCCAAGTCCCACGCGCGCACGAAGCAAGCTTCGCCGTCCACCCTGTGAACTCTGCGTTTGCAACTCCGGCCCCGGCGCCAGCTCCCGTGACAGCACCGGCGATCATATTCAGTACAACCTCCTTCACCCAACAAGCCGTATCGTTGCCCCACTGGGACGCGGCGCTCACGCCACCCGCAATGCCTCCAAGGACTGCACCAGTGACGCCGGCTCTGATTGCGCCATTCAATATCGTTGATTCGACGAGCTCAATGGATCCTGTCGGATCGGCCCTATTCATCGGGTCGTCGGAGGCCCGCGGCGGGCCGTCAGACCACCCCCCACCGTGAATAGCGGCTCTACGCGGCTGAGTGTGGTTTGCGGCCTCGGATTCTGCGGACGGGGACGG
>JBDZVC010000251.1:0-6444 GCA_040255475.1 Phyllobacteriaceae bacterium | reverse complement strand
ACGACTGCGTGGTGCTGGCGTGGCCGGATGCCTTGTGGCCGCAATTCGCCGCCGATTTCCCGGATTTCGGCACAAGCACCTACAGGACCGTCGGCTCGCGGCTGCAGGACGCCCACACGCGTGTGGTCGAGATGGCGACCGAGCAGGTCGAGCAGCGCGTCGCGCGTGCGTTGCTCCGGCTTGCGGAGACGAGCGGCCGGAAGGTGGAGGACGGGGTCCAGATAGACTTCCCCATCTCCCGGCAGGATATCGCCGAGATGACCGGGACCACGCTTCACACGGTAAGCCGCCTTCTTACGGCATGGGGGCTGAAGGGGTTGGTCAGGAGCGGCCGCCAGAAAGTGACGGTGGTCGAGCCGCGCGGGCTCCTGCAGCTGGCCGAAGGCGGCGACCGGCAAGGCCGGGCCGGCACCTGAACGAACCCCGCACACTTCGCCTTTCTGGAAAGCCTTCCGTCGCGACGGCGGCGGAACTGACGGCGTTTCGGCGATCACAGCGAATCCTCGAGGATCGGGCAGATGCCGAGCGTGCTCTCGCCATGATGGAAGGCGCGCGCGAGGCGGAAGGAATGAGCGATGCGGATTGACCGGTTCATGAAAAGATCCGCTACCGGCTCCGGGCAGACATCATGGACCGTGGCGCGGAATAGCGTCAGCCAGCGGCGGAAATGCTCCTCGCCGATGTCCGGGATGATCAGATGCGGCTGGAGCGGCTGCCCGTCATAGCGCCCAGTGCGCAGGAAACCGGAGGACCAGAAGTCGCACATCTTCCGCAGATGATGCGGCCAGTCGTCGACCGCGCCGTTGAAGATAGGTCCGAGCAATTCATCCGCACGGATCTTGTCGTAGAAGCCATGCACGACATCGTGGATCATCTGCTCGTCCAGCATTTCCGGCAGCGGAACGCCGTCGACCAGGATCGTCTTGCGATTGCCGGGATCGTAGGTACGGTTCGGATCGTAATTCTCGTTCATTCTTTCTTTCGCCATGCCGTGGGCGTTTATCATGGCGGTCCGGGCCGGACGCCGCCTGCGTTCGCTTGCATAAATGCCCGGCTAAAACATATATTGTCAATCGATGTTATGTGCCACGAAAGGACGCGCTGCAGCGCCACGCCGATGTCTGGAAATGTCATATCGAAGCCAAGGGTGGAGCCCGACGGCGAAGGCGATTTCATCCTCGACCCGGAACTGCTCGCGGAACGCTTCTCACTCAGTGCCGAACGCTTCCGCCACCTCGTCCGGTCCGGTCATGTCAAGAGCTCGGTCGAGATGGGCCTTGGCGAGGATGAAGGCCGGCGGCGGCTGACCGTCCGTTGCGGCAACCGCGCCTGGACGGCCGTGGTGGACGCCGGCGGCGATGTGGTCAGCGAAAATCTCACCGTGTTGCGCCACGCACCTGCCCGGTGAGAGAAGACGGACGAAGGGCTCTTATTCCGCCGCGGCCGCCGGCCCTTGCCGCACCTTGTCCCACCAGCGGTCGAGCGCCGTCTGCTCAGGCGCCAGCCAGGCGGCGTCGGGGGCGAAGGCCCTAAATGCCTCGGCATGTTTTTCGGACAGTGCGAGCAGCGAGGGCTTTCCGGCGGCGACGGCCGCTTCGAGCGCCTGCCACAGGCCCCGGTGCATGGCTTCCAGCTTGCCGAATTTGTTGAAGACGACAAGGTCGCTCGCCGGAATCCGGCCCAGCACGGCGGCACAGGCGGCCTCTACCCCTTCGGCGTCGATATGGCAGGTGGTGCCCTCGGCCGGAACGTCACGGTAGATGGTGAAGCGCTCGCCGCTCTCGATATCGCGCAGGTAGCCGGCACCGCAGGAACGGTCCGGCAGGCCGTGTTCTTCAGAAAGCACGCCCGTAACCCTGGCGCCCTCCGCCCGCCAGCCGGCGACCGCCGTGGCGATCGCGGCCCCGGCGGCCGAACTATCAGGACCCGATATGACACCTATCCTGCCTGTCGTGTTCATGGGAGCGTCCTTCCCTTCATGCCGCCGGCAGGATGCCGAAATCCTCCGGCGCGAGCAGCAGATCGGCGAGCGTATAGCCGTCGAGCGTATCGGAAAAGGCGGTAAGCGCCTCGTTCAGGATACCGCGCAGCCGGCAGCAGGGCGTGATGAGGCAGCTATTCTTGCCACGGAAACATTCGACCAGCGCGAAATCCGGCTCCGTCACGCGCAGTACGTCGCCAAGCCGGATATTTTCCGGCTTTTCGGCAAGCTGGAGCCCGCCGGAACGGCCCCTGACCGCATTCAGGAAACCGGCGCGCGTCAACTGGTTGGCGACCTTCATCAGATGCGCCCGCGAAATGCCGTAGAGTTCGGCCGTCTCCTCGATGGTGATCAGCCGGTCGTTCCGGGCCGCGGCATACATGAGCAGGCGCAGCGAATAGTCGGAAAAATCTGTCAGACGCATCCAAAATCCTCACCACCCGCCCGGCGGTTCGTTTTCAAAGATGCCTCTTTGATATATGTTTTGCAACCTTCTCGGCGTGCGTTGCGCATGGTCGCACCCATAAAAGATGAATTGACAATATATCTTAACGGTCCGACTATCACCGGCGGGGCGCTTGGTCCGCTGCGGTAGCGGTCAAATTGTTTTGTCAAACCGTCTCGGGCAACCGCGGCGGGCCAGCGCCCACGGAACCGGAGAACAATCATGAACGACCGCGCCCAGGAAAGCGGAAAAGAGACCCGGCCGGAAACCATCGAGTCCGGTACCGACCAGGACAGCACGCTCCTTCCCATGCTGATCGGCGGACTGGTGATGATCGTCATCGGCATGGTCTTCGTCATGTGGCTCACCTGATTCGCCGCCGAGGCGCTTTACGCAAGGCCCAGTGGGGTCAATCAGGAGCAGCGGCCCGAGCCTTTGGCGAGGCCGCGCCATGGCAGGAGATTTCATTGAAATGAACGACACACTCTATCCGAAAGCCACAAGAGAGATCGCGGCGAAGCGCCGCGAGCTCGCCCCGGAGGCGGAAGCCGCATTCCAGGCATTCAGCAAGGCGGTTTTCGCCGAGGGCGCACTGTCCGCGAAGACGAAGCAGTTGATCGCGGTGGCGGTCGCCCATGTCACGCAATGCCCCTACTGCATCAAGGGGCACACCAAGGCAGCGACGCGGGCGGGCGCGACACCGCAGGAACTGATGGAAGCGGTCTGGGTGGCTTCCGAAATGCGCGCCGGCGGCGCCTACGCCCACTCGGCACTGATGCTCGACACGCTCGAACCCGCGCAGGAATAGGCTCGCAGTCCAATTTCGCAGCAGTCGCTACAACAGCGATTGCTGCTCGGGCGGATAGGTGACGGAGAGCCCGTCGACGGCGGCAAAGGCGGTCAGCTTGTGCGGGCGCCAGTCCGTCTCAGACAGGATTTCGATCACCGGCACGCCGCGCACCAGAAGCGCGTCGGCGACCAGCGAGCGGTGGCAGCGCCATGGCACTGCCTCCGCGCACATGATCGCCATGCGCTTTTCCCTGCCAAGACTGACCAATACCTCCACGGCCTCGGCGAAGGCTAGCGTCTGCATATAATCCGCATAGCCGCGGAAACTGTCGTTGCGCCAGCCGCCATTCGGCGAATCCTTGCGGGCATGGCGCAAGCCTCCGAGTTCCGGCATCGCCTGATATTCGATGCCTTCCTTCGCCAGCGCCGCCGGCAACGTATCGGCGTTGAACTGCGGGTTGCGGCGCGAGCGCGGTATGGTGCGGATGTCGGCAAGGCGTTCGACGCCATAGGCTCGCAAAAGCCCGATGAAGCGCTCCAGCGGCAGGGTTGAATGGCCGACGGTGAAGATCGTGCCTTGTGGCCAATCGGGCATTTCCGGCGGTCGATGCTCTTCCATGCCGCCTATCTAGCGCGAAGCGCCGCTTGCCGACAGTTCAAGATTGCCCGCACCCGCCTTTCCCGCTACGTATCCGCCGCCTGCCAACGGAACCTCAGCCATGTCCGATCGCCCGCGCCTCACCCCGCTCGCCCAATCGCTGCCGGCGACCGTTCCGTTTGTCGGGCCTGAGACACAGGAAAGACAGCGCGGCCGGCCTTTCCGCGCCCGCATCGGCGCCAACGAGAACGGCTTCGGCCCTTCGCCGAAGGTAGCGGAGCGCATGGCCGTCACAGCGGGCGAGATGTGGAAATATGGTGATCCCGAGAACCATGATCTGAAGACGGCTCTGGCGGTGCATCACGGCGTGAAACCGGAGAACATCACCGTCGGCGAAGGGATCGACGGGCTGCTCGGCCTCGTTGTGCGCCTGATGATCGAGCCCGGCATGCCGGTCGTCACCTCGCTCGGCGCCTATCCGACCTTCAACTACCACGTCGCCGGCTTCGGCGGCCGTCTTGTCGCCATGCCCTATGTCGCGGACCGCGAGGATTTGCAGTCGCTGCTCGACGCGGTGAAACGGGAGAACGCGCCGCTCCTCTATCTCGCCAATCCGGACAACCCGATGGGAAGCTGGTGGGAAGCCGCCGAGATCACTCGCTTCATCGAGGCGCTGCCCGAAACCACGCTTCTGGTGCTGGACGAAGCCTATGGCGAAATGGCGCCGGCCGCCGCGCTTCCGCCGCTCGACACGAGCCGGCCGAACGTGCTGCGCATGCGCACCTTCTCCAAGGCCTATGGGCTCGCCGGCATGCGCTGCGGCTACGCCATCGGCGAGGCGGAAATGGTCCGTGCCTTCGACAAGGTGCGCAACCATTTCGGCATGTCGCTGATGACGCAGGAAGCCTGCCTCGCGGCGCTGGCCGACCAAGCCTATCTCCAGGAGGTGTTGAAGAAGATCGCGGACTGCCGCACCCGCATCACCGGCATCGCGCGGGAGAACGGCCTGACCGCCCTGCCCTCGGCCACCAACTTCGTCTCGATCGATTGCGGCCGCGACGGCACCTATGCGCTCGCCGTGATGAACGCGCTCATCGCCCGCGACGTCTTCGTGCGAAAGTCGATGGCGCCGGGGCTCGACCGCGCCATCCGGATAAGCTGCGGCCCCGAGGAAGAGATCGCCATCTTCGCCGAGGAGTTCCCAGGCGCGCTCGCAGATGCGCGGAGAAACTGAATTCCCGCCGGATGCACGACCGGGAATGCCGCTCCTACGGCCTCACAGCTCCAGTTCCCAGTTCTGGCCGACAAGGTCCTTGCCGAAACTGTGGTGGCGCTCCTCCTCCACGAGCACGAAACCGGCCTTTTGATAGATCTTGCGGGCGGCGGTCAGCACGTCGTTGGTCCATAAAACGAGCTTGCGATAGCCTGAGGCGCGCGCCATCGCGATACATTCGTCCACCAGTCGCCGGCCGACGCCAAGGCCGCGCGCCGAGGGCTCGACATAGAGCAGCCGCAGCTTGGCGGCCTCGTCGTCCTTGCGGACAAGGAACACCGATCCGATGACGGCACCGTCGCGCTCGGCGACCCAGCAATATTCCTTGTCCGGCCTGAAGTTCAGCACGAAGTCGGAGCAGATGCCGGCGATCAGCCCCTCATAGCCGATATCCCAGCCATATTCCTCGGCATAGAGCACGGCCTGGCGATGGACGATCCAGCCCATGTCGCCGACGCGATGCGGACGGATCACGACCTGACCGCGCCCCTGCCCTTCCGACCCGAGCGTTTTTTCGATGTCGGCCATGGCGGCCGTCAGCTGCCGCCGCTGCGCGTCATTGAGTGGAGATAGCATATAGCCGATGTCGACATCGGCTTTCGCCCATAGATCGGCCATCACGCCTTGTCCCTTCGCCGTCAGACTCAACCGCCGGCGGCGGCGGTCGCCCTCGTCCGGTTCGGCGGCGAGCAGCCCCGATGAAACGAACCGTTTCAGGATGCGGGCGAGATAGGCAGGGTCGAGCCCCAGATCCCGGCCGATATCTGCGGCGAAGGGAGACGGACCATGCGCAAGCTCGAACAGGATGCGCGCCTCGGCAAGGGTGAAGACGCTTTGCGTCAGCGTCTCGTTCAGGAAGCCCGCCGTGCGGGTATAGAAGCGGTTGAACCGGCGCACATCGGCGATTTGCCTGGCAAAGGTTTCGTCCATCGTCATCTCCATGGATGTCAGGTGGAGAATACCAAATCGATGGACGCAGTCCACTATTTTAATGGACTAAGTCCGTTAATTTAGCCGGAAGCAGCAGAATAACAATCACTAATTGCAGATGGCTTACCATGCGTTGCGGCTTAGGATTAACGCAGCGTTAGGAATACCGCTTTAAGTTGAATTAAGCAGGGATTCGGCATTCCCGTGCCCGGAGCGGGCACGGGAATGAACGCCAATGGGGATCGGCGCCTTCAGGCGCCGCTGGGGGCCAGTGACCGCATGCAGCCGTCGGAAGCGTCGGGCGCGCGCCCGCTCGATATCGCCAGCAAGATCGCGCTGACGCTGCGCCAGATGGGCATTCCGGGCCTGCCCAGGAACTACGAGCTTTTCTACGAGGCCTATACGGGCACCAACCAGGCGCTGATCGC
>JBDZVC010000250.1:0-6452 GCA_040255475.1 Phyllobacteriaceae bacterium | reverse complement strand
ACGAGATCAATTCCTCGCTCGCGCTGAACGAGACCGAGAACGGCCCGTCAGCCAATGTCACCGCCGACTTCACGCTCTTCCGCCAGCCACACGAGGTGGAGTGGTCGCTTCAGGAAGTCGATGGCGTCTGGAAGGTGGCCGACATCGCCTCGCGCACCGGCAATTGGCGGTTGAGTACGCTGAAGTGCGGATAGCGGGAATATGACGATTTGGCACTCCGAACGTATGCCGCTTTCGACCCTCGTTGTCGCCGTTCGGGGTGCATCCGTCGTTGCCCGAAACTTGCCACTGGCTCGGTTATTCACGGGCGGCAGCGCCGGACCTAACAGCGGCCGATCCGGTCCCAGT
Organism: Phyllobacteriaceae bacterium; assembly: GCA_040255475.1. Lineage (GTDB taxonomy): Bacteria > Pseudomonadota > Alphaproteobacteria > Rhizobiales > Rhizobiaceae > Mesorhizobium_L. The sequence continues at coordinate 6,104 of JBDZVC010000250.1, read as the reverse complement.
GTGTGCCCAACGGATTGCCGCCGCCCGCAATCGACCTGCTCTAGGCAATTCTTGCGTTTCTCTGTGAATATCGTGAGAGACCCGGAAAGGTCCGATTTTCCGAGCCGCCGTCTATCGGTCGGAAAACCAGATAGGGCAGCAGGTGCTTTCGGCTAGCGAACCAGCGGACTCTCCCAGACAACCATCAGCAACGCCTTGAGCTGGGTGAAGCGCTTGGGGCCGAGTTCACTGCTCCATTCGCGCTCGATGTTGCGCAGTGTGTCGATGATCTTTGCGTACGCGGCATGTCCTCGTTGAGTAAAGTGGACAATGCGCGCGCCGCCTTCACCTGGCGCGTTGGTACGGACAATATAGCCGAAACCCTCAAGGCTCCCGAGTAACTGGTTCATGGCCTGCTTGCTCATGCCCGCCCGTTCGGCGAGCGTGGCCGGGCGAACATCGTCCGGCCCAGGAAACTGCAGCACCGCGATATGCGGCAGGCGCAGGTCGTTGAAGCCGGCGGCGTTGAGCTCCGTGATGATCCGGCGATGGATCGCCTGGGCGGGAACGCGCAGCAGAGCGCCGATCAGCATATCCTCTGCATTGACCGGAGAACCTTTCGAGAGTGGTATCATTGACATTCTTGGTAAATGGAATTTACTTGCGCCAGTAAACTTAGTTTACTCTAGGAGATAACGCAATGTCACAGGCTGCTTTGGACCCTCACGTCAATCCTGCCGATGAAACTATCGCCACCAAGGGGCTCGCGGTTCGCTTTCTGCTGACCGGAGACAGTTCGAATGGCAGCATTGCGGCTTTTGAACTTGATGTCCCAAGTGGGCAGCGGCTGCCGGCTCCCGCCCACAGCCATGACCACTACGAAGAGACGATTTACGGAATCGACGGCGTGTTGACCTGGACGGTTGACGGTCGGCCGATCGATGTCGGGCCCGGACAAGCACTATGCATTCCGCGAGGCGCAGTTCATCGGTTCGATAATAACGGCAGCCGCGACGTGAAGGCGCTCTGCGTGATCACTCCGGCCGCAATCGGTCCGGAATATTTCCGCGAGACATTCGCGGTCCTCAATGCTGCCGCCGGTGGTCCGCCGGACCGGGCCAAGATGGGCGAGATCATGCGCCGCTATGGCCTCACCCCAGCGGTGCCGCCGACATAGCGCTTGGCGATGGCTGTTGAGAGGCGCAAAAATGCCGGCGGCCGTTGATCAGTGAAGGGCAACTTTCCTGAGGTAGATACCCAAAACCTTCCTAACCGCTCCCCACCCCAAAGCAGCCTGCTATGACGGCAATTAAATCGCCGACCTTTACCCCCGGCCCCGATAGGGCGGCACCCCCGTCTCCGGAAGCCACGCGCCTTCGGGCGGCGTGCCGGTCTGCCAGAAGACGTCGATCGGTATGCCTCCGCGTGGATACCAACAGCCGGCGATGCGCAGCCAGAGCGGCTTTGCCGCCTCAACCATCCTGCGCCCGATCATGATCGTGCATTCCTCGTGGAAGGCGCCGTGGTTACGGAAGGAGGTGAGGAAAAGCTTGAAGGATTTCGATTCGACCAGAAGTCCGTCCGGCGCGTAATCGACGACGATATGGGCGAAATCCGGCTGGCCGGTCACCGGGCAGAGCGAGGTGAATTCCGGGCAGGTGAGGCGGACGATGGCCGGCGGTCCGTCCTTTCGTGCAAAGGGGACGGTCTCCAGAACGGCCTCGTCGGGCGAGGCGGGCTGCACGACTTTCGCGCCAAGCTGTGTCAGAGATTTCGTGTCGGTCATGGCCGGACCCTTCCCATGGCGGCGGCTTCTTTGCCGCCGCCATAGTCCCGTTGGACCCTCGACGCAATCGGCCGACACATGAGCAGATTGCTCAGACCATGCGGGATACGGCCATGCAGAGCACGGTCACGACGAGCAGACGTGCGGCGATGCCTTCGCCGCGAGCCATATGCCGGCGCAATTGTTCCTCCTTGCCGCTATCCGCGTCCGCAAGTCTTTGCCGGGCGGGACCGACCATGAAAAGCAGCACCGCAAGCGCGGCAAATGCCGAGAGGATGCCGATCGCGAGCACCTGTTCGGTGCGGCCGAAATAGGCACCATGGAAAAAATACCAGAGCAGTCCGCCGGTCAGCACCGCCATGGTGCCGGAGCCGATCTGCGTCGGATATGTCTTCTCCACCCGTATTTCCGGGTGGCGGGCGATGGCGATGGTGATGCCGGCCCAATAGACGCCGGCCATGACGTGAAGCGCGATGGTGACGATATAGACGTATTGCATGGGGCTTCCTTTCGTTCGAGCTCATATGTTAGATATCTAACGATTAGATGTCAAATTAATAGGTGCGAAAGTCGTGCTAGATGCCAGCCATGCAGCCACCCGCCCGCCGCCCGATTGGACTAAGCCTCGCACTCACTGCCAAGGCGGTGAGCCGCGCTTTCGACGAAGCGATGACGGAGGCGGGAGCGTCGTTACCGGTCTGGCTGACATTGCTGTCGATCAGGACACGTCGCGCTTCCAGCCAGCGGGAGATTGCCGAGGCGATCGGCATTCAGGGCGCGACGCTCACGCACCACCTCAACCGGATGGAAGCCGAGGGGCTCGTCACAAGACGTCGTGATCCGGCGAACCGCCGCATGCACCAGGTCGAACTGACGCCGGCTGGCGAAGCGATGTTTCATCGATTGGTGGCGACTGCTACGGCTTTCGACCGCCGGTTGCGTGAGGGCTTCGACGACGGCGAGCTTGCGCTGCTGGAGCGCCTTCTTGTCCGTCTCCGCGGTAATGTCGACGTCGAGGGATAGACCGGCCGGCCCTCCCTATTCAAAGTCGAAGCGGCCAGGTCAGCGGCCGGACATATTGTCGTCTCAGGCGCGCTTGCCCTCGTGGACCGTAAGCTTCGGCTTCCTGCGCGTACGCATCTCCAGCCATTGCCCCGCCTGCTCGCCGGGCATCGGGAATGCGATCGAGTAGCCCTGCACGTGCTCGCAGCCGAGCGCGAGCAGCGAGTTCAGTTCCTCCTCCGTCTCCGCCCCCTCGGCGATGATGGAAATGCCGAGCCCGCGCGCCAGTTCGGTGATGGCGCGCACGATCTTGGAATTATCGTCGTTGCGGTCGATGTTCTGCACGAAACGCCGGTCGATCTTCAGCCGGTCGATCTCGTTCGGGTTGACGTGACTGAGCGAGGCATAGCCGGTGCCGAAATCGTCGAGCTCCAGATGAATGCCCGCCTTGCGGATGGCGCGCAGCGTCGCCGCGATACCGGTCTGCTCGTCGTCGAGGATCACGGATTCGACGATTTCCAGCGAAAGCTTCTTCGCCGGCAAGCCGTGCTCTTCGAGCGTGCCAAAGAGGAATGCGGCAAAATCGGGCTCGCGCAGTTCCGTACCCGAGACATTGACCGCGAGCCGGCCGAAATCGGTTCCCGCCCGGTACCAGCCTGCCGCCTCGGCGATCGCCTTGTGGATGACGATGCGGCCAATGCCGACCATCAGCATCGCCTTCTCGGCGACGGGGATGAATTCACCGGGCGAGATCATGCCGCGCGTCGGGTGCTCCCATCTTGCCAAGGCCTCGACGCCGGCCACGGTCGCGTTGCTGATCGACACCTGCGGCTGGAAATGGACCGAGAAGGCACGCTTGGCAATCGCTTCCCTGATGTCGTGTTCGAGCCCCTTGCGATGATCGAGTTCCTTGCGCAACTCGTCGGAGAAGAAGGAGAAATGCCCGCCGCCGAGCCGCTTGGCCGAATAAAGCGCGAGGTCGGCGTGGACGAGCAGATCGTCAGGATTGGCGGCATCGACCGGATAGACCGCGATGCCGCCGCTCGCGCCCGGATGGATGGTCGCGCCGCCGAAATCCATCGGCTCGTTGATCTTGTCGAGGATGCGCTCGACCAGTGCGTTGATATCTTCGGTCGTGCCGGCCGCATTGAGGATCATGACGAATTCGTCGCCGCCGAGTCGGACGCACAGATCCGAGGCACGGCATGAGGCGCGCATGCGCTCGGCCGTCTTGACCAGCACGAAATCGCCCGCCGCGTGGCCGAGCGTATCGTTGATCTGCTTGAACCGGTCGAGATCGAGTTGCAGCACGGCCAGCCGCTCGCGCCGCCGGGCAGCGACTTTCAGGAGGCTGTCGAAATGGTCGATCAGGAAGGCGCGGTTGTAAAGGCCCGTCAGCCCGTCATGCACGGCGATGAACGCCATGGAATTATGTGCGTCGATCAGATCCGTCGTCCGACGCCGGATCATCTCGCTCATGGGGCGGAAGATGAAGAGCGCGACGAGGATGATGACGCCCATGGTGGCGTAGAAAAGATAAAGGTGCAGCAGAAGCATCCGGTCCAGCCGGGCATTGGTGAAGTCGGTGATCCGCTGCTCCAGTGCCCGGTAGCCGTCGAGTGTCGACCGCGCCGCCGCCTCATCCAGACGCGCAGGTTCCGGCATGCCCGCGCTTGTGCCGGCAGCCCGCGCTTCCAGGACCTTGGTCAGTCTGCGCCCATTGGCGGCAAGCGTGGTGGAATAATAATCGAGCCGGTAAGGGGCGGCATAGAGCACGCGCCCGATTGCCTGGGCCTCCTCTCCGCGGTCGTCTTTCGTCGCGGCGGCAAGCCTGGCTTTCAGTTCGGCATAGTCCGAGCTGAATTCGTCGTTCGTCGCCTCCAGCACCCTGACCAGCCTGAATTGCTCTGCGGCGGGAACCCGGTCGATAGCGTTGGCGAGGAACACGACGCGCTGCGACTGCGCCTTCTGTCCGGAGACGAGCGACAGGAGACGCATGTCCGCCTGATGATCGGTCATCATCTGCTGGAGCAGGATATAGGAAGCAGTCGCCATCAGTGCGATGATCGCGAGCGCGATCCAGTACGCACTCTTGATGATCACGATCAGCCTGCCCGTCGCGTTTCCGGGCTTCTCTTTCGCCATTTGCCCCTCGCCTCGCATCCCCTTCCCGGAGATTGCGGGGGAGTGGGTGAGAATTCGTTAATCCGACAGTCGCAAGCACATCATGGCTGCTGTCGGCGAGCGGATTCGGGAAGGGTGGTTAGCGCATCCTTTCCGCATCGGAGTGGATTTTGCCGGATAGGCGGAAAAAGCCATTGCCCACGGCACATTAAGGCTTAGAGTCGAGCCGACACGTAATCTTGAACGGAAGACCTTATGAACATACAGCAGAAGCCGGCTCACGCCACATCCGCGCCCGCCTCCTTCAACTGGGAAGACCCATTCCTCCTCGACGATCAGCTGACCGACGAGGAGCGGATGATCCGGGATGCTGCCGCGGCATTCGCCGCCGACAAGCTCGCGCCTCGCGTCGAGAAGGCCTATCTGGAGGAGAAGACCGATCCCTCGATCTTCGCGGAGATGGGCGAGGCCGGCCTGCTCGGCGTCACGATTCCCGAAGAATATGGTGGCGTCGGCGCCGGTTATGTCTCCTACGGCCTGGTCGCGCGGGAGGTGGAGCGGATCGACAGCGGTTATCGCTCGATGATGAGCGTGCAGTCCTCGCTGGTGATGTATCCGATCCATGCCTACGGCTCGGAAGAGCAGAGGAAGAAATACCTGCCGAAGCTCGCTTCGGGCGAATGGATCGGGTGCTTCGGTTTGACCGAGCCGGACGCCGGCTCCGATCCGGGCGGCATGAAAACGCGCGCGGAGAAGACTGCCGGCGGCTACCGGCTCTCCGGCTCCAAGATGTGGATTTCCAATGCGCCGATCGCCGACGTGTTCGTCGTATGGGCGAAGCTGAAGGGCGCGGACGGCAAGGACGCCATCCGCGGCTTCGTGCTGGAGAAGGGCATGAAAGGCCTGTCGGCGCCGAAGATCGAAGGCAAGCTCAGCCTGCGCGCCTCGATCACTGGCGAGATCGTTCTTGAGGGCGTCGAGGTCGGCGAGGATGCACTTTTGCCCAACGTCTCGGGCCTGAAGGGGCCGTTCGGCTGCCTCAACCGCGCCCGCTACGGTATCGCCTGGGGTGCCATGGGGGCGGCGGAGGATTGCTGGTTCCGAGCGCGCCAATATGGGCTCGACCGCAAGCAGTTTAACAAGCCGCTCGCCGGCACGCAGCTTTTCCAGAAGAAGCTCGCCGACATGCAGACCGAGATCGCGCTCGGCCTCC
>JBDZVC010000249.1:0-6489 GCA_040255475.1 Phyllobacteriaceae bacterium | reverse complement strand
AGATGCAGGAGGCGACCGAGGTCGCGATGACGCCCGCGGCCTGCTATCCGCTCTATCCGACGGTCGCCCGGCAGGGGCCGGTGCCGGCGGAGGGTCTGCTCTACGAATTGTCCTCCTACTGCTTCCGGCACGAGCCGTCGAAGGATCCGGCGCGCATGCAGCTTTTCCGCCAGCGCGAGTATATCCGGATCGGCACCACCGAACAGGTGCAGGCTTTCCAGAACAGCTGGATGGAGCGCGGCCGGCAGATCGTCGAAGAGCTCGACCTGCCCTGCGAGATCGAGGTGGCCAACGACCCGTTCTTCGGGCGCGCCGGCAAGATGATGGCCAACAGCCAGCGCGACCAGACGCTGAAGTTCGAGCTTCTGATACCGGTGACGAGCATCGAGAAGCCGACCGCCTGCCTTTCCTTCAACAACCATCAGGACCATTTCGGTCAGAGCTGGGGCATCCATTTCGCCGACGGCACCGCCTGCCATTCGGGTTGCGTCGGCTTCGGGCTGGAGCGTGTGGCGCTGGCGCTGTTCCGGTACCACGGGCCCGACGTCGAGGCATGGCCCGATAAGGTCCGTCATGCCCTTTGGGGAGCCTGACATGAGGCAGGTTATCCCGGGGCTCGATCCGGCGGCCTACCGGCCGAGTTTCCTGCATGACGCCGAGCGACGCTGGCCGGAGACGAACTGCTATGTCGATCTCCTGATCGAGGTCCTTCACGCGTCCGGCCATGAGCCGGCCGCTGCGCTGGGCTTTACCGTCGTGCAGGACTTCGAGGGCGATCATTTCACTTTCTTCAAGTTCCCGACCGCCGATCTGCAGCGGCTCTATGGTATCGACATCGAGGAACTGGCGATCTTCGATCGACTGGACGAACGGGTCATGACGCAGATCGCCCGCGGTCGGCTGCCGATGGTCGAGGTCGACGCCTTCTACCTGCCGGACACGCGCGGGGTGAGCTATGGGATCTCACACTCCAAATCCTCGATCGGCATCAACGCACTCGATCCGGCAAAACGCCGGATGGAGTATTTCCACAATGCCGGCTACTTCGTGCTGGAAGGTGCGGACTACGACGCGCTTTTCCCCGCTCACGAAACCGCGAACGGATTGCCGCTGTTTCCCTATTCGGAGTTCATGAAGTTCGAGCGCAGCGAGGCTGCGTCCGACCTGGTGGGAACCGCGCGACGCCTGCTTGCCCATCATCTGGCGCGACGGCCGAAAGCGAACCCGATCGCCGTCTATGCCGAATCCTTCGCCGGGCATGCGGCGGCGCTCGCAGACAGGCAGCCGGAATATTTTCACATCTACGCCTTCAACACGCTGCGTCAGGTTGGCGCGAATTTCGAGATGCTTGCGAGCCACATCGACTGGCTGGGCGCCCACGGCCTGCGCGGCGTGGAACGGGCGGCCGAGGCGGCTGGCAAGATTTCGGAAGGCGCCAAGACCATGCAGTTCAAGCTCGCGCGCGCCATGGCGCGGAAGCGCTTTGACGGCCTCGCCGAGATGCTCGCTCCCATGGTCGAGGCTTACGGCGTGACGATGGACGTGCTCGACGCGAAAATCACTGCCGAACCGAGCTATCGGGCAGCCTGAGCCTGCCGTGTCCGGGATCGGGGAGTTGCGAGTGGGCGAGGCGCTGTCGTTCGACGGGTCCGTCGAAGCGCTGGAAGGCGGGTGGCGGTTAGCCGTCTCCTCGCCGGGAGCCTGGGCATCTCCCGGGACAATCGATTCAGCCGCCGAGTGGTTCGATGCCGATTGTCCGGGTACCGCCGCCGCTGCGCTCGAAGCGCACGGGCTTTGGGATCGCTCCGCGCCCGCTCCGTTGCATGACAAGGACATCTGGTATCGGCGTCGGCTCGACGCCGTGGGACCCGTGCGACTGGTCTTCGAAGGCCTGGCGACCATAGCCGAAATCTACATCGACAACCGCCTTCTTTTCACATCGACCTCGATGTTCGTGCCGCGGGAAGTCTCGCTCACGCTTGAAGGCGGCGAGACACTGGCGATCGCCTTCAGAAGCCTCGACCTCCATCTTGAAGGACTGAAGGGGCCGAGGGCTCGCTGGAAGCCTCGCATGATCGACGATCCACGCCTGAGGCTCGTCCGCACGACCTTGATCGGCCATATGCCCGGCTGGTGCCCGAAAATCGACGTCATCGGCCCATGGCGGCCAATCCGGCTGCTCCGCGAGATGGCGGATAGCTCGATCGTCGAAACGGAAATGCACGCCGACCTCGACGGCAAGACCGGAATCCTCGATGTCGTTCTGACGCTTGGCGAACCGTTTCCCGAAGGCCGGACGGCGACAGTGACCTGTGCTGGCTTGACTGCGAAGCTGGAGCCTTCCGGCGCTCAACTGAAGGCACGGCTCGAAATCGCGGATGCCCCGGCATGGTGGCCGCATACTCACGGTAACCCGGCATTGCACATGGTCACCGCGACGCTGGGTGAGACTACCGTCGGGCTTGGCCGGGTCGGGTTCCGCCGCATCGAACTCGACCGTGGCTCCGATGGGCGCGGCTTCCATATCCTCGTCAACGGCGTACCGGTCTTCTGCCGCGGCGCCATCTGGACGCCGAGCGATCCGGTAGGGTTGCCGGTGCGGCCGGATGCGCTGGCGGACGATCTTCGTCTCGCGCAAGAAGCAGGCGTCAACATGCTGCGCGTCGCCGGCACCTTCGTCTACGAGGCCGATGCGTTCCACCGGCTTTGTGACGAATTCGGCATTCTGGTCTGGCAGGATTTGATGCTGGCCAATTTCGATTATCCGTCCAAAGACGGGGATTGGTGCACTGCGCTTGGCGAGGAAGTCTCCGCGCTGTTGAAACGGCTGCGGCACTCGCCCTCGCTGGCGGTGCTGTGCGGCGGCAGCGAGATCGCCCAGCAGGCCGCCATGATGGGCCTTCCGGCACAGATCGACCCGACGCCATGGTTCGAGACCATCGTCCGGCCGATAGCCGCGAAGCTGCGCCCGGAGCTCGTCCTGGTGCCGTCCTCGCCCTGCGGCGGCAGTCTGCCGTTTACCGCCGATGGCGGGCCGACGCATTATTACGGCGTCGGCGCCTATTGCCGGCCGCTGGAGGATGCGCGGCGTGCCGAAGTGCGGTTCGCCAGCGAATGCCTGGCTCTCGCCAACGTGCCCGACCAGACGACGCTCGACGCTCATCTGCCGGTCCAGCCAATGCACGATCCGCGCTGGAAGGCGGCAACGCCGCGCGATGCTGGTGCGTCCTGGGATTTCGAGGACGTGCGGAATCATTATCTGGAGCACCTGTTTGGCGTCGATGCGCGGCGGCTCCGGATAGAGGACGGCGCTCGCTATCTCGAACTGTCGCGCGCGGTGACGGCGGAGATCGCCGAACACACCATCGACGAATGGCGGCGCCCCGCCTCACCGACCGCCGGTGCGCTGATGCTATTCTGGAAGGATTTGCAGGTCGGGGCCGGCTGGGGCGCGGTAGATGCGACGGGACGGCCGAAATCCATCTGGCATGCGTTGAAGCGCGCCTTCCGGCCGCTGCGCCTCATCCTTACCGACGAAGGCGTCAACGGGCTCGGCGTGCATCTCGTCAATGACGGGCCGAACGCGGTCGCCGGTACGCTCCGCCTCACCTGCCTGCGCGAAGGCGCAACCCCGGTGGTTGCCGGCGGCCGGGCCATAAGCGTCGACGGTCATAGTGGGCTGACACTCTCCGCCTTCGACCTTCTCGGCGCATTTTTCGACGTCTCCCATGCCTATCGCTTCGGCCCACCAGCACACGACGTAACGGTCGCCCGCTTCGAGGACGAGGCAGGCACAGCTCTCGCCGAGGCCGTTCATCTGCTGCCGGGATCGATGACCGCGAAAACCGATGTCGGGCTCTCCGCTCGTGTCGAAGGCGGTGACGGGGATTGGAGGCTGGCCGTCTCCTGCCGGCGGGCGGCCTGTTACGTCCACATCGCGGATGCTGTCTACCGGGGCGAAGAGGACTACTTCCATCTGCTTCCCGACACCGAAAAGATCATTCGTCTTGTCGGCCCTGCCGGTGCGCCGGCACCCTCAGGCGCCGTGAGCGCCCTTAATGGCGACCGCTTTGTGGATTATGCATCCGTTGACGGCTTCCAGCGGGGAGGATCCGAATTTCCAATCGCTCGGACCAAGCAACCGTAGCGCCGCCGCTTTCATGACCGGGCGTGGGCGGAGAGTATTTTCAGCGCGAAAGCCGAGAAGACGCCGGCGAAGAGATAATCCGTCATGCGCGTGACGCGCGGGCTCTTCTTCAGGAGCGAAGCGAAGCCGTCCGCCGCCAGCACCATCGGCACGGTGATCGGCACCGACAGCGCGATGAACAGGAAACCCAGGAAGAACAGCTTGCCCGGTGCGTGCGGATCGTGAGCCGACACGAATTGCGGCAGGAATGTCATGAAGAACAGGATGATCTTCGGATTGAGGAGGTTGATCCCCACGCCCTTCGCCCAGTTGCGGAACAGCGAATGGGCCGAGCCGCCGGCCCCCCTCTCGGGCTTGAACGCCGAACCGTGGCGGATCGCGTTGAAGGCAAGCCAGATCAGATAACCGGCGCCGCAGACCTTCAGCACCAGGAAGGCTTCCGGCGAGGCCACGATCAGGGCCGAGAGGCCGACCGCCACCATCGTCGTGTGGACGATGCAGCCGCTGAGCGCGCCGGCCATGCAGGCCAGCCCTGCGGAACGACCCTCCGAAAGCGCGCGGCCGACGAAGAGCGTCATGTCCGGCCCCGGCGTGATCGCCAGGATGAACGTCGCCACCGCGAACTGGACCAGCACGGAAAAGTCTGGAACGAAGGACATAGAAACGATCCGGTCTTTCTTTCGGGAAGGGGCCGCCTCCGCGGCGCCTTCACACGGAAATCACCTGTCAGGCCGCCTCAGCTATCGAAATAGCTCTGCGTGCCGTGCGCCTCGATGGCTTCGGCAAGCCGGCTGAGCGCATGGACGTAGGCCGCGGTACGCATGGTAATCCCCCGGTTGGCGGCGAGTTCCCAGATCGCGCGACCCTCACGCTCCATGATGGTGCGCAGCTTGTCGTGGATCTCGGGAAGCTCCCAGTAATAGCCCTGCTTGTTCTGCACCCATTCGAAATAGGAGACGGTGACGCCGCCCGCATTGGCCAGGATGTCCGGCAGAACGACGATATCGCGCTTAGCGAGGATGTCGTCGGCGGCGTGGGTGACGGGCCCGTTGGCGAGTTCGAGCACGACGCGGGCCTTGACCGTGTCGGCATTGTCCGCGTCGATCATGTTCTCGAGCGCCGCCGGAACCAGGATATCGCAATCGACGCCCACCAGCCGATCGGCGCTCAGCGCCTCGTGCCCGTTCTTGCCGATGGTGGCGATGACGGAATTGTCCGCCTGTTTCGCGGCCATCAGCGCATCGACCGAAAGGCCTTCCGCCGCCTGCACCGCGCCACCCGAATCCGAGACCGCCACGATTCTGTGGCCGTCTGCCGCGAACAGCGAGGCGATATATTGTCCGGCATTGCCGAAGCCCTGGATCGCGACGCGCAGCTTGCCTCTCAAGCCGAGCTCCTCGGCCAGATGGCTGACCAGATAATAGCCGCCGCGCGCGGTGGCGTCGCCACGGCCGAGCGAGCCGCCGAGCGCCAACGGCTTGCCGGTGATCACGGCCGGCGAGGCGTTGCCGACGATCTGGCTGTATTCATCCGCCATCCAGCCCATGATCATGGCGTTGGTGTAGACGTCCGGCGCCGGGATATCGCGGTCAGGCCCTATGATACGGGAGAAGGCCTGGATATAAGCCCGCGAAAGGCGTTCGAGTTCCGCCTTGGAGAGCTTGCGCGGGTCGACCTGTACGGCGCCCTTGCCGCCCCCGTAGGGCAGGTTCATGACGGCGCATTTGAAGGTCATCCAGAACGCCAGCATCTCCACCTCGCCCTCCGTGGCGCCCGGATGGAAGCGAATGCCGCCCTTGGTCGGCCCACGCGTGTCGTCGTAGCGGCATCGCCAGGCGATGAACGATTTTCGCGAGCCGTCATCCATGCGGATCATCAGACGCGCCTTGGTCGTCTCGCGCGGATATTTCAGCTTCTCGATCACATCGGCATCGACGTTGATGTGCCGCGCGGCTTCGTCGAGACGAACGAGCGCGCTGTCAAGAAGGCTGCTGTCTTCAGTCATGATATATCCCTGTGATGATGTCCCTGTATGGCTTTGCATGGCTTGCACGGCCGGACGGCCGCGGTCTCCATTGCACAGAATGAGGCGGGTGCCCATCAAAACTTTGGTCGTCCAGCCATGCAATTTCCGCCCGATGCGACCAATCGTCCGGCTTCCCGAGGGCGCCGTGCGGACCATCAGGTAAGCCGCCCGGCTTGTCCGGCGGCACTTTCCTGCTATGAGTGCGCTCATAATTCACGCCGTTGCGCCAACCGAAAATACCGGAAACACCATGCCCACGCTGAAAGACGTCAAGAAGGTCGTGCTCGCCTATTCGGGAGGGCTCGACACCTCGATC
>JBDZVC010000248.1:0-6490 GCA_040255475.1 Phyllobacteriaceae bacterium | reverse complement strand
CGGCGCGACGCTGAGCGAGGTCTATGAACTGGAGCGTCTTGCCGCGAGACACGGCCGCACGCTCTTCGCGACATGGCATTCGCGTTTCGCCATTGCCGTTCCGGCGGCGAAGGCGTGGCTCGCCGGCAGGACGATCAAGCGGCTGTCCATCATTTGGAAGGAGGACGTACGCCGCTGGCATCCGGGGCAGGAATGGATCTGGGAACCAGGCGGCCTCGGCGTCTTCGATCCCGGCATCAACGCGCTCTCCATCCTGACCGCGATCTATCCACGCCCGCTGCACCTCGTCTCCGCTGACCTCTCCTTCCCGGAAAACCGCGGCACGCCGATCGCCGCCTCGCTGCGCTTCGCCGACGCTGAAGGCGGTGAAGTGACCGCCGAATTCGACTGGCGGCAGGAAGGCCCGCAAAGCTGGGACATCGCGGCCGATACCGGAACCGAGCACATGAAGCTATCCGCCGGCGGCGCCTCGCTTGCCATCGACGGCAAGACGGTGGAACAGGCGCCGGACCGCGAATATGCCAGCATCTACCGCCGGTTCGCCGAACTGATCCGCACAGGCAGGAGCGACGTGGACCTCTCGCCGATGGTCCATGTCGCCGACGCCTTCACGCTCGGCAGGCGAGTCACCGTCGAGCCGTTCGAGTTCTGACGATTCACGTCCTCACGGGAAAAGATGCGTCCGGATCATGGCGATGGTCGGCTCGCTCCTTTCGCCAAGCGAGGCCCAGCCATCCTCGATCACCGTCGTCATCGCATCGGCCGCCGCCTTCGGGTCACGCGCACGGATGGCGTCGGTAATGGCGCAATGGTGGCGATGGCTGCGATGCAGGGTTTCGAGACTGTCGCTCGGCGCGCTCAAGCGGAAGGCGGCGGCGAGCGCCGCACCGATCAACGCGCCGATAGAGCGCATCATGAGGTTACCCGACGCGTCGAGCACGAGCAGATGGAACGACAGGTCGGCATCGGTGAAGAGCTGCCGGTCGAAGCCGGCATTCAGCATCCCCGTGGTCATCTCTTCCATCCGGACGAGATGATCGTCCGTCCTTCTCAGCGCCGCCAGCGCCGCCGCCGTCGGCTCGATCGCCTGGCGCATCTCGAAGAGCCGGCCGATGAACCGCCTGTCGACGCCGACTTCCAGCCGCCAGCCGAGCAATTCCTCGTCGAGGAAATTCCAGCTCTCCTCGCTGCGCACCCAGTATCCGACCTTCGTGCGCGCGGCGACCATGCCCTTCGCCTCGAGCGTCTTCAGCGCCTCGCGGAGCGATGTGTTGGAGACACCGAAGCGGCGCATCAGCACTTCCTTGCCGGGAAGCGTCTGCCCGACCGGGAATTCGCCGGCAACGATGCCGATACCGAGCCCCCTCAGCGTGGCGGAAAAGGCGCCGCGCGGCGACGGGCGCCGGTCTTCCGGCGCGGAAACGATCCGCTCAGAAAGAGGCTTCATTTCACGCGTGGTTCCCTCCCGGACCTCCCTCTATTGTACTGCCGGAGCCTTGTCGCCTGTCGCGAGCGCACTGCGCGCCCGTGCCGCGGCCCGCGCGTTGCGGTACTTGACGAGTTGCTGATCCGCCAGCACACCGACGAGAATGACCGCGCCCATCACGGCGAAGTTCAATGAACTCGGGATACCGAGAAGATTGACGAGGTTCTGCAGCACCTGCAGCAATATCGTGCCCAGCACGATACCGAAGACGGACCCCTCGCCGCCGCGCAGCGAGCATCCGCCGAGCACCGCCGCTGCGATCGCGTAAAGCTCATAGAAGGTGCCATGGGAAGCGGGCGAGATCGAACGCGTATACATGGCGAAATAGATCGCCGACAGGCCCGACAGCGCACCGAGGATGATATAGGTGGCGGCAATCACCCGCTCGCTTCGGATACCCGAATAGCGCGCCGCCTCCTCGTTACGGCCGACCGCTAAAAGGTGCCGCCCGAAGACGGAGCGGTGCAGCACCACGCCCATCACGATCGCCACAAGCACGAAGGCGACGAAGGTCAGCGGAACGCCGTAGACACGGCCCGTCGTCAGCCATTCGAGCGTCGGGAAGCTTTGGCCGAACGCGAAGCCGGCCGTACCGTCATCCGTGTACCAGCGCGCGATGCCGCGATAGAGCAGGAGCCCGCAAAGCGTTACGATGAAGGGCTGCATCTTCAGTTTCGTGATGAGAAAGCCGTGAATCCAGCCGAGTACCGTCCCGGCGAGCACGATGACCAGCACGGCCAGCGCCCAGTTCATCTGATAGGTCGTCAGAAGGTCGATGAAGATCACGCCGAGCAGTGCCAGGATCGAGCCGACCGAGAGGTCGATGCCACTCGTGATGATGACGAAGCCCTGACCAACGGAGATCAGGCCGAAGAGCCCGACGAGGTTCGCGGTGTTGGAAAGATTGATCGGCGAGATGAAACGCGGATTGAGAAACGCCACGATGCCGGCGACGACGATCAGGAGGATCAGAAGACCGAGGTCCTTTTTCAGCATGGCGGCTCCTTCAATGGGCGGTGCTGGAAGTGGCGGGTGCGGCGTGGCCGACGGCAAGCTGCATCACCGCTTCCTCGCTGAAGCGGTCGCGCGAAAGGATGCCGGCGATCGCACCCTCGTGCATCACGGCCATGCGGTCGCTGACGCCGACCACCTCCTCCATGTCGCTTGAGATCATCAGCACCCCGACGCCGTTGTCGGCAAGGCCTCGCATCAGCGCATAGATCTCGTTCTTGGAGCCGACATCGATGCCTCGCGTCGGCTCGTCGAAGATGAGGACGCGCGGTTTCATCGATAGCCATTTGCCGAGCACCACCTTCTGCTGGTTGCCGCCCGAAAGGCTGCCGGCCAGCGTCGAAACGTCGGGAGCCTTGATGCGGAGCGCCCGGCATTGCTGCGCGGCGTTCTTCTCTTCGAGCACGGCGCTTACGAAGCCGGAAGGCGCGAAGGCGCGGACGTTGGCGAGCGAGATATTGGCGGTGATAGTGTCTTCGAGGATGAGCGCGGATTGCTTGCGGTCCTCGGGAATGAGGTAGATCCCCTCGGCGATCGCCTCGCTCGGCGAGTTCATCACGATTTCGCGGCCTTCGAGCCGAACCGTCCCGCCGAGCGGCCGGTCGATGCCGAAAAGGGTGCGCGCAAGTTCGGTCCGCCCGGCACCGATCAGCCCCGCGAGGCCGAGGATTTCGCCACGATGCAGCGCGAGATCGACCGTGCTGTCAGGAAAGACGGAGGTGCGGAGGCCGGCAAGCTCCAGCATCGCCTCGCCGGGCGGCGCGGCCGGCGGCGTATAGAGAGCTTTCAGATCACGACCGATCATGAGGCGTATCATGGCATCATGGGTAATCGCCCCGCCTTCCAGCCGGCCGCTAATTCTGCCGTCCCGCAGCACGACCACGCGGTCCGCGCATTCCGCCACCTCGTTCAGCCGGTGCGAGATGAAGATGATCGCGACTCCGTTCTTTCTCAGTTCTTCGATCACGGAAAGCAGTCGGCGCGTCTCCGATACGGTGAGACTGGAGGTCGGCTCGTCCATGATGACGACCCGCGCATCGAGCGATAGCGCCTTGATGATCTCCAGAAGCTGTCGCTGCGCGATCGACAGTTCGGCAACGGGCGTGTTGGGTGAGAAATCGACGCCGAGCCGGTCCATCAGAGGCTGCACGGCGGCGGCAAGCCGCTTGCGGTCCACCAGTTTTAGAAACGGCGTCCGCGGCTCCCGGCCGATGAAGACGTTGGCCGCCGCATCCAGATTGTCGAACAGATTGAGCTCCTGGTGCACGAAGGCGATACCGGCAGCGCTCGCCTCCTTCACCGTCAGTGCCTTGCGGCTTTCCCCGTCGATGCGGATCGTACCGGTCGTCGCCTCCGCCACGCCGCCGAGGATTTTCATCAGCGTCGACTTGCCGGCGCCGTTCTCGCCGCTGAGGCCGATCACCTCGCCCGGCGCCACCGAAAGGCTCACATCCGAAAGCGCCAGCACGCCCGGATAGGTTTTGCTGATTCCTGCCAGTTCGAGGAACGGCTCCAAGTCGACCCCTCCCGCATCGCGGATAGTTTGCGCCGGCGGAGAAACCCGCCGGCGCTCCACATCCATCTATACCGCGTCAGCCCTTGCCTTGCAGCTTGGCGAGTTCCTTGGCGTATTCGTCGACACTCGACTTGTCGACGACCTTGGTCGGAATGATGATGAGGCCGTCGGCGGGGATGAAGGACTTGTCGCCCTCAAGGATCTTGGCCATGTCCTTCATGCCTTCATAACCCCACAGGAAGGGCTGCTGGACGACGGTGCCGGCGACCGTCCCTTCCTTGATGCCACCGAGCGTGATCGGATCGTCATCGAAGCCGGTGACGGTGATCTTGCCCAGCTGGCCGGCCTCCTTAAGCGCTTGGTAGATTTGCGGGATGTTGTAGGAATAGATGCCGAGCATGCAGTTGACGTCGGGATGCGCCGTCAGCGTGTCCTCGACATTGCGCTTGGCGCGCGCCATGTCGATGTCGTCGGCGCGCACATCCACGATCTGGATTTTCGTGCCCTCGATAACGTCCTTGATGCCCTGGATGCGCTCGCGGGCGTTATCGGCACCCGGCAGGCCGACAAAGGCCATGCACTTGCCGCCGTCCGGCAGCGCCTTCTTGAGGATTTCGCCGACCTGCTTGCCGGCCGCGACATTGCTCGATCCGATATAGGCTACTCGGCCGCTCTTCGGCGCGTCGCTGTCGGTAGTGAGAAGCAGCGTCTCCTTGGCGATCTTGGCGAGCGCCTCCGTCTCCGTCTTCGGATCGACGGCACTCACCATGATGCCGGAAACGCCGGCAGCGACGAGATCGTCCATCAACCGCTGCTGGATCGCGGCCGACGACTGCGACGGGTATTTAAACTGCATCTCGTAGTTCGGAAGTTCCGCGTTTGCCTTCTTCACGCCGGCCTCGGCCGCCTTCCAGAAATCCGATGCGCCGTTGGCGACGAAGACGAGTGTCTTCTTGTCGGCAGCGTGCGCGGTGATCGATGACAAAGCGAGAGCGACGGCCGCTCCCATCAGGGCGATATTTTTCATGCTGTTCCTCCTTGCGCGACGGCTGCGGGGCGCAGCCTCACTCCTCCACGCGCCCGCCGACAGAGGCCATGCCGGCCATCCTCGGAACGCGATGCTGGAACTAAGCACGGCCGATTAATACGATCAATAGCAATTGATACGATTATTAGGCCTCTACCCACCCTTTCGGTCGGTTGGTTGCACGGCGGTTGACCGCTTCGGCCACATCTTTCCATTCCGTTAAAAAAAGCCGGCATCAGCGGATGGTATTTACTTTCCGTTAACCATGCCGCGCATAGCGTTAACAAATCAGTAAGGACCGTCTCGTGAACAATATCGCACCGTTCAAGAATACCCGTTCGGCGTCTGTCGCAAGGAAGCAGATCCGCTTCAACGCGCGCTCTTTCGTGGCCTTTGCGCTCGCGCCTGAGGCACCATTGTCGGATTGGTTCGACGGGCTCGACCAATGGACGGAGAATTCCCCAGGCTTCTTCGCCGGCCGCCCTGTGGTCCTCAACCTTAACCATATCACGCTCGACACCGAGGAGATCATCGATCTCGTCGACGGGCTTGCCGACCGTGGCATCCGCGTCTGCGCGATCGAGGCAAACGGTATCGAGGACCTCGGGCTTGACCTGCCTCCCCTCCTGACCGGCGCCCGCACGATCGCGGTCGAGGACAGGGAACCGGAACGCCGGCAGGCGGAAACGGCGAATACTCCGGCAAATGCCCCGGCAAACACCAATGAACAGGCCGCGCCCGTGCGCGCCGTCGAAGCGAAGACCCTCATCATCGACACGCCGATCCGCTCGGGCCAGTCGATCTTCCACCCGCATGGCGACGTGATCGTGCTCGGTTCGGTCGGCTCGGGTTCCGAGATCATCGCCGGCGGTTCCGTCCATATCTACGGGACGTTGCGCGGCCGCGCCTTTGCCGGCGTGCTCGGCAATCCGGACGCGCGCATCTTCTGCCGGAAGAACGAGGCCGAGCTTCTGGCGGTGGACGGGTGGTATCGCACCGCCGACGACATGGAGCCGTCGTCGCGCGGCAGGGCCATTCAGGCCCATCTCGACAATGAAGTGATCTGGGTTTCGGCACTCGACTGAAATGGCGTTCAACAAACAAATGCGGAGAGAAAACATGGGTAAGGTGGTGGTCGTCACATCCGGCAAGGGGGGCGTAGGCAAGACAACGTCGACCGCGGCCCTCGGGGCGGCGCTGGCGCAGACCGGCAAGCGCGTCGCGCTGGTCGATTTCGACGTCGGCCTGCGCAATCTCGATCTCATCATGGGTGCGGAACGCCGCGTGGTCTTCGACCTCGTCAATGTCACGCAGGGCGTTGCCAAGCTCCAGCAGGCGCTGATCCGCGACAAGCGCGTGGATACGCTTTTCCTGCTGCCGGCCTCGCAGACCCGTGACAAGGACGCGCTGACCGAGGAAGGCGTCGCCGAGGTGATCGGCGCGCTGCGCG
>JBDZVC010000247.1:0-6521 GCA_040255475.1 Phyllobacteriaceae bacterium | reverse complement strand
TCCGGTACTGGTGGCCGCGGAAGGGCGGATTGCCGAACAGGAAGGTGCACTCTGCGGGTGGCAGAACGCTGGCCCAGTCCATGTCGAGCGCGTTGCCCACAATGATGTGCGGCGACTTCCGGAGCGGGATGCGGACGTAGTACGGGCCGAACTCGAGGCTCAGCCGGTTGTTCATCATGTGGTCCATCATCCACATGGCAGTCTCGGCGATCCGCGCCGGGAACTCGCCAATCTCGATCCCGTAGAACTGGTCAACGTTGATTCGCGAGAGATCGGACGCGTCCAGAAGCCCCATGAACTGCCCGTGCGCATCGCGTTGGTAATTGATCAGCTCACGCACCACCTCGATCTCGAGCAGCCGCAGCTCTCGATAGGCTATGATTAGAAAGTTGCCGCAGCCGCACGCCGGGTCAAAGAACTTCATCTGGCCGAGGCGCTCGCGGAACCTCTCAAGCTCAGCACGGCGCCGATTGTCCCGGCGCGCCTTCAGTCGCTCGAACTCATCCCGCAGGGTGTCCAAGAAGAGCGGTTCGATGACCTTCAGGATGTTGGTCTCGTTCGTGTAGTGCGCGCCCTGCTCGCGCCGCTCATTGCGATCCATTACCGACTGGAAAAGCGAACCGAAGATCGCGGGCGAGATTTCCGACCAGTCGAACCTACACGCCTCGAGCAGCCGATTGCGCATCTCGGCGTTGAAGGACGGAAGGCGCAGGTTCTCTCGGAACAAGTCGCCATTCACGTAAGGGAACTGCTGCAGGTCTTCGTCCAGCGTCTTCGCCCGTTTCTCTTCCGGGGTGTCGAGCGTCTGAAACAGCGCCGCAAGCCATCCGCCGAGGTCCGAACCGTCCTCCCGGGTGCGGCCGTCAATGAATTCCTCGAACACGCCCCGCGGCTCGAAGATGCCAGTATCGTCGGCAAAGAGGCAGAACACGATCCGGACCAGAAAACGCTCGAGATCGTGGCCCACGTAGCCCGAGTCCTCGAGGGCGTCGTGCAGGGCGCCCACCAACTCAGACGCCTTGATGTTCACCGGGTCCTGGTCCTTGAAGGTCTTCTTCTGGACGCCGGTGATGAATCCAAGCTTGTGGACGTGCTTGTGCAGGTCGGCGAGGGGGAACTTCAGCTCGTCTCCGTCCTCGAGGTCGTACAGCTCAAATGTCTGGAAGTCGCTCAGCAGGATGTAGCGGGGCAGGTCCTCGTTCTTCAGGCTGGGGAAATAATGGAGGGCCTGCGTCTTCGCCTTTTTCAGATCGCGACCGGCACTCTTCTGCTCGACCAGAAGCATGCCCCTCCAAAACAGATCGATGAACCCGCGCTTCTCCCCGAGGTTATTGACCGGCTCTTCAAACGCAGCGACGCGGCGGACCGGGACGCCAAACACCTCGAAGAAATCCCGGTAGAAAAGTTGGGTCTGTCCCTTTTCGTAACCTTCGCCTTCCCATTCCCGCGCAAAAACGGCCGCTCTTGATCGAATTTCGTTCCAAGAAAGACGCATGAAAACCTCCCACGAGACAGTTCCCGTCTACCGTGCAGGACGAGTTCCGTCGAGGTTTTCGAGGGTTGCCGGTCTGCATTGAGCCACACGGGGCGGCACATAAGGGAGCAAAGCGGGCCGTTGACTTCGGGGCGGTAGCCGCCAGACCACTTCAGGGCGCAAAATCGTAAAGCGGGCGCTCGGCGCAGCGGATCATAATCAGCGGCAGGAATGGGTCCATCACCTAACCTGTCCGGTTCGGGCGACGAACTCGCTGAGCTTCTACCTTCGGCCAGCTCGTCTACTGCAGCAAGGCGGGCGCCTACCAGACTTCTGTGGGCGATCAGCGAGTTAGTAGTGAGACCGGGCTTTCGTCGTCCGCTAACAAACGCATAAGATAGCGCTTCTATAAACAAGTCGGGTGTGATACCCGTTCTAGGTAAATCGGGTATCGTACCCGAACCAGAGAGGTGGATCGGTGCGGCTTGTCACAACGCGCAGAGCGACGAGCCTGACTGGGCTGTCGACCGAACAGCTCCGCGAGTGGTCGAGCCGGCGGGCGTTGATCCCTGCCGATATCCAGAACCGTGGGCGCGGCTCCCAGGCTCAATATGGCTGGCAGGCGATTTTGCTGCTGCGCGTTGCGCTGCAGCTCAAGGACCGCTTTCATGTCGAGCTCCATGCACACCGCAGGCTGTTCGCAGCGCTGCGCGAGGCGCTGCGTGCTACGTCGTTCCTCAAGTTGTGGGGTGCGAGCATCGCGATCTATGACTGCGAGACCTGGGAATTGTTTGATGCGGATTCCGCCGGTCAAATGGCTGCCGACGCCATCATCGTCTATCTCGATCCCCACCTTGCTGTGTTGGCAACCGAATTCGCCATGCCGAGCCCGCCGCCGACGGGGCAGCTCGAACTTTTCCCGCCCCGGTTAGTTTCGGCGGAGCCCGCCCCCAAAGGTAATGAACCGGCTGCTGAGGTCCAACAGCAACCGTCGCGGCACCGGGCATGAGTTCCGGCGCTTTCATTAAAGCGCTGCAGGCGACGGGGTACCTCGGTCCCGAAGGACAGCCTGCTCCCGGCCTCGTGACCAACGACGCGCCGGAAGCAGCGCGCCTGCGAGCTGTCCTCAAGGACACGCGCGTCGGCTTGAAGGCAGATGCGGTTTTCTCGGCACAGAATATGCCGACATCGATCTTCAAGGACGCCGGCGATTCCACCCCCAGCGAGGAGCAGGTCGGCCAGTGGCACGAAGCGGCCTGGAATATCGGCGTAGCGCCGCTGCTGTGGATCATCACGCCGACCGAAGTTCGTCTGTACGACTGCTATGCGTCGCCCTGGCGCGGCACGGACTTAGGCGTTGGGGCGGCGCCGCTCGACCGCTTCGACCTTGCCACCGACGACCGGCTTCGCGCGCTCGATGCGATGTGCGGGCGATTGGCGACCGAAACCGGCGCCTTCTGGTCGAGCCTGATCGGCAAGAAGATCGATCGTCAGTATCGCGTCGACCGCGAATTGCTCGCCGAGATCAATGCGCTCGAAGGGCGGTTGACCGAGCTGCCGCCCGCGCAGAGCGAAGCACAGTTGGACGGCGCGGACGAAATCTCCGCCGCGCGTGATTTTGCGCAGCGGCTCATCGGCCGCTGCATTTTCACGTGGTATCTGCTCGACCGCGGCATCGCGCAGCCATTCCTTCCAAGCTCGTTGCCCGCCAACCTTGCGGCAATGATGGCCACGCCCACCAGCGCGTTTGACCTGTTCGATTGGCTGCGCGATACCTTCAACGGCGATCTCTTCCCGATGGACGATCCCGGCGCCGAGCATATGCGCCTGGGTCCGGCCCATCTCGCATTGGTGCGGGATTTCATCGAAGGCAGCAGCCTTGTCCCCGAAAACCACGGACAGGGACGCCTGTTTCGATTCCGCTTCGACGCGATCCCGGTCGATCTCGTCAGCTCGATATACCAGCAATTCGCACGGTCGAGCGCCGAGAAGAAGGCGCGGGTGCAGGGCTTGCACTATACGCCGGTCGAGCTGGTTCATCTGACGCTCGATCCGGTTTTCGAGGACCTTCCCGCGACCGCGCGCGTGATCGATCCGACATGCGGCTCCGGCGCCTTTCTGGTCGAGGCGTTTCGCCGGCTGATCTGGAAGCGCTGCGGCGACGAGCAGGCATCCCGCGCCGTCGTGCGCGATATCCTCTACCATCAGCTCTTCGGCATCGACATCAATCCCTCCGCGCTAGGGATCGCCGCGTTCAGCCTTTACCTGGCAGCGCTCGAATTTGATGAGGAGCCAATCACCGACATCGCCGAGCTGAAGTTCGACCGGCTGATCGGAACGACGCTGTTCGAGGCCGATACGATCGGCGAGGATTTGCCTGCCCCGCTCGTCGAGCGTCCGTTCGAGGCTGTCGTCGGCAACCCGCCGTGGACTTTCGACAAATCCATCAAGGCCAAGCCGCGGAAGAAGGGCAATGCCCGCTCTCTGCGGCCGCGGCGCAGCCCCGACTGGGCGTTTCTCGACGTAGCGGCGGCGCTCGCCGGCGAGAACGGCCGCATCGGCATGGTGATGAAGGCATCGCCCTTCTTCTCCAAGGATGAACATGCGGTCGAAGCCAGGGCGGCGCTTCTTTCGCGCCTAAAGCCGGCGGCGCTAGTCAATCTTTCGGCGCTGCGCAAGGAGCATCTGTTCCCTGATGCGACCGGTCCAGCGCTGCTATTCTTTGCGCGATGCTCGCTGATGCCGGAAGCCGACCAACTGCTTGTCGGCTCGATCCCCTGGACACCAGATTTCATTCGCAACGGCCTTTTCCATGTCGGGCCGGGTGAGCTGCGCGCCGTCCCGCTCCGTCGGATACTGCGCACGCCCGCGATGCTCAAAGCGGCGACTTTCGGCACTGTCCGCGACAGTTGGCTCATCGAGCGCCTTGAGCGGGAATTCCCGACGCTGGAAGAGACGCTCGACTCCTTGGGGATCCTTGCCCTCGAGGGTCGGGGACAGGGCTATCAGGTTGAGGGCGATCCCAATGTTCCGCCGGCCTATTTCTATGACACGCCGGCGCTGACTCCAGACGACTACGAGCCGTTTCGCATCGATTCCGATGCGCTGCCGCTGTTTGCGGAGCCGACGTTGCACCGCATTCGCAACGAATCGATCTATCGCGGTCCTCTGCTCCTCTGTCCCAAGGCGAGCTTCAAATCGAGCGTCGAGGAGGGGCGCTACAGTGCTGCAAGGGCCGCGCATGATCTTCTCTATACCGAGAGCTTCTATGGTATCTCGTTCGCCGACCATGCTCCCGAGCTTGCGCCGGTCCTTTCCGGAATCCTCAATTCCTGCGTGACGACGTTTCAGCTTGCCTATGGCGGCGGTGCGTGGGGGCTAGAGCGTTCGACCGTCGAGCCAAAGGATCTTCTGTCGCTGCGCGTCCCCGACCTCCGCAAGGTTGACGCGGCGACCCTTCGGCTCATCGCCGAGGCTGAGGTTGCGGTAGCTCGCGAGGCCACCCCCGAGCATCTTCAGGCACTCGATGCCGCCGTCGCGGAGCTTTATGAATTCGACCGGCACGAACTGGTCCTCGCGCGAGAGAGCGTCGAACGCGCACGAGTGCTGATCTTCGAGGGTCGCAAGCGCCGCCGGGCATTCGTCAAGCCGCCTCAGCGCGAGCCGCTGCAAGCCTATGCAGCAACTGTGACCAGCGTTGTCGATGGCTATCTGCGCAGCCGAGGCACTCGACACCTCGAAGCGGCGGTTTATTCGCGCCCTCTGGTGAGCGCGAGCTGGGCCGATGGCGGTGGTGGCCTGACGGCCGTTCGCTTTCGCATGAGTGCCGGAGGACCGCCGCGCGAGCCAGCCATCGCGCTCGGCGAGGATGCTGAGCTAGCGGCACTTGCGGACCAATTGAAGGGATGGATGAAGTCGGACCTGCCTCCTTATCTAAATGAGCGGCGAAATCTGCGGCTCTACCTTGGCGACAGCTTGTTCATCGTGAAACCTTCGGAAGTCCGCTACTGGACCAAGACGGCGGGCCTCAACGATGCGGACGTCATCCTCGCGGATCATTGGCTCAAGGCGTCGCATGCAGCTTACGCCTGATCAGCCCGCCGGCGTCCCGTCCTTCGGCCTAGAGACAGATGAGATCGAAACGGTAGTCGATCTTATCTGTCAGGGGGCCCGCGAAGCCCGTCAGCATATGACGGCTGGCCTGCTCGAAGTGCCGATGACCGTCATCGTGCGGAAAGCCATGAAACGGATGAAGCGCGAGCTTGGCCTGACCAATCTGGAGGTCGCGGGCGAGGTCGAGATCGACAACATGGCTACCGAAGGAGCCGAACTGCTCGGCCGCATCGACATCACGTTGAAGTTCCTGCGTCAGTTTGGGAACGAGGACGACTATGTCGGCGTCGAATGCAAGCGTGTCGGTGCTGGAAGCGCATTCAGCCAACTCAACTCCCGCTATGTCACCCAAGGGGTCGAGCGCTTCATAAGTGGCCAGTACGCGACCGGAAGCGCCTGGGGCTTCATGCTGGGCTATGCGCTGGCACTACCGGCGGATGCCATCGTTCAAGCGCTCAACAATCGTCTGCAATCGGATTATGGAGCAGCCGCGGCGCTGTCTGCGGCTGCGCTGCACGACGACGCGCTCGCCATTCATGAGGGAGCAGTTCAACGTCCCGGTGGATCCTCTATCCGTCTGCGACACATCATCGTTGATATGGTCCCAGCAGCACCCGCGAACGACTGAACCAACGGCGGCTCTCAGATCAATCGCGGCTCGTCCGCACGACCGAAACGGGGTCGCAAAGCGAAAGACATAGCCATTCATTGCCGCTATGGCCGCCGGCTTTGTACTAGCGGCCACTCGCTGCCGAAAACCGCCGATAATCGCATGGAACATGAAATTTTTATGCGATTTCATTGGGCTAACAACCGACTTCAGGGTTCAATTGGGAGGGCTATAGAGTAGATGTCGTGCCTATCGATATCCCGCATGGCCCGCCAAAGCCGCCGATTTCCGTACAAATTACGCCAGCTCGTTCGACTTTGTTTG
>JBDZVC010000246.1:0-6523 GCA_040255475.1 Phyllobacteriaceae bacterium | reverse complement strand
GGTCGGCCTTGGATCCACGCCCCCAGCCCCGCCGACAGGCAGCCGGGCGGGGGCAGGCGGGCGGGGGCACTCGTGAACCGGGCAAGCCCGCCCGGCTCCGCGCCTCGGTGGCCGGTGCCCCTCTCCCCCACGGAAACGTCTTGCCGCGGAGCGAGGCGCCGGTCCCTCCCCACGCAACCACCGTCATGACCGGTGTTCCCGATGAGAGGAACTGACGGGGAGTATGCATCAAGCGCGGGAGGCGGGGAGAAGAGCAGAGTGAAAAAATGCGAATGATGAATGGAAAGAACGGGTCGGGAGATAGATGGGCATAAATCTATCCACGTCCTGTCCGGCCGGCACCCCTCATCCGTCGCCTTTATCCCGAACGTGCAGGCACGTTCGGAGGCGACACCAGCCCTCCGCCCCTTCGATAGGCTCAGGATCTCCGGGCGTTCGTCGCTTTGATCGACAAATCGTTGTCGATCAATCGGTCTTTGACCGACCACTCCTCACCCCACAGGGGGAGAAGGGGGAGCGCGGCACCACCGCTCCGGCAAATCATCGGTGTTAGAAATTGGCGGAGGCGGTAGTGCCATCTCCCTCCTCGCCCCCTGTGGGAGAGGATAGGGAGCCCCCGCGAGGCAAGGCCGAACCGTCGGGCGACTTGGTGGGGGTTACTGCCGGCGCGGACAGAGCACTGTCCGCCTTCGTCCTGTTCAGACTCCCAGCGCTGCGATGGCGCGCCGGTGGAGATCGGCGGCGTAGGCGTCGAAGCAGCAGAAGACGATGCGCTCGGGGCGGTCGCTTTCCGCAATGAAGGACACAATGGTGCGTACGGCGACGTCAGCGGCTTCGAGTTTCGGATAGCCATAGATGCCGGTCGAGATCGCCGGAAAGGCGATACTCGAACAGTCATGCTCGAGCGCGAGTTCCAGCGAGCGGCGATAGCAGGAGGCGAGCAGTTCGGGCTCTCCCTTCGAACCGCCATGCCAGACGGGGCCGACCGTGTGGATTACATGCCGGGCCGGCAGCCCGTAGGCCCCTGTGATCTTGGCAGCGCCCGTGGCGCAGCCGCCGAGAAGCCTGCATTCAGCGAGCAATTGCGGCCCGGCGGCGCGATGGATCGCCCCGTCCACGCCGCCGCCGCCGAGAAGCGAGGCGTTTGCGGCGTTGACGATAGCATCGACGGCGAGCGTCGTGATGTCGGCGCGCACGACCGAAAGACGGGTTTGAGGCATGGCCTGACCCTCCTTTCCGTAAGGCGTGGCTGATGAATGGCTTCTGGTATCGGCGAGGTGCAATCGGTTCATGTCCTGCTCCTATCCCCTCGCTCCTATCCCTTCGGCGGGATGAAGGGCTGCTGGATTTCCTGGAAGACAGGCAGCGCTTCCATCCGGCTGGCGTGATCCTTGAGCGCCGGCAACCCCTTGAGCGGCGTGAATTCCGGGTGTGCCTCGCGAAGGTGTCTAAGCATGCACGCGATGGTGACATCGGCATGGCCGATGCGGCCGCCGAACAGATAATCGCTGCCGGCAGCCGCGCGTTCCTTCTCCAGCGCGGCCAACGCGCCTTTTACTTGGCTGCGGCAACGCTCCACCCAGAGCGCTGAGATCGCGCCTTCGCCGTGCAAATTCTGCTCGTAGTAGAGGGCCACGGCCTTGTCGGAAATGCCGGCTGCAAGCGAGGCTAGCTTCAATGCCCGCTGCCGCGCCGGCTCCTCCTGCGGGAACATGCGCTCGGCGGCCGGCATCTGCCCGTCGAGATAATCGAGGATGGCGAGGCTCTCGATGAGCACGTCGCCGCCGTCCAGTACCAGCGTCGGTACCCGCAGCAGCGGATTGTAGGGCCGGATTTTCTCGGCATCGCCGAAGGTCGACCACGGGCGATGCTCGAAGGCGATGCCATAGAGCCGCATGGCGATGGCGGTGCGGCGCACGAAGGGTGAATCGTACTGGCCGATGAGGATCATGGAGCGTTCTCCGTTGCGGCGCGCAAGCTGGCACGAGCGGTCAGGCCGGACAAGGCAGGCCAACGGCGCCTCCTGACACTTGGCGTCAGGAGCGAGGTGCCATGCGGTCCGCCCGAACTGGTGACGAGACGAACGGAATTCTGTATCGACGCCGGATGGAACATGCGCAGGCTATGAGAAAACAGTTGAAGAGGGCGATTGCGGCATTGCTGCTCCTGGTGCCCCTGATGCCGCCTCCGGCTTCCGCCGCGGAGGTTCAGGCGGCCGAGAAGCTGGTGCCCTATGCCGTATCGGGTTCGTCCGCTATCGAACTCTACCGCTCTATCGGCGAGCGCGGGCCGAAATCGCGGAACGGCCGCGCCATCGCGCTGACCGACTACCGGCTGACCTGGACACGCAAATATGTGCCCGAAGGCGGCAATTGCCGGCTGACGACGGCGGTGCCGCATCTCACCCTCATCACCCACCTGCCGAAGCCTTCCGGCAAGCTGCCGGCGCGGACAGAGGCGCTGTGGACGACCTTCATCGCCGGCATCACGGCGCATGAGCGGGTGCATGGCGAGATCATCAAGGCGACGGTGGACGCGATCCGCTCCGCCACCGAGGGGCTGACGGTTCCCGACGATCCTGCCTGCCGAAAAATTCGCGCCGAGGTGACCAAAAGGGTCGCGGCGCTCGCCGATGAAATGCGCAAGAAAAACCGCGATTTCGATCATGTCGAGATGGGCAAGGGCGGCAATGTCCAGCAACTCATCCTGGCGCTGGTCAACGGCGACCGGGATTAGCCAGGCCGCCTTGCCATCATCCTACTGCATCTGCGGCTTCTTCAGCGCCGCGGCCCGGTCGATGGATTTCACGCGCAGCCACGTTTCGCGGCCGTCTCGCACGACGCGCAGCGGCAGTTCGATGCCGGCCGGGCCGCTCGCCCAGATGCTGCGGTAGAAATCGGCTAGCCCGTTCACTTCCTTGTCCTTCACGTCGGAGATGATGTCGCCGCGCTTGAGGCCGGCTTTGTCGGCCGGGCCGTTGTCGGCGACGCTCATCACCACCACCTCGCCATTATATTCGGCCGAGAAGGCGCCGAGCCATGGGCGTGGCGGCTTGGCTGCCGCCCCGCGTGTCACGAGGTCGTCGAAGATCGGCGGCAGGAGGTCGATCGGTACGATCATGTTGATGTCCTGCTCCTTGTCGCCCTGGCTCATCTGCAACCTGAGCGAACCGATGCCGAGCAGCTTTCCATCGCCGTCGATCAGCGCCGCTCCGCCCCAGGAGGGATGCGCCGGCGCGGTGAAGATAGCGTTGTCGAGGAGATATTCCCAATAGCCGGCGAATTCTTGCCGCGCAACGATCTCGCCTTCCACCGCCCGGCCGGTGCCGTCGACGAGCAGGGTCGGATCGCCGGCCTTGGCATGGGCGGAATCGCCGAAGGCGAGCGCCGGCAGGTTGAGATCGCCGAGCGCCTGCACGAGGCCGAAGCCGGTCTCTTGGTCGTAGGCGAGGGCATGGCCGGGCACGACGATGCCGTCATGCCGCGTCAGCCACACCTCCTCGGCCTCGGTGATGAGATAGCCGATGGTCAGCACGAGGCCATTGTCGCGAATCACCACGCCGCTGCCCTCACGGCGCGTGCCCAGCGCATCGGCGGTAAACGCGTCGTCCGGAATGGTCGCGCGGACGGCGACGACGGAGGGGCGGATCGGGTTGGCATTTATTTTCTGCATTCTGCACCGGCATTGGCGGGCCGAGGAGGTTGCCTCGCGCCCGGAGGTCCCTTCTTGCCTTATAAATATGACGGATCGTGGGACACGCAAGGCATGGATGGTCGCGGGCTTGGCTTGCATCTCAGCCCCGGCTTCCTTGCGCCTTGACGAAGTCGATAAAGGCGCGGAGCGGCGCCGGGACCAATCTTCGGCCGGGATAATAGAGATACGGTCCGTCGAATTTCTCCCACCATTCCTCAAGCACCGGCTCCAACGCACCGCTGGCGAAATGTGGCGCGAGCCAATCCTCGAAGATGTATACGATGCCGGCGCCGCCGATTGCCGCGTCGATGGCGAGGTCGGTGCCGCCGCCCAAGGCGACGATGAGCGGGCCGGTCGGGTCCACGGTCACCACTTCGCCATCGCGCTCGAATTCCCAGACTGGCATGTTGCCGCTCTCAAAGCGGCCGCGCAGACAGGCGTGCTTCAGGAGATCGCGCGGATGTTCCGGGCGGCCGCGACGGTCGAGATAGCTGGGCGAGGCGGCGGCCGCGAAGCGCTGAACGCGCGGGCCGATCGGCACCGCGATCATGTCCTGTTCCAGTCGCTCGCCGTAACGGATGCCGGCATGGCAGCCGGAGGCCAGCACGTCGACGAAGCTCTCCTCCGCGATGATCTCCAGCCTTATTTCGGGATAGGCTGCAAGGAAGGCGGGCACGATATCGGGCAATACCAGTCGCGACGCGCTGACCGGCACGTTGAGCTTCAGCATCCCGGCGGGCCGATCGCGGAAGGTGTTGACCACGTCGAGCGCCGCCTCGACCTCCGAAAGCGCCGGCGAAAGCCGCTCGAGCAGGCGCAGCCCGGCCTCCGTCGGCGCAACGGTGCGGGTCGTGCGGTTGAGAAGCCGGACGCCGAGTTCGGCCTCGAGACGGCGGATCGCTTCGCTCAGGCCCGAGGCGCTGCGCCCGGAAAGCCGCGCGCCCTCGCGAAACCCTTTCGCGCGAGCCACCGCGACAAAGGCGTTCAGGTCGCCGAGATCGGTTTTCATTGTTCGTTTATCCGTACAGCCTGTACGGATTGTAGCGGATTATCGTGCGATCGGTCAGGTCTTATCTCCGCGTCATCAAACAAGGAGAGATGACCATGCCCGATATCGGAAAATCCGGCACCTTCAAGCTCGGCGGCCGCTTGGTGATGCGGATGGGCTACGGGGCGATGCAGCTTGCAGGACCGGGCGTCTTCGGCCCGCCAAGGGACCACGATGCCGCGATCGCCGTGCTGCGCGAGGCGATCGCGGCCGGCGTAGACCATGTCGATACCAGCGATTTCTACGGGCCTCATGTCACCAACAGGCTGATCCGCGAAGCGCTCGCGCCCTATCCGGACGATCTCGTCATCGTCACCAAGATCGGCGCCCGGCGCGGCGGCGACGCCTCCTGGCTGCCCGCATTCTCGCCCGCCGAACTGAGATCCGCCGTCGAGGACAATCTCCGCAATCTCGGCCTCGATGCCATGGACGTCGTCAATCTTCGCCTGTTGCTCGACGCGGACCAGCCCGGCGGAGGCACGCATGGGCCCGTGGAGGGATCGATAGAACCGTTTGTGGCGGTCGTTGCCGATCTGCAGCGGCAGGGCCTCGTCCGCCATATCGGCTTGTCCAACGCCACGCCGAGGCAGGTCGCGGAAGCGCGCGGGATGGTGGAGATCGTCTGCGTCCAGAACCACTACAATCTGGCGCATCGCGGCGACGATGCCCTGATCGACGAACTGGCCGCCGACGGCATCGCCTATGTGCCCTTCTTTCCGCTCGGCGGCTTCTCGCCGCTGCAATCGGGCACGCTCGACGCGATCGCGAAGCGACTCGGCTATACGCCGATGCAGGTCGCTCTGGCATGGCTGTTGCAGCGCTCGCCGAACATCCTCCTGATCCCCGGCACGTCGTCCGTGGCGCATTTGAAGGAAAATCTGGCCGCGGCCGAAATCGATCTGCCGGCGGATGCGATTGCGGAGCTGGACGGTATCGGCAAGGCGGTGGCGTAGCCGCCCTTGCCCTTAGCTGTCCCCTCCGGTCAGTTCTGCCCCCGGTACGTAGAGCATGACCGGGCGGATCTCGTAGACGGCGGTCGGGTTGGCGCGGCGCATCTCCCGCGCCGCCTCGATCGCCCCGTCGATCGAAGGGTAGTCGACCACATAGAAGCCGAGCAACTGCTCCTTGGTCTCGGCGAAGGGCCCGTCGACCACCATGTCTTCGCCTTTGGCGGCGCCCCCTTTGGCGCTTTTCACGCGTAGGGTCTTTGCGCCTTCGGTAGGCCCGAGCCGTGCCGCCGGCCCGAGATGCTTTTCGGCCACGAGCCGGTCGTTGATCTTGAGGAGTTTTCCCATCAGCGCGGCGTCCTCCTCCTTGCTCCAACTGTCGAAGGCGTCATCGGCGTGATAGGCGAGGATGGCGTAATACATGGTCGGCTCCTTGGTTGGGGAACGATCGAGGGGAGGTTTACCCTCTCTTCGGCTCGCAAACCACCTCTCCCCCTGAAGGTGAAGCGGGGCGGAGTGAGCGCTTCGCCTCTCCTCGACGCCCCCTTCAGGCGGAGAGGCACCTACCTCCCGATCGCCCGTAGATATCGTTCCGCCGAACGTTCCACCGCCGCTTTGCCATCCTGCGCGATCGTGCGCCCCTCGAAGGCGCCATAGATGGCGTCGAAGGCGAAGGGACGAACGGCGTCCACGATGCGGCCGATCTCCGCCGCGCCGAGCGGGATGAGGTTCGGGTAAGAGTACATGAAGGAGACGTGGCGCCGGTCGGGCACGACTTGGATCGTGTCGCCCGAGAAGAGCGCCCCGCGCCCGCCCGAAAGCCACGGGCAGGAGA
>JBDZVC010000024.1:0-34035 GCA_040255475.1 Phyllobacteriaceae bacterium | reverse complement strand
AGATATGGGCGATGACACAGGGCGGCCCCGGCTATTCGACGACGACGCTCGTCATCTATGTCTATCGGCTTGCCTTCGAGAATTTCGATTTCGGCTACGCCTCGGCGATTGGCGTCGTCTGGCTCGTGCTTCTGCTCGTCTTCGCGCTCGTCTATCTGCGCGCCATCAGGATGAATCCATGAACACGAAAGCAACGAGCGCGCCGTCGCAGGGTGTTCCCGCGGTCGGAAGCGGCATCAGCGTAGGCCGGATCGTCAAATATGCGGCGATTGCGATTGCGCTCTTCTGGAGCCTCGCGCCGGTCTATTGGATGCTGGCGACCTCCTTCAAGACCGAACTGGAGGCGACCCGCATCAACCCGACGCTGATCCCGGTCGAGCCGACACTTGCCAACTATATTGGCCTCGGCGGCCAATCGCTGCCCTTCTTCGCCTTCTTCTTCAACAGCGTCATCAGTTGCCTGGCGACGGCCATCATCGCCGTCATCATCGCCACGCCCGCGGCCTATTCCCTGTCACGGGCACGCTTTCGCCTGAGAGGCCCGATCAGCTATTCTGTCCTCCTGTTCCGCATGCTGCCGCTGGTCGTGATGCTGGCGCCGCTTTATCTTCTCCTCCTCAACGCGCGGCTTCTCGACAGCCTTGCCGGCCTGGTCGTCGGCTTCACGACCTTCGGCCTCCCCTTCGCTGTCTGGATGATGAAGAGCTTCATCGACGCCGTGCCGATAGAGGTCGAAGAGGCGGCCCGCATCGACGGTTATCCGCGTTGGCAGATCCTCCTTCGCGTGGTGACTCCGCTCATCCTGCCCGGCCTCCTGACAACCGGAACCTTCGTCTTCATGGAAGCCTGGAACAACCTGATCTACCCGATCACCTTCATGACGACGATGGATAAGCAGACGCTGCCGGCGGCGCTCGTCCTGACTTTCACCGGTCAGTTCAAGACGGACTGGGGCGGCATGATGGCCGCTTCCACCATGACCACAGTGCCGTTGATGATCGCCTTCTTCGCGGTCCAGCGTTCGATGGTGCGTGGCCTGACATCAGGAGCGGTCGCCGGTGCCTGAGCAAAGCGGAAAGAGGTTTGCCGGCAAGGCAGCTCTTGTCACAGGCGCGGCCGGAGGCATCGGACGGGCGATCGCGAGGCGTTTGGCGGAGGACGGCGCGCGCGTGACGCTCACCGATATCAACGCAGCGCGCCTCGAACACACGATACGGGACTTCGCGGATCAAGGTTTCGATGCCGCCGGCATAGCATGCGATCTCGGCGACGCCGCCGAGCGCGACCGTCTCGTGCCGGCGGTCGTGGCGAAATGGGGCCGTATCGATATCCTCGTCAACAATGCCGCTTTTCATGGGTCACGCCAGAATTTCCTGGATTCGTCCGAGTCCGACTGGCAGGCCGTTTTCTTGGTCAACGTGATCGCCACCGGAGCCCTTTGCCAGCAGGCGGCGCAGGCGATGCGGGGGACGGGCGGCGGCGCGATCGTCAATATCGGCTCCATCCAGGCGCACATGCCGGTGCCGACCTATACCGCCTATGCAACGAGCAAGGGCGCGATAGCGAGCCTGACGATGGCGCTCGCCGTCGAGCTTTCGCCGGAGGGCATCCGCGTCAATGCCGTGACGCCCGGTGTCATCGCAACCGCCGCGTTCGAGAAAGCCCTTTCCGAGAATGCCGGCGGCGGCGCGTCCGCCACACCAAGCGCGGCGCTTCTCGGCAGGTCTGGCCGCGCCGAGGAAGTCGCCGCTGCCGTCGCTTTCCTCGCTTCCGATGAGGCGTCCTTTATCACGGGCGCCATCCTGCCGGTCGATGGCGGGCGCCACATCAGCCGCCGGCCGGATCCTTTCCAGATCGCCTTCGGCGCAAAACACCAGAACGGAACGTCCTGATGGCCAGCATTTCGCTTCGCAATGTCACGAAATTCTATGGTGACGTGCAGGTTCTCTTCGACTGCGATCTGGACATCGCCGACCACGAATTCGTCGTGCTTGTCGGCCCGTCAGGCTCCGGCAAGACGACCCTGCTGCGCCTGATCTCCGGCCTGGAACATATCAGCTCGGGCGATCTTTATTTCGGCGAAAAGCGCGTCAACGACGTCGATGTCGGCGACCGCGACATCGCCATGGTATTCCAGAACTACGGGCTCTATCCGCATATGTCGGTCTACGACAACATGGCCTTCGGCCTGAAGCGCCGCAAGGTGCCGGCACGCGAGATCGACAAGCGCGTTCGCGGTGCCGCGGAGATGCTTAACATGGCCAACTACCTCGAGCGCCGGCCGCGCCAGCTTTCCGGCGGCCAGCGCCAGCGCGTCGCGCTCGGCCGCGCCATCGTGCGCGAGCCGGCCGTCTTCCTGCTCGACGAGCCGCTTTCCAATCTCGATGCGCATCTGCGCGTCCAGATGCGTGCAGAGATATTGCGCGTCCATCGCACGGTGACGGCAACCGCAGTCTATGTCACGCACGACCAGATCGAGGCGATGACGATGGGCGACCGCATCGTGGTGATGAACGAGGGGCGGATCCAGCAAGTCGGCACGCCGGACGAACTTTACGATTCTCCCGCCAACAAATTCGTCGCTTCCTTCATTGGCACACCGGCCATGGGCTTCCTCTCCTGCCGTGTCGAGCAAAGCGGCGATGAGGTGAAGCTCATAAGCGACAGCGTGACGATCCGGCTCCAGCCGGAGCAGGCGCGGGCGGTCACCCGATCAGGCGCCGGACGCATCCTGGTCGGCATCCGCCCGGAGCGGCTGACGCTCGGCGAAAACGCTGCGGCGGATTGGTCGGTTCACGGCGTCGTCGAGGTCGTGGAAATGCTGGGTTCCGAGCAATATGTGCATTTCAATGTCGATGGCGAGACACTGACCGCGCGTGTGTCACGCGACCATCCCGTGAAGGTCCAGCAATCCGTTCTTTTTTCGGGCGCGGCCGAGCATCTTCATCTCTTCGATGAAGCTACCGGCCGGACCCTTTCCTGACGGAAAGACAGAGCGTATCCGATGGCCACCATTACCGAGATCAAGACTTTCCGCGTTCCGCCACGCTGGATCTTCGTGCGCGTGACGACCGATGACGGGTTGGTCGGCTGGGGAGAGTCGATCATTCCCAAACGGGCGGGCGCCGTCGTCGCGGCAATCGAGGACATGGCAAGGAACCTCAAAGGCTACGACGCTGACCGCATCGAGGACATAGCGCAAAGATTGCGCCGCGGCGCCTTCTTCCGCGGCGGTCCCCTGCTCGGAACAGCGGCGGCGGGTATCGAACAGGCTTTGTGGGATATCAAGGGAAAGCGGCACGGCCTGCCAGTTCATGAATTTCTGGGCGGGCAAGTGCGCGATAGGATCCGCGCCTATGCATGGATCGGCGGCGACAGCCCCGCCGGCGTCGTCGAGCATGCGCGCGAGCGCATCTCGCAAGGATTTTCGGCGGTGAAGATGAACGCCACGCCGGCCATCCCCTATCTCGGCGGCGGCGCCATCATCGACGCTGCCGTGGAGCGCGTCGCCGCTCTCCGCGAGGCGTTTGGCGGCACGCTCGACATCGCGCTCGACCTTCATGGCCGCGTCCCCCGCGCGGCGTTGAAGCCGCTGCTGAAGGAGATCGAACAGTTCCGCCCGATGTGGGTCGAGGAGGCGACGTTGCCGGAAAACGAGGAGAGCCTGACGGTGCTCGCGCGCGCTGCCGGCTCAATCCCTGTGGCTACCGGCGAGCGTCTTGCCTCCCGCTGGGAGGTCAAGCGCGTGCTCGATACCGGCGCGGTCGATATCGTCCAGCCGGACGTTTCGATCACCGGCCTCTTCGAACTGGAAAAGATCGCCAGGCTCGCGGAAATCTATGATGTCGCGGTCGCGCCGCATTGCCCGAACGGTCCGGTGTCGCTCGCGGCCTCGCTCCAGATCGGCTTCTGCTCTCCCAACGTAGTGATCCAGGAGCAGAGTCTCGGGCTCCACTATCATCAGGGCTTTTCCGGCCTGCCCAAGGGCGAGATGCATGATTATCTCGCGGATTCAGCCCCGCTCACCACGGTCGATGGTGCCTTTGCCCCGCTCTCGGGACCGGGGCTCGGCATCGGCATTGTCGGCGAGGTCGTGGAAAGCCGCGCCACGGACTGGTTCCTCCCAGATGCCGACTGGACTCATGCCGACGGCACCTATGCCGAGTGGTGACGCCAACACCGAAAGACGGCACCTGTTGTCCTGCTATTGGCCGATCGCCCTGATTTCCGCCGCAAGGGCGTCATCGACCGCTATGCCGTCGCGCAGCAGACGTGCCCTGATCTGCTGACGCCTGCGGCCGGGCAGACGCGCGCCCTCACTACCTGCGACGGCATCCGCCATGACTGCAAAACGCGAAAGCGCGTTCGGGCCGAAAGCCGCCGGATCGATGGCGATCAGCGTCTGGCCGACGCCCGGCGGCGTACCCTCGGCATCGAAGAACGACGTCGCCTCATAGGCATAGTTTGCGCCTGTAAGCCCGGCGCAGAGGAGCTCGACCATGAGCGCCAGCGCTGTTCCCTTGGCATCGCCGAGCGGCACCATGGTGCCGGCAAGCGCGGCTTTCGGGTCTGTCGTCGGCCGACCTTCGGCATCGAGCGCCCAGCCTTCCGGTATCGCTTCGCCTTTCTGAGCGGCAGCCATGACCTTGCCGCGCGCGACCTTGGAGAGGGAGACATCCACGACGATGGGCTCGGCATCCTCCATCGGTGCGGCAAAGGCGATCGGATCGGTTCCGAATAGCGCGCGGCTGGCGCCCCAGGGCGCCATGGCACCCGGCGAGTTGGCCAAAAGAAGCGCTATCGTGCCGCGTTCCGCAAGCCGTCCAACGGGAACGCCGGCGACGCCGCAATGGTGCGAGCGGCGGATACCTGCAATCGCGATGCCCTGGCTCCGGGCTGCTCCCGGCAACCAATCGATTGCGAGATCGAGCGCCGGATAGGCAAAGCCGTTCGCCGCATCGACGGCGAGCGCGCCTGGGCGTGTCTGCGTGCTCTTCGGCGTCGCGAAACCATCGACCTTGCCTGAGCGAGCCTGCGCCGAGTAGGCCGCGACCCGGCGAAGCCCATGACCGCCCTGCCCGGCGAGTTCGGCGGCAAGAAGCGCTTCTGCGACGGAGGCGGCATTGGCCTCGCTCGTCTTCGAACGCCGCAGCGCGCCAGCGATCAGTTCGCGAATCTCTTCGGCGGTCATTATCATGAGGCGTTCGCCGCGCGTTCGAGATGTACCAGCACCTTCTCGGCGATCAGATGGCTGACGCGCTCGTTCGATTCCTCTGTCACGCCGGCAATGTGCGGCGTAAGCACGAGATCGGCGATGCCTTTGAATTTTTCGCCCGCAGCGGCCGTTAACGGCTCGGTCTCGAAGACATCGAGCGCGGCGCCGCCCGGTCTGCCTGCTTTCAGCGCCGCCGCCAGCGCCACCTCGTCGACGATGCCACCGCGCGCCGCATTGATGAGGATGGCGTCGGCTTTCATCCGTGCCAGCGCGCCGGCGTCGATCATGTGCCGGGTCTGGTCCGTCAGCGGGGTGTGGAGCGAGACGACATCGGCAGTCTCGAGCAAGCCGTCGAGAGAGACGTTGCGGGCAAGGCGCCAGGCCGGGTCGTCGGCCGGGCTATAGGGGTCGTAGGCCAGCACCGTCATGCCCAGCATCTGCGCGCGCCACGCCACTTCGCGCGCGATCGAGCCGAAACCCACGAGGCCGAGCGTCTTGCCGGCCAGCTCGCGGCCGGCAAGTGCCTGTCGAGGCCATTTGCCGGCGAACATGGCTTCATTTGCGGTATAGGCGTGACGCAGCAGCATTGCGGCGGCGGTGACCACATATTCGGCGACGGAGAGATCGTTGGCGCCGGTAGCTGGGTAGACGGCAACATCGCGTGCCTTGCAGGCTTCCATGTCGATGTTGTCGAGGCCAACGCCGAGCCGGCCGACACAGGAGAGCTTCTTCGCACTTTCAAGCAGCACACCGCGAACCTGCGTCCGGTTGCGCACGACGAGCGCGCGTGCCTCGCTTACCATCATCGCCAGCTTTTCGGGCTGATCGACCAGCGCCGGATCATAGACCGTATCGTATCTCGCCTTCAGCGAGGCGACAGCAGCCTCATCCATGAACTCGGTGATGACGATATCTGGCATTTCCGTTCTTGTCTCTCTTTCCGGGCGGCCCGTCCTTTGGACCGGCGCTCGTTTTTCCGGATCGTGCTTCGGCTGCTTTCATCAAGAAAAAAGCCGTCCGGCGGGACCCGGACGGCAGTTTGCCCCGGAGCGTTCTCACGCGCTCCGGTAAAGCTTGGTCATCACAAACTCGCGGTGGCCGAGCGCCTCGGCCGCTGTCAGGCGGCCGTTCGCCGTCCTGACAATCATGTCGATCAGCGCATCGCCCGCCTGGTCGATCGTCATGTCGCGACGCAGGATGCCGGTGACGTCGACATCGATATGCTCGCTCATCGTGCGCAGCGTACGCGGATTGGCCGTGATCTTGATGACAGGCACGATCGGATTGCCGACGATGTTGCCCTGCCCCGTCGGGAAGGTATGGACGACATACCCGCCGGCCGCCATCAGCGTGACGCATTCGGCCGCCGCCGAAGACGAGTCCATGAAATAGAGGCCCTTGCCGGATTTCGGCTGCTCGGCCGGCTCGAGGATATCGATATATTTCGAGGTGCGCCCGATCTTCTCCAGATTGCCGAGCGCCTTCTCCTCGATGGTCGTCAACCCGCCCTCGATATTGCCCTTGGTCGGCTGGGATTCGGAGAGGTCGTCGACCTTGTTGGCCTCGATCACCTCATCCTGATAGGCCTTCCACATCTTGTACCAGCGTTCGCCGACTTCCGGATTGATGGCACGTGCCTTGGCGATGTGCTCGCCGCCGGTGATCTCCGAGGTCTCGCCAAAAACGCCGTAAATGCCCTCCGGAAGGAGCTTGTCGTACATATTGCCGACGGTCGGGCAAGAGCCGAGGCCGGTCGTCGTATCGCTCTCACCGCATTTGGTCGAGACCCAGATGTCGGAAATCGAGCATTCCTCACGCTGCAGTTCCGTGGCGTATTGCACGTATTCCTGCGCCTTGCGCGAAGCGTCCATGATTGTCTTGAGATCGCCGTTCTTCTCGATCGAAAAGCCTGTTACCGGCTTGCCGGTTTCAGCGATGCCGTCGACGATGCGTTTGGTCCAGCCCGGCTCGATGCCGATGACGATGCACGCCGCGACATTCGGATTGGAGCCGGTGCCGATCATGGTGCGGAAGTGGAGATCGAGATCGGCGCCGAACTGCAGGCGGCCATAGGAATGAGGCAGCGCCAGCGTGCCCTTGATGTTATTGGCGACCGCCTCGCAGGCGGCGTTGGAGATATCGTCGACCGGAAGGATGACGACATGATTGCGCACGCCGACGCGCCCATTGTCGCGGCGATAGCCCTTGAAGGTCAGATTTGAATATTTCGAAGCCATGGCTTGTGTCCGGAAAGTGAATGAAAAAGCGGATGCCGGTGCGACGCTACCAGCGTTTGGTCTTCAGATTATGGACGTGGACGTGATCGCCCTTCCCCACGCTGTCGACGAAGCGGCCGATATCCTCGCCATACTTGATCGCCGTGTCGCCTTTCTTCAGATCAGTGAGCGCGATCTTGTGGCCGATCGGCACGTCGGCTTTCGATTCGATCTCGAAGGTCGAATCGTCCGCGGTGACGACACCGAGCAGCTTCATACCCTTCGTAACACCTTCCACGACCACCACGGCCACGTTGTCTTTGTGCTCGTGTGCCAGAACATGCGGTATCGCCATCCGACCTTGCCCTTCCTGCTGCATTCTGTTTCAGTCTTATATAAGACATAAGATATAAGGTCTGGCAGAGTCAATTGCGCGCAGATAGATTGGCGTGAATGGTTTGGATGAGCGCTTCCCGGGGATGATGAATGGCCGAGACGGATACGGGCACGACCTTCAACTACCGCCCGCTCTATATTCAGGTGAAGGACAGCCTGATCCGCCGCCTGATCGACGGCGCATGGCAACCCGGTCAGCTCATCCCATCGGAGATGGAGCTTTCGCGCGAGATCGGGGTGAGCCAGGGGACGATCCGCAAGGCGCTTGACGTCATGACGGCGGAGAATTTGCTGGTGCGCCGACAAGGGCGCGGCACCTATGTCGCCGAACCGGCTGAAAGCCGGATCCTCTTTCAGTATTTCCGCATCGTCCCGGACAGCGGCGAGGCCTCCTTTCCCGACTCCAGGATCCTGCGCTGGTCGAAGGAAAAGGCAAACGGCGCCGAACGGGAAAGCCTGATGCTGTCGAAGGGGGCCACTGTGTGGCGCATTGCCCGCATCCGCAATCTCGGCGGCGTCCCGGCGATCGCCGAAACGATCTCGCTATCCGCCGCACGCTTCGCCGGCTTCGAGACGCTGACCGCCATTCCCAACAACATCTACCGGCTCTATTCGGAAAATTGGCGCATTACGATCGCGCGGGCGCGCGAGAAGCTGAAGGCCGTCGCAGCGTCGAAAAGCGATGCCAAGGCCCTCGGCTGCGCGGAAGGGACGCCGCTCTTGCGCGTCATGCGCGTGGCCTTCGATCTGGAAGGCAATCCGGTGGAGCTGCGCGTATCGCGCTGCCTGACCGACCAAACCCATTACCTCTCGGAGCTGAAGTAGCCGATCACCTTCCCTATTCGGTTGAAATCGCCGCAGCTGCGTAAGCTACAAGCGAGGGACTTGTGAGCTTGAAGCCGTTCGGAAGCCTATATTGCTAGCGGAACTATCGGGCGTGTTGGAGGAACGCGCGGCGTTCCGATAACGATTGCAGTAAGAAGCATGGCAAAGATAGGAGCCACCACGCAGGCACTTCAGGGAGCCTGTTTCAGGCCCCGAGGGATCCCCTTCCTGAGAGCGGGCATAGTAAGACGGATCGAACCAGTCGCTGCACCATTCCCAGACATTCCCCACCATCTCCCAGAGGCCATAACCATGGGCCGAGTAGCTGCGGACCGGCGCCGTGGCAAACCAGCCATCGATCCCTTCGTTAAGAGTTGGAAATTTGCCTTGCCAGATGTTGCAGCGATGTTCGCCGCCTTCACCCAGAAGGTCGTCGCCCCAGGGATAGCGCTTGCCGGCGAGACCACCGCGCGCCGCGAATTCCCACTCGGCTTCCGTCGGCAACCTGCGCCCGGCCCACTGGCAATAAGCCTGGGCGTCGTTCCAGCTGACATGGACGACCGGATGATCGCCGAGCAGCTTGATATCGCTGTTCCTGCCATTCGGGCAGCACCAATGTGCACCGGCAACACCCAGCCACCAGGGCGTTTGTGGCGGCCTGCCTAAAATATCCCCCTCGTCCGCCTGGACTGCGAGGTGGAAGACCGCGGAATAGCCGAAGACTTCCGCCTCCGTTCGGTAACCCGTTGCTTCCACGAAGCGGGAAAAGTCGGCATTGGTGACACATGTCGTATCGATCGAGAAAGGCGAGATTTTCACCCTATGGATCGGCCGCTCGCCGTCCGCCCGGTATCCGTCTCCCAGCGCGTCCCCCATCAGAAAGCTTCCACCGGGGATTTCGGCCTGTTCGACGAGGTGTACGCCTCCCGTGCCTTGCCAAACCCCGGCAGGCCGGGGCGGGAATGCCGCCGAACGCGAAGGGACACAGCAGCCGACCTTCCGGACCGACTCGCTCATGGCGCTCTCATCGGGCTATAGTCAATCGGTAAGGCTTTCCATTTGACTCGCGAAGCGGCGTATCTAAAGCCTTTGGAAAGACGCGCGTTAGAAATCAGCAACCAATCGCCGGAAGCTTCATGGCCGACAATCAGGCTCTTTTCCGAGAGAACCCATGGTTGCGGGGTCTCTCCGCGTCGACCGTGGTCACATTGGCAAGCAAGGCGATCGTCCGGCGACTGGCGCATGGTGAATTGTGGGTGTCGCGCAGCGAGCGCGCCAGCGGCATCGCCATCATCGTCGAAGGTGGCCTCCGCTCCACGACCTTCACGGCCGAAGGCAAGGAATATGTCTTCTCGATCATGAAGGCGGGAGACATCTGGGGTCTCGTGTCGACGATCGATGGCATCCACAACGCCAATGACGTCTATGCGCATGGGGAAACGACCCTGCTTACGATCGACCGGCGTACGACACTGGCGACAATGGACAGTTGCCCCGATTTCGGACGGTCTCTGATGGGGTTGCTCTGCTATCGTCTCAGGATGGCCAATACGGTGCTGGAAGACCGCGCGCTGAAGCCTCTGGAGGTAAGGCTTGCCCGCCTTCTGCTCAGCCTTCGCGGCAACAGCGATGTGGCTCATAATGCGAACGAACTCCAGGTGACTCAGGAGATGCTGGCGAAAATTCTCGGATGCACCCGTCCGACGGTGAACAAGAAGCTCCTGCAGCTTGAGCGTGAAAAAGCCATTGAGGTTTCATATGGCCGCATTCAGATCAAGGATCTGACCCGCATTACCAAGCTGTCCGGACACGGCGACTACTTCTATTTCTAAGGGCTCTCCTATTCCGGTGCGTGCGGTACGGCGTTACCGTCGGCCAGCCACAGATCCCAATCCGCCCCGTTGAGGTGCCGGTCGGCGAACATCGGCCGGTCCGGCGTGGCGTCTTCCGGCCGGCCCAATTGTCCGCACCCGGTCACTCCTTTCGTCGTCGCGTCGCGCCGTGGGTCGATGTGGACGGAGAACCACCGGAAGAGCTGGTCACGGAGCGCACCTATCCGGTTTCCGACCGACGGGTCCTTGATCCGGTTCATGCGCTCGTCCGGATCGCCGACGAGGTCGAAGAGTTCGTGAGGCCCATCCGGGTAGCGGTGCACGTATTTCCATTCTTTCGTGCGCACCATGCGGACCGGTCCGTACTCGTCGTAGACGACGATGCCACCAGTCTCCGGCAAGGAACCGCCCAGCAGGAGATCTGCGAAGCTTCGGCCGGGCTTCTGCGGATCGGTCGGCTCGCTAAGGCCGCCATATTCGACCAGGGTCGGAAAGACGTCGTAACCGCTCAACAGATCGTCGCATATGCGGCCCGCGGGGATCCGGCCGGGCTGGGAGACGATGCAGGGAACCTTTACGGAGGTGTCGTACATGTTCTGCGGTCGCGTCCCGTTGCCCTTCCCCCATATGCCGTGATGGCCGCAATTCATCCCGTTGTCGCCCATGAAGATGACGAGCGTGGATTGGATAAGGTCCCGCCGTTCAAGTTCCGCGATGACCTCGCCGATCGCCGCATCCATGGCCGTAACGGCGGCGAAATAGCCAATCAGGCTCTCGCGCCGCTGTTCGTGACCCTTGGCGACCGCCGCATGGCCGCCGGCAAAATCCGGATGCGGCGGCTCGTCCGGACAGGAATCGAAGGGGCAATCCTCGTAGAGATCGGTGAATTCCTTCGGATGCGAATCGATCCATGGATAATGCGGCGCGGTGAAGTTGAGGCTCAGCCAGAACGGTTCGGGCCGGTTGGCCTCCTCCTCGATGAAGGCGACGGCCCGCTTGCCGAGTTCCTCGGTGATGTAGCCGGGAAGAGTGACGGGCTCGTCCTCGTCCACCATGGGGGCATCGTAATACGGCCCCATCCCGGCCTGGTGCGCGAACCATTTGACGAAGTTGGGCCGAGGGATATCGCTGGCGCCAAGGTGCCACTTCCCGATCAGGCCGCAGCGGTATCCGTTCTCGGCGAATATATCGGTGACGAGCCGTTGCCCGGCGAGGTAATCGATCCGTTTCTCGCCCATGCTGCCGGCGCGGATCCAGTCCTGCACGCCATGCCGCGACGGGATATCTCCCGTCAGGAGCGAGGCGCGGGCCGGTGAGCATACGGGCGAGGTGCAGAAGAAATTCTCGAAACGGACGCCGGCAGCGGCCAGTCGATCGAGTACGGGGGTCTTGATCTCGTCATTGCCCGCGCAGCCGAGCGCCCACGCGCCCTGGTCGTCGCTGACGATGAAAAGAACATTGGGGTGGAGAGGATCGCGACTGGCCAAAGGAGTCCTCCGGGTTCGGCCGGCTCACGCGGCCTCGTTTCCAACTATTTGGATTTCGGCTTCGTCCGAGGTCA
This sequence comes from Phyllobacteriaceae bacterium, assembly GCA_040255475.1. Lineage (GTDB taxonomy): Bacteria > Pseudomonadota > Alphaproteobacteria > Rhizobiales > Rhizobiaceae > Mesorhizobium_L. The sequence continues at coordinate 21,990 of JBDZVC010000024.1, read as the reverse complement.
ATGACGACACTGTGCCAAGATTGTAAAACCGCGAACATTCCGCCGCCGCATTTGCTGCGAGGCTGATGGGGCTCGGGAGGAACTGTCGAGCGGCCGCAGAACTGCGACTGGTGTATTCGAAGCAGAGGCCTTGACTGGAACAACGGCGGCGGCGACTGGCCGCGAGCGACAGGGAGAAGAAACAAATGACAAGCCGACGTCTTTTTCTTGCAACCGTGGCGACGATGAGCCTTCTTGTGGGCACCAGCTCCGGCTTTGCGCAATCGGATCAGAAGACCATCAATATCGGTTTCTTTCCGGTGGTCTCGCCTGTCCCGATCATGCAGGCGCAGAAGCAACTGGAAGAGAAGGGCTACAAGGTGAACTGGGTTGCGCTTACCCAGGGACTGCCGGGGGCGGCTAGTGCCCTGGCTGCCGGGCGCCTCGACATGAGCTGGGGAAACAGCATTTCCGCGGTGGTGATTTTCTCCCAAGCGCCGGACGCCGCGCAATTCGTCGGCCAGTCCTTCGTCAACGCCAATGTGACCGTTGTTTCAAACAAGAGTGACATTAAGTCGCCCGCCGACATACAGCACAAGAAGGTGGTCGTCAGCGGACCGAAGACGGCCTCGACCCTGTTCTTCAAGATCGGCCTCAAGAAAGCCGGTGCCGACCCGGAAGCCAACGAGTACTTCGTGTCCGGCACCGGGCCCGGCATGGTCGGCGTCCTCGATTCCGGTGGCGCGGAAGTGGTGGCGGGATACGTCCCCTACGTTTCGGAGATGGTGCTGAAGAATATGGGTCACGTGCTTTTCACCGGCTCGGACGCGATCGGACGCGAGGCGCCGGGCGACGGCTTCATCGCCAGCACTGCCTTCATCAAGAACAACCCGCAGGCGGTCAAGGACGTCCTGGCGGCGGCAGCGAAAGCCACAGACTATATAAAGTCCAATCCGGACGACGCCTATAAGATGATGGCCGATTTCGCCAAAGTCGGCGAACCTGCGGTACGCTATTCATTCGAACACAAGCTGATCGGCGTCGCGCAATCCTATGTGCCCGACGTCGAGGGTATCGTCGAAACGGAGAAGGTCGCTCAGGAACTCGGCTTCGCGCCGGAGGGGATCGATCTTCCAACTTTCGCCCGGAAGTTCAACAATGTGACGCTTGCCACCGAAGTGGCAGGCGCCAAATAATCGAGACAGGCAGGGCCGGAATCAGGAGGAATGACCACAGCCGAGCAACGGTCAATGGCGGGGCGGGCACGGATATCCGGCTTGCTGCTGGGTGTTGCCGGGGGCGTCGGCGCCCTCCTTTTCTGGACACTGATGGCGATTTGGCTGAAAGGCGGCGGCGGCGTCATCAGCCGCCTGCCCACGCCACTGGCCGTCGGTGTGGAGCTGGCCGACTACGCGCGAGGCACGCTTTGGCGTGATCTCGCGGCAAGCCTTCAGGTCTTTCTAGCAGGTTGGCTGATAGGCAGTATCGGAGCTGCGGTGACCGGTATCGCGATCGGGCGATCACGACTGATCGAAGGCATTTTCGGCCCGATCGTGGAAGCCTTGCGGCCGGTATCGAGCATCGTCTGGGTTCCGCTTGCTGTGGTCTGGTTCGGCTTCGGCTTCACGAGCAAGGTCTTCCTCGTGGCGCTTGCCGTGTATCTCGTGGTCATCGTCTACGCCATCGACGGCGCGCGCCGCGTTCCCCCAGATCTCGATCGCACGGCGACGATGCTCGGCATGACGCCGCTTCAGAAGTTTCGGGCCCTGGTGCTGCCTGCCGCGCTGACACAGGTCCTCGTCGGGGCACGTGTGGCGCTGATGTCCGGTTGGGGCACGGTCATCGTCGCCGAACTCGTCGCCGCCGATTACGGCCTCGGCGCTCGCCTGATCGCCGTCCAGCAAAGCTACGACGTGGCGGCAGTCATGGCATCGATGGTCTGCTTCGGTCTTGCGGGCTTTGTCATGAACGCGATCTTTTCACATCTCGAAAAGCTGATGCTGCCCTGGCGCTCCGAGGGGGGAGCCTGATGATCGGGCGGCTTGCAGTTTCCCGCGTTGCGTTGGCGTTGATCGGGCTGGTCATCGTCATTGCCGTCTGGCAATGGACGATCGCACATTACGGCCTTGCGCGCATCGTGCTGCCTGCTCCTCTCGAAGTCGGCCATACGCTGCTGGGCCTGATCGGCAGCCCGCCGTTCTGGCGGGATGTCGCCGTCAGCCTGAGGGAGTTCCTTCTCGGATATGCGATAGGCGGCGTTCTGGGTGTCCTTGTCGGAATCCTGATCGGCGAGCGCCCTCTTGTCCGAATGACCATAGGCCCGATGATCGAAGCGCTGCGCTTCATCGTCCCCTTCGCCTGGATACCGCTCACCGTTCTCTGGTTCGGAACCAGCCTGACCGGCAAGGTCGTGCTGGTCGCCTATGCCGTGTTCTTTGTCATGGTGGTGACGACGTCGCGGTCGATTGCGACGGTCGATCCGACACTCACCAGGGTGGGCACCATGCTCGGCATGCGGCCGGCCGAAATAGCGCTGAAAGTGCATCTGCGCGCCGCGGCGCCCGGCATCGCCAGCGGCGCCAAGGCGGGCGCGGCGCTGGGGTGGATCGCTGTGGTCGCGGCCGAATATATCGGCGCCAGCGCGGGGCTCGGCGTCATGATCACGAACGCTTCGATGTCTCTCGCGACCGCCACTGTGATCGCGGGCATGATCGTCATCGGTATCATAGGCGCCTTGGCGAGTTGGCTTATCGGCATCGCCACGCGCATCTGGCTTAATTATTAGGAGGCTGGAGTGTCTGAACTCACCGCTGCATCCAAACAGCCGGCGAGCCTCTCCAAGGCGACATCGACAGGCAATTCCGGCGAGGGACTGGCCTTCGAGCGCATTTCGCACACCTATGTCGCCGCCAATGGCAGCACGCCGGTGCTCAACGACGTCACGTTCTCGGTCGAGCCAGGGCAGGTGGCCTGTGTCGTCGGCCCTTCCGGCTGCGGGAAGAGCACGCTTCTTAGCCTCGCCGCCGGCCTCATGCGGCCAACCTCCGGCGTGACGCGCTGGAAGGGAAAGCCGATCGAGCCCGGCACGAATCCCGATCTCGGCATGGCATTCCAGCAGCCGGGGCTTTTTCCGTGGATGACCGTGCGTCAGAACGTGGCCGTGGGACTCACCACGCGGGGAGCATCCCGTAGCGACGCACGCCGGCAGGCGGACGAGATGCTGACCACGGTCGGCCTGACCGGGTTCGGCGATGCCTATCCCAGCCAGCTCTCGGGCGGCATGGCGCAACGTGTCGGGATCGCGCGGGCGCTGGCGCTGCGGCCGAAGCTGCTTCTGATGGACGAACCCTTCGCCAGCGTCGATGCCTTTACCCGGTTGAAGCTGCAGGCCGAATTCAAGGCGCTCCTCAAGCTCGATCGCCCTACCGTCCTGTTCGTGACCCACGACGTTTCCGAAGCGATCCTGCTGGGCGACATCATCGTGGTGATGAGCGCACGCCCCGCGAGCGTCGACAGGATCATCCCGATCGAGCGCGAAGACCGGGATCGCGCCGGCCGCGGCTATGCAAGCAAGATGACCGAAGCATTGCGGGCGCTCGGCGTCGAGACCGATCTCAGTCACGATTGAGACGACGGATCCGGAGGCACGGATGCCCAAAGTCCAGGATATCGTCTGCTCGAACAGGGTGCGGAGTCCCTGAGGTTGTCGCACTCGTCGACGCGCTGACGCAACGTAGTGGGGCTTCTTAATGCAGGATATTCACGTCCGCTGAGGAGAAACTGATCTCCGCGGGATCGCCGACGGCGGGCGGTGGGCTCGACGGATTATTGAACGTATCGAGCGAAACCACGCTGTCGCCCAGTTCTACCCGGACGCGGATGACCGAGCCGAGGAAATGCACCTCCCCGATCCTGCCCTTCAGACTGCTGTCGTAGCCAGGCCTGCGGCCGAGCGCGATAGCCTCGGGCCTGAGTGCCAGTGACAGCCGGTCGCCGGCCTTCGCGCCGTTCAGCCTGCCCGCGAGCGAGACCTTCTCTTCATGCACCTCCACGAAGCCGGCCGCCGGGTCCATCACCGTGCCCTCCAGGACATTGAGCGTACCGACGAAATTGGCGACGAAACGGGTAGCCGGGCGGTTATAGATCTCGAACGGCGTGCCGACCTGCTCGGCCTTGCCGCCATACATGACCACGATCCGGTCGGAGATGGAAAGCGCCTCCTCCTGGTCGTGCGTAACGAAGATGGTCGTGATGCCGAGTTCCTTCTGGATGGCGCGTATCTCCTCGCGCAACGACACGCGCACCTTGGCGTCGAGCGCGGACAGCGGCTCGTCGAGGAGCAGGAGCTTCGGCCTCGGCGCGAGCGCCCGCGCCAGGGCCACACGCTGCTGCTGGCCGCCGGAAAGCTGATAGGGATAACGGTCTCCGAGTTCCGGCAGCTTGATCAGCGCCAGCATCGCGTCGACGCGCCCGCGGATTTCCGCCTGTGGCGCGCGCGCGACCTTGAGCCCGAAGGCGATGTTCTGCGCCACCGTCATGTTGGGAAACAGCGCATAGGCCTGGAATACCATGCCGATATTGCGCTGGTTGGGCTTCAGCCGCGTCACGTCGCGGCCGCCGATGAGGATATTCCCCAAGGAAGGCTCTTCGAAGCCCGCCACCATGCGCAACACCGTCGTCTTGCCGCAGCCAGAAGGGCCCAGGAAAGAGACGAACTCGCCACTCTCGACGCCGAGATTGAAGTCGCGGACCACCTGGGCCGGGCCGAAACTCTTCTGGATGTTCCTGATCTCTAGAAAAGCCATTCAGATTCTCGCCGGTGCAACCTTGGAAAAACGGGAAACGAGCTGGATCAGCCCCATGCAGAGCCAGGTGATGGCGAAGGCGATGACGGCCAGCGCCGCCGGTTCGTAGGCGCGGTTGGCGCCGAGAAGCTGCATATAGGGGCCGAAGGCCGGCCGGCTGAGAAGCGCGGCCATGACGAACTCGCCGATAACGATCGCAAAGGTCAGGAAAGCGCCGGACATCACCGCGACCGAAACATTGGGCAGGATCACGCGGGCCATGATGGTGAGCCAGCTTGCGCCAAGGCTCTGCGCCGCCTCCGTCAGCGTGGCGACGTCGATCGCGCGCAGGCCGGTATCGACTGCGCGGTACATATAAGGCAACGACAGCGTGGCGTAGCCGAATGCCAGCAGCACGTTGGTGCCCCAGGCCGAGCCGGTCAGCGGCAGCCAGGACGAGGTGTTGTAGAGCCGGATGTACCCGAAAACGACAACGATCGGTGGGATGACCAGCGGCAAGAGCGTGATGAACTCGATGATCGGCCGCCAGCGCGGCAGCTTCAGCCGCACCCAATAGGCCGTCGGCACCACGATGACGATGCCGAGCGCGATGGTGCAGAGCGCCATCGTGACCGAATAGAGGAAGGTGCTCTGGAAACGCGGATCGCTGAGCACGACACGATACGCGTCGAAACTGTAGACGCCGCGCCGCATCTTCAGCGAGAATTCGAACGTTCCGATCAGCGGTAGCGCGAAATAAAGCACCGCCAGCACGAGCACGATCCAGGACCAGAGGCTGTTCCGCTTCATTTCAGCCACCGCTCGCTGCGTATGCGCAGCCAGATATAGATGCCGTTGGCGATGCCCGTCACAACGATCATGCCGAAGGCGAGCGCATAGCCGAGATGCGGATCCTGGAGCACGTCGCCGCGAATCTGGGCGAAGAGCAGGATCGGAACGATGGAAAGCGAACTGCCGGTCAGCGCATAGGCGGTGGCGACAGCCCCGAAGGAATTGGCGAAAAGAAGCGCGAAAGTACCGAGCAACGACGGCCACAGGATCGGGATCGCCACCATCCGCCAGTACTGGAAGGAGGAAGCGCCGAGGATATCCGCAGCTTCTCGCCATTCACGGCGCAGTCCGTCCACCGCCGGCATGACGATCAGCACCATCAGCGGAATCTGGAAGAACATATAGGTGATTGTGAGGCCCGAGAAGGAAAGCAGGTTGAAGCCGAGCGCATAGATGTTGATGCCGAACCAGTCCCTGAGGATCACCGTGACGAAACCGAGCCTGCCCAGCGTCGCCAGAAACGCAAAGGCGAGCGGAATGCCGGCGAAATTGGAGGCGACCCCGGAAAAGGTCAGGATGGGGGAACGCATCCATGGCGGCAGACCGCCGAGCCCGACCGCGACCGCGATAAGGAAGCCGAAGAGACAGCCGAGAAAGGCCGAGGCGAGGCTGATGCGGATCGAGATCCAGTACGCATCGAGGATGGAAGGCTGGAAGAGATTGGCAATGTTGGCGAGCGTGAAGCCGCCAGTCTGGTCCGTGAAGCTGCCGATCACGATCTCCAGCGTCGGCAGAATGAGAGCCAGCAAGGCAAAGAGCAGAAACGGCACGACGCCGAGCCACGCAAACGACATCCGCGCGCCCGACAAGGGCGGCTCACTGGTAGGCGCAACGGCGGCGGTCGCGTCAGTCATCGGAGTGCGGTTTCTCCTCCCGCCTGGGCAATCTGCGGCTCCCGGCGAGCGGGAGCCGCGTCTCTCATGTATCAGTGCCTATTTGACGTTGGCGCCGACGACACCGTCCCAATTGGTGGTGACTTCCTTCGTGTTGGCTTCCTGCTCATCAAGCGTGGGGAAGACTGCCTTGGCGTAGTTCTCGGCCGGCGGCAGCTTGTCGAGCAGTTCCTGCGGGATCTTTTTCTCATCGACGAGCTTGTTGAAACGCGCCGGATGACAATAGCCCTTCAGGAAGCCAATCTGCCCTTCGTCGGAATAGAGGTATTCCATCCACAATTTGGTCGCATTCGGATGCGGCCCGTAGGCGCTGATAGCCTGCGCGTAGACGCCAGCTACAACGCCGCTCTTCGGCACCACGACCTCGACCGGCGGGTTGCCTTTCAACGTGTCGCGATCGGCCAGCGCGTTGTAGTCCCAGCGGATGACGATCGGCGTCGTGCCCTGGGCCACCGACGAGGCCTTGCCGATGACCGGCACGAAATTGCCTTTCGCGTTTAGCTCCTTGAAGAACTCGAGCCCAGCCTTGGGCGCCTTGGCGGCATCGCCATTGGTGACGGAGAGCCCGGCGGCGTAGACGGCGAGAATGGCCTGGTTGGACGAACGCGGATCACCCGCGAGCGCGACGCTGTTGGCGTATTCCGGCTTCAGGAGGTCCGACCAGTCCTGCGGCACGTTCTTGACCAGATCCTTGTTCACCTCGAAGGAGAGCACGCCGTAATAGCCGCCATACCAATGCCCTTCGGGATCCTTGACCTTGAAGTCGTCGAAGGTCGCGACCTTATAGGGCAGGAATAACCCTTCCTCGGTCGCCTTCGGGCCGAAGGAAAGACCGACATCGACCATGTCCGGCGCCTGTGGGCCGGTATTTCCCTTGTTGGCCTTGATGGCCTGAATCTCGTCCGCCGAACCGGCATCGGGATTGAGTTCGTTGATCTTCATCCAGGGATATTTCGCCTTGAATGCCTCGAAAGTGCCGCCCCATCCGCACCAGTCATGCGGCAAGGCGATCGGCGAGAACGTTCCTTCCTTCTTTGCCGCGGTGACCAGGTCGTCCATCGAGCCGGCCGAAGCGAAGACCGTGCCCGAAAGCAGCACCGCTGCGGTGAAGGCGAGTATCCGTCCCGTTGATTTAAGCCCCGTTGATTTGAACATTGCGTCTCTCCGTTAAACATGCGCCATTCGGCGCGTCTCACGCGGGTAGTGCCGTCAGATGACAGCCAGATGAAGTTCGCGATGCATGGGTGCGGTAGCGCCCGAAGATGCCTGCATATGCCTTGCCGCGATCACCGCGCCGAAGAGCCTTCCGGTCGCGATCCCGGCTTATTGTTTTCTCGTCCGTCGTGTTCCCTTCCTCCCATCTTATTGCCGATCAGACTTCTCCGGCAAGCGCGGCCTCCAGGAGGCCAAGCGCCGCCTTTTTCGTCAGCTTCACCGGATTTCCGCCGGCTGTCGGATCGACGACCGCCATCTCGGCGATGAGCGCCTTCCGCTTCCGATCCATGTCGAGGCCCTTGATCAGCCCCGGCAGGGCGTGCGGCGTCTTCAGTTCCTTGCGCAGCTTGAGAACGGTCTTGAAGAAGCCATCGTAGCCACCCCTGACGCCGCAATAGGCGGCGAGCCGGACGATACGCTCCTCGATCGCATCGCGGTTGAAGGCGAGCACGTAAGGCATGAAGACCGCATTGGTCATGCCGTGATGGGTATCGTAGAGCGCGCCGATCGGATGCGAGAGCGAGTGGATTGCGCCAAGGCCCTTCTGGAACGCCGTGGCGCCCATGGCGGCAGCGGCCATCATGTTGGCGCGCGCCGCGATATTTTTGCCATCAGCGTAGGCGGTCGGCAGGTTTTCCATAACAAGCCGGATGCCCTCGACTGCAATACCGTCGGCCATCGGATGATAGCCCGGCGCGCAATAGGCTTCGAGGCAGTGGGCCAGCGCGTCCATGCCGGTGCCGGCGGTGATGAAGGGCGGCATCCCGACCGTCAGTTCCGGGTCGGCAATCACCGTCACCGGCAGCATCTTCGGGTGGAAGATGACCTTCTTGGTGTGGGTCGCTTCATTGGTGATGACGGCGGCGCGCCCGACTTCCGAGCCTGTGCCGGCGGTCGTCGGAACGGCGATGATCGGCGCGACCGCGTCCGCATCGGCGCGCGTCCACCAGTCGCCGACATCCTCGAAATCCCATACCGGACGCTTCTGCCCGGCCTGGAAAGCGATCAGCTTGCCGAGGTCGAGCGCCGACCCGCCACCGAAGGCGATGACGCCGTCATGCTTCCCTTTTTTGAAAACGGCGATGCCGGCTGTGAGGTTGGATTCTACCGGATTCGGCTTGACCTCGGAAAAGACGCCATAGGGAACCTTCGCAGCGTCGAGCAGCTTCAGCGTCTTCGCCACGACGGGCAATCTGGCAAGACCCGGATCGGTAACGAAAAGCGGGCGCCTGATGCCGGCAGCGGCCAGCACCTCCGGCAACTCGTTGATCCGCCCCGGGCCGAAACGGACGGTGGTGGGGTAGTTCCATTTGGAGATGAATTTGCTCATCGGATACGCTTTCGAAAATTCAGATCGCTTCACGCAGATGGAAGGATTTCGGCCGGGTGAGGTTCTCGTAGCCGACAGCGGACATGGAGCCGCCCTTGCCGGTGTCCTTGACGCCGGTCCATACCAGCGCCGGGTCGATATAGTCGCAGCGGTTCATGAAGACGGTGCCGGTCTCGATGCGGTCGCCGATGGCGGCGGCGCGGTCGGTATCCGTCGTCCAGATGGAAGCCGTCAGCCCGTAGGGGCTGTCGTTCATCAACTGGACCGCCTCCTCGTCGTCGCGCACCTTCATGATACCGACGATCGGTCCGAAATTCTCCTCGCGCATGACGCTCATCTGGTGATTGACGTCGGTCAGCACTTCCGGGCCCAGATAAGGTGATCCAGCCTCATCCCTTTCCACCTTCATGCCGATGTGAGCGGTCGCGCCCTTGCGCAGCGCTTCCGCCTTCTGCTCGCGCACGAGGTCGGCGAAACGGCTTTGCGCCATCGGTCCCATGGTCGTCGCCGGATCGAGCGGACTGCCGACGACATATTGCTTCGTCAGATCGATGAAGCCCTCGACGAATTCGTCATAGACCTTCTCATGCACGTAGACCCGCTCGATGCCGCAGCAGCACTGGCCGGAATTGTAGAAAGCACCGTCGACGATGTTGGCGACGGCGTGTTCCATCTTGGCGTCCGGCAGCACATAGGCCGGGTCCTTGCCGCCGAGTTCCAGCCCGACCGTCATGAAGGTGCCGGCGGCAGCCTTCTCGATGGCGCGCCCGCCCGCGACCGAGCCGGTGAAATTGACATGGTCGATCCTGCCGGAACCGAGCAGCTTTTCCGTCTGCGCGTGGTTCATCACGATGTTCTGGAACAGCCCCTTCGGCAGCCCGGCCTTGTCGAAGGCCGCCTGGAAGCGCTCGCCGACCAGAAGCGTCTGCGCCGCATGCTTGAGGATCACCGCATTGCCTGCCATCAGGCCGGGGACGATCGTGTTGACCGCCGTCAGATAGGGGTAGTTCCACGGTGCGATGACCAGTACGACACCGAGCGGCTCGCGCTTGATATAGCGGCGGAAACCTTCCTTCGGATTGGAGGCCGGAACGGGCTTCAGCGCCGCCTCGGCGATCTCCACCATAAACCGCGTACGCTCCTCGACGCCGCCCTTCTCGCCGCCGAAACGCACCGGCCGTCCCATCTGCCAAGCGAGCTCGGTGACAATCTCGTCGTTCATGGCGACGAGCGCTTCGAGCATGGCGAGCAGATATTTTCCCCGCTCGGCAATCGGCGTCGCCACCCACTCAACCTGCGCGGCTCGCGCCCGCTCGACGGTAGCACCGATCGCCGCATCGCTCGCGACCGGACGCTCGGCATAGATCGAGCCGTCGATGGGAGATTTCAGTTTTACAGTCTCTGTCATTTTCGTTTCTGCGTTCACGCTTTTCAGATCAATACCGCTCGAAACCTCGGTGGAGTTCCCAGTCGGTGACGCGGCGGTCATATTCGAACTGTTCCCAGCGCGCGGTATGGACATAGTGTTCCACGGCGTCGGCGCCGAAGGCGGTTTTGAGCATCTTCGACTTCGCCAGAGCTTCCACCGCGTCGCGCAAGGTCTTAGGGATTTCGGGCAGGCGCGCGGCCCGATAAGCATCACCGACGAACGGCTTCTGCAACTCGAGCTTCTCGTCGACACCGGCCAGGCCGGCTGCGATCAGCGCGGCGAAAGCGAGATAGGGATTGAGATCGGCGCCGCCAATCCTACACTCCATGCGCACGCCCTTGGTGCCCGTACCGCAGAGGCGGAAACCGGCGGTGCGGTTGTCGTCGCTCCACATGATCTTGGTTGGCGCGAAGGTACCTGCCTGGAAGCGCTTGTAGGAATTGATGTAAGGCGCCAGGAACCAGGTGAAGTCGCGGGCATATTTAAGCTGGCCCGCGGCCCATTGCCGGCCGAGTTCGCTCAGCGTGAAATCGGCCTTCTTGTCGTAGAAGAGTGGGGTCTTGCCGTCCGCGCTCCACAGTGAATTGTGGATATGGCTGGAACTGCCCGCAAGTGCGTAATCGTATTTCGCCATGAAGGTCACGGCCTTGCCGTGCTGGATGGCGATCTCCTTGCAGCCATTCTTCAGGACAACGTGTCGGTCCGCCATTTCCAGTGCCTCGGCGTAGCGGACATTGATCTCCTCCTGGCCGGGACCCCATTCGCCCTTGGAACACTCGACCGGAATACCCGACGCCTCGATACCGTTGCGGATGGCGCGCATCACGCCTTCTTCCTTAGTGGTCAGCTGGATCAGGTAATCCTGGATGTAGGGCGACGCGGTATCGAGCCCCTGCCAGCGCTTTTCCCGCGCGCTGCGAAAGGTCTCGTCGAAAAGATAGAATTCGAGTTCGGAAGCGAAATAGGCGAGATAGCCGCGTTCCTTCAGCCGAGCAACCTGGCGCTTGAGCAGGCCGCGCGGCGAATGCGGCAGATCCTCGTGACGGTGATGGTCGAGCACGTCGCAAAGCACGAGCACGGTCTTTTCCAGCCAAGGGATCGTCCGCAGCGTCGCCATGTCGGGTTTCATGACGAAATCGCCATAGCCTCGCGACCAGCCCGCCGCCTTGTAGCCGGGCACTGGCTCCATATCGATGTCGTTGGCAAGGAGGTAATCGCAGCCATGCGTCTCCGCATGCCCCGATTCCACGAAATACCGCCCCAGGAAACGCTTTCCGAACAGCCGACCCTGCATGTCCGTCGCGCAAGCAAGAACCGTATCGATCTCGCCGGCAGCGACGGCCACTTTCAACTGGTCGAAGGTGAGATTTCCGGCCATTCGCTCTTTCCCGCTATTTCCCGCGACCAGCTTTTTCGCCCACGCTCCGCCCGGAACCGGCAAGCGAAGATGCGCTATCCTGCGGCTTCGTCTTCATCAGTATCCCGGTCAGGAGATCGGCCCACTCGCGCTGCCCGTGCTCGTCGCGGATCTCGTCATTGCGGATCTCTATCATGGCGCAAGGCAGGCCGCGCGAGCGCGCGTGCCGTTCCAGCGTGTAATAGACCCGGTCGGCCGGCGAATAGGGCTGGTTGTCGCCAACCGTAATTCCGCCCGCCGCCGAAAGCGCTTCCAGTATCGGCCCGGCGAGGCCAGTATCCTCATCGTGGATGACCCCGATCTGCCAGGGACGGGAGACGCCCCTATAGACCGGCGTAAAGGAATGGATGGCAAGGAGCCAGCTCTCACGCCCGGCGGCGAGCCTCTCCCCGATCACCTCGTCCACCCGGGCATGATAGGGCCCATGTACCGCCGCGATACGCCGTTCCCGCTCCTCCGGCGCAAGGGACCGGTTGCCGGGTATTATAGTCCGCTCGCTGATTTCCGGCACCAGATCGGGCGCATCGAGCGGCCGGTTGCAATCCGCGATGAGCCGGGAGACGCAGGATTCGACGAGGATAGCGTCAAGCGCGGCAGCGAGCCGCTCCGCGACCGGCAAGGCACCGGGATCCCAGCCGATGTGGCTGATACGTTCGTCGGCGCTCAGGCCGAGAGTTCCATATTCCGGAGGGATATAGGAAGAAGCGTGATCGCACAGCACGACGAAAGAACTCTTGCCTGTCCGATTCCGGACCCGGACAGATACGGCCCCATCATTTGCGGCTTGCGCCTCTCCCATGTGAAGCACCCCGTCGCCTTGTAATAACTGTTACGTATGGCGTTTCATATCGCTTCTTTGTATAATTTCATACGTCTTTATCGCATTTGTCAAATGCGTTTTCATTCCGATGTCCCGAGTCGGAGGAGAAGGAATGGCGGAGAATATTGCAGAACGGATAGCCGACAGGATCGAGACCATGCCGCCTGGGGAGCGCAAGGCTGCACAAACGCTGGTGGCGAACTATCCCCTCATCGGCCTGAAGACTGTCGCCGATTTCGCGGCAAAGGCCGGTGTCAGCGCGCCGACTATCCTGCGCTTCGTTTCCCGCCTCGGTTTCCAGCATTATTCCGATTTCCAGGCGCACCTGCAGGAAGAACTGGCCGCGCAGTTGCAATCGCCGCTCATCCGTTCCACCGATCCGGCGTCACTACGGAAAAGCGGTGCCTCGCCAATGGTTGATGCCTCGATCGAGAACATCCGCGAGACTTTCCGCCACATCTCGGCTCGCCAGACGGCGGAAATAGTGGATGTGCTTGCAAATCCCCGCATGCGGATAACGCTCGTAGGCGGGCGCTTCACCGACCCTCTCGCGCGCTACATGGCCGCGCATCTGACCATCATCCGTCCCAATGTCTTTCACCTCGCCGGGCAGGAAAGCAATTGGCGCGACCGGCTGATCGATATGGGCAAGCAGGATATTCTGGTGATCCTCGATATCCGCCGCTATCAGGAGAGCCTCGTCCGCTTCGCCGAGAAAGCCGGCCAGCGGGGGGTGCGCATCATCCTCCTAACCGACCAGTGGCTCTCGCCGATCGCGCGTTTCGCACGGCACGTCGTGGCCGGCCGGACGGCGGTACCCTCTGCCTGGGATTCTTCCGCCGCGCTTTTCGTCATGGCCGAGACCCTGATCGCGGAGGTGACGCGGCGGCTCGAGGTCGAGAGCGCGCGCCGCATCGGCGAAATGGAGAATTTGCGCGACAATTAGGTCGCATGCTCACCCCGCGGCTATTCCGCCTTCGATAATCGTCCAATTTGCGATTATGGCTGGAGGGTCGCTATTGATGGTCCTTTTGGGCAATGCGCTGCTGGCCGATGCTGCCGACCAAAGCAGGCTCGCCGTCTTCGATCGAGACCCAGATCCCGGAATTTGTTTCCGACTGGCGCTTGAGATAGCGGTAGTTCGTCCGTGACCAAAGGCGCACTCGCGGATCTAGGTTGTCGAGGATGAAGTCGCCATGGTCCGTACGCACGGTCAGGACCGCATGGCCGTCGCCGTTCGCTTGGCGCACGACGGTCATCAGGAGGTCGCCCGCGGGAACTCCCTTCTCCATCAGCTTCCGGCGTTTCAACATGGCGTAATCTTCGCAGTCGCCAAAGCCGGAATCCGGATAGGTCCAGTAATCGTCGACGCCATATTGCTGGATGTCGGTCATCGGCTTTATCGTGGTGTTCACGATATTGTTCACGTCGATGATCATTTTCCACGCCGGCCGGGTCAGCGCGTAGGCATGCCCGTCGCGGGTGATCTCATCGCACTCGGTCGGCGAGCGCTGGCAAAGCTCGTAATGGCCGATCGGCTGAGAGGTTGGCCCGCCGGTCGTCATCCAGGGAGACGGTCCCGCCGAAGCAGTGGCCACCCCTGCAAGAATCACCACAACCGCGAGCAATACGTTCCGTGCCATTGTGCCGTCTCCCTGTCCGACAACACAATGGCACAAGCACTTTTATTTCGCGGAAAGTCGCGATATACAATAAGTATAAAATTTTAAGTGAAGAGAAGCTACGACTTCATTATTATGTACTTTGTGTAAAAATTTTCGATAAAATTTTAAACTCGATTACTGCCCCCCCTTGATCTCAGTCTTTGTCCTCCATTTTGCCCAGCCCCATCCATCGTCCCAAGGTCCGAAGCCACCCAAGTCGGCCAACCACATAAAGGAGGATGACTCCGAGCAAGACCACACCGGCCCCGGCTGCCAGGCGCCATCGCTCGGGAATGGCGAGAAGATAGGCGGCTGTCACTGAGAGGCTGCCGGGCAGCAGGAGCGCCGGTCCCCAGACAAGCGCGGACAGGATATTTGCAATCCAGAATGGGCGGGCCGGCATGCCCAACATTCCCGCTGAAAGCGGAATGACGGCCCGCAAAGGACCGAAGAAACGCCCTATAAACACACTCAGGCTTCCATAACGAAGAATGAACGCCTCGCCGTTTCGAAGGAGGGCGGGATGACGGCTGATGGGCCAGCGTCTGGTCAAAAGGCCGCCATACCGTTTGCCCAGATACCAGGACACGGCGTCGCCGAGGACCGCGCCCAGAATGCCGCCGGCGAGCAGGGGCAGGAGCGGGACCGTGCCGCCGGGTACGAGCAGGCCAGCCGCGACCATAATGGTCGTTCCCGGGAAGAGAAGGCTCAGGAACATGAACGACTCGCCGAACGCGGTGATGAACATCACCGGAAACGTCCATGCCGAATGCAGTTCGATGAAATGAACGGTGGCGTTGATCAGATCGGTCATTCAGTTGCGCGGCAGAGAACCGGGAAGCGCGGCGGCATCGGAAGCGGACTCGCCCCGCAATATTCCCGCCGATCCGCCAGGGCGCCGTCAGCCCTCGACACGAACAAACACTCGTCCGACCAGAAGCAACGGCAGCGACACATAGACGAGGATCAAACCAAACCCCATCACGACAAAGCCGATCATCGGGGGATGCCCAACCAGCGGATCGGCTGCCAGTTGGAGGAGGCCGCCGGCCAGCGAGATCAGCGGGCCCAGAAGAAACAAGGCAATGCCGACAATTCCGGCCCTTGAGAACCGCTGCCTGAACATCCCAGCCTCCGACGCTCCACGTGACCTGTACCGCGGCGGCCACGCGACCCGGTACAGAGCGGTCCAATACATTCAGCCGTTCGTTTCGTCCATGGCCGATTACTCGGCATGCAGGCGTCCGCCTACCCACGAGAATCATACCGCACATCTTGGTCGCGATGATGGAAAACACATGCCCGCGACAACCTGACCGACGAGACGGCGCAAGAGCGTCTGCGTGATTTCATCGCCGGCTTTGCTGAATTTGTCGAAGGCCTAAGGCCTGCCTATACCTGCGGATCCTCGCCCGGTGCGACCGTCATGACGTCCGCCCATTCGGGATGCTTGCGATACTGCGCCCGGACATATGGGCAGATCGGGATGATCCGGAACCCGAGTTGCGGGCATCCTCGATCATGTAGCCGACCAGCGCCGCGGCTGCGCCCGTACCGCGCATCGTCTCGGGCGCGCCGGTATGATCGGCGCTGATCAGGTGCGGCTCGCGGCCGGTGAAAGTGATCTCTCCCTCGCCTTCCACGCCAGCGATCCGGGCCACGTAGCGCCCGTGCCGGCTGTCCTGCTGTTCCTTGGAAATCCCGATATCAGGCATGCAATTTCCTTTCCCTGCCTTCGAGCCACGTCCGCGCGATCGTTTCGTCGTCAGTTGTCAATTCGTGCCCGCCCGAAACCGACTGATACTGGACACTTGCCCCATGCGTTTCCAGCCACGCGACGAGCGCGGATGCATTGCCTTGGTACGGATCCCGTTGGCCGCTGATCGCGAGAACCTCGGTTCCCGCCAGATCGGACTGCGGCAGCGGATCGAGCACCGGCACCGCCCGCAGCAGAATAGCTCGGTGGATCGTGCCGGGAAGGAGGCCGATCATCGAAGCGACGAAGTTCGCGCCGTTGGAATAGCCGAGGAAGATGATCCGCGCGGTATCCAGGCCATAGCTTGAAATTGCTCCCTCCATGAAAGCCCCGAAGGCCTCCGCTTCCGCGTGAATATCCGCCTGATCGAAAACGTCCGGCGTCATCCGCCTGAACCAGCGTGCGACACCTTCCTCATGGCTACGTCCACGGACACCGAGCAAGGTGGCGTGCGGCGCGATGCGATGCGCGAACGGCATGAGATCCGCCTCGCTGCCGCCCGTTCCGTGCAGAAGGACAAATGTGCTTCCGTCCGGATCATCCGGCGTATGGAAGCGATGCACGAAGGGCAAGTCACGCCTTGGCATGCGTGGTTCGCCGGGCATGGCAAACTGCGGCAACATTACCCGCAGATTATCGGCTTGACCCATATCGTGCGGCGGCACGAACAGCGTCTTACCCAAGCGGTCGGGTGGTTCGTCTATAGCGAATCCCGGCCCGTCCGTTGCCAGTTCGAAAAGCGTCCCACCCGGCTCGCGAACATAGAGCGACGTAAAGTATTTGCGGTCATGAACCGTCGTCGGCGACGAATTCAAGGCCGACAATTCGGCTTCAGCCTCTCGCACCGCCGCGACATCCACGGCACGGAACGCCACATGGTCGGCGGTACCGGTACCGGGGAGGCCCGGGACATAGCCGGAAGCATCGCGCACATCGACCACGTCTTCATTCGACACCAAGCGCCGGATATTCCCGGTGACCGGTCCCGATCGGTAGCCGAAACGGCGAACGAAGGCCGAGGTCTGCTCCAGCTCATCCGTCAGGATCGTGACCGCGCGCACCCTGCCGACCGCGATTTCAGAACCGTGCGAAACCGTCCCGTCCACACCCACCAGCTTGACGATGAAGCCATCCGGATCCTTGAGCCGCAAGACGGGTTCCCCGAACTCGCGGACAGGCCCTTCCACCTGCACACGGTGATCGAGCGCCCGAACCAGCCAATCGCCGATGCTCGCGGCGGACACGGCAAAGGCAATCTCCGACACCTGACCGAGGCCGACGCGGCCTGGGGCTCCATCCTGCCAGACCAGGAATGTGACGAGGGAACCAGGTGATCCCCTCCAGTCGCCGTAGAACAAGTGCAATTGCTGTCCGTCTTCATAGCCACCCGTCCGCTTTACCAGATGCAGACCCAGGAAGCCGACATAGAAATCCACGTTCGCCTGAACCCCCCGCGTGATCAGCGTAACGTGATGCATGCCGCTGGAGAACCTGCGATCCATATTCAAGTCCCAATGCGTTTTGCCGACGCACAGCTCATGACGGCGAACGGCGTCAACATCCGAGAATCCGGAGCAACCATGATCCACTCCGGAGACACCAAGCCCGCGAGCAATGGGCGAATGGGCCGACACGTTGCGCGTTTTGACAGCCGTACCGCCTCCAGCCCGCTTTTATATCTTACGGAACTGTAAATTTTCTGATAGGTCCCGCCAATCAATGGCCTGCAATAGACGTCAGCTTGACCAACTTCCTGACATCTATGTTTCCTTCCTTATGGAGTTCTGCGCCGGTCCTTGGCACGCTGTATGCCGCGTACACGGCCGCATTTTACTTGCGCGTCAGCACAGCCAAGGCGACGAAGCCGATCGTGACCTCAAAGGAGGAAGCCCCGGATCGGGATGCTCTGTTCGAGTATCGTGGGCTGATCCACGTCCACAGCGATTATTCCCACGACGCTCGCGGCTCATACGACGAACTGTCCCGCGGCGCGCACCGCCATGGCCTGGCCTTTCTGGTAATAACCGATCACAACAATGTGGATGCCATTGCAGCCGGCGAGCAAGGCTGGAGAAACGGAGCACTTCTACTCACGGGCGTAGAGAGCAAGCAGCGCGAAGGCTACATGCTTTTCGTCGATATCGAGAGCTACATTCATGAAAATAGCTCCAGTACACGCGTAGCTTTGCAAGAGTACCTTCGGGAAGGAGGTTTTGGTCTCGTCATACATGCGGGGAACTGCCGCCGGCCTTGGAAGGGCGAGCTCGATCCGGCCATCACCGGGCTTGAAATACTGGACTATGCCGATCAGCTCTACGATTGCTCCCTTCTCGCCAAGCTGAATGCATTTCTCTTTTACCCGGCAAATCGCGCGCTCGCATGCCTGCGCGTCTATCACAGGCCCACGGAAACCCTTGCCAGATGGGACGGGGCAGCGTCCACTCGGCCTGTCGTGGGATTCTACGGACCCAACATGCACCAGAACGTCAGGATTCTTGGGTGGGAGCCAAAGTTTCCGCCTGCGGACGCAGTAATGCCCCTGGCCAGCAACCATATCCTTTCGCGAGAGCCGCTCACCGGAGACTTCCAGTCCGACCGGCGCATTGTCTATACGGCGATAAGGAACGGCAACCTCTTCTTCGCGCTCGACATTTTGGGCGATAGCAACGGTTTCCGGTTCTCTGCCACCCAGGAGAGCCGTAGCGCGATCATGGGTGAAACCCTTGCTGCCGATATTGAAACAAACTTCTCAGTCCGGCTGCCGAGGATCGAAAGCAAGTCCCGGTTCGAGATCGTGGTTTATCGGGATGGCGTCGAGTTCCTTCGCGAGAAAGGCCGGGAATTGACATTCCGAGCCACTCAGGCAGGGGCCTATCGCGTCGAGGTGCTGGCCAAGGTGCCGACCTTTTTCGGGCGGGGCAGGATGGCGCCCTGGATCTATTCAAATCCAATCTATTTGAGGTCATGATCTCGCGATCCGGCTGTCTCCGGATCTGCCGACGCCCCGGACGATGCGTCGATCGGGCGGGAAAGCTTACGAAATCGTAAGGCACCCGTGAGCGTTAGGTGAGACAAGCCCCCTAGCAACGGCACGAGTGGACACATCTTCCTCGAGGCCGAAATGAATAAAGAAACCCAAAGGACGCTGGCAAAGGTGCCGGCGGTGACGCTCGGCTTCTGGATCATCAAGATTCTTGCCACGACGCTCGGAGAAACCGGCGGGGACTCCGTGACGATGACGTGGCTGCATGCGGACCAGAACGCTCATAACGGGGGCTACCTCACAGGCACAGCTATTTTCGCCGTCATTTTCGTCGCCGCAGTCATCATCCAGGTCGTTGTAAAGAAGTTCAACCCTTGGGCCTATTGGGCGGCGATCGTAGCGTCCACCACGGTCGGCACGGCACTGGCCGACTATTTCGACCGCGCCCTCGGCATCGGCTATCCGGGTGGCGTCACCATTCTTGTCGCCTGCGTTGTTCTCTCCCTTGCGACCTGGCGCCTGGCGCTTGGTTCGATCGACGTCCAGACCGTTGCCACGCCCAAGGTCGAATTATTCTATTGGGTGACGATCACCTTTTCCCAGACCCTCGGCACCGCGCTCGGCGACTGGATGGCGGATTCGGCGGGAACAGGCTATGCGGGCGGGGCGCTTGTCTTCGCGGGCGGCCTGGCGGTTCTAGCGGCCCTCTACTATTTCACGAGCATATCCCGCGTCTACCTGTTCTGGCTTGCCTTCATCCTGACGCGACCGCTGGGTGCGACTGTGGGCGACTTCCTCGACAAGCCGATAGCTCATGGAGGACTCGATCTCAGCCGGCCCATGGCCTCAGTGGTAATGGCCGCCGCCATCATCGTCCTCATCCTGATCCTTCCGCAGCGGCCGGGAATCCATCCCGGCGCCACCGCGGCGGCCGAATAACCGGGTGGGGAAGGCTGTTTTGGACAGGGTCACCGGCCGTGGCGGAGAGAGACCTGCCAGCGGCTATCACGGAAGCGGTCCTGTAAGCGGCGAAGACCGGATTTCAGGTACGACGAAGCCTGAGCAACCGCCATTCGTGCCAGATGAGCCAGATGACCATGATGTCGAAAGCGGTAAGCACCGCCAGCCCGATCGAATGCGTGTAGGAATACCGGTAGGCTTGATAGGCGATGAAGACGATGAGCACCGCAAGCGAGGCCGGATAGGCCCAAAGCTTCCCCTTGAGAAGGCCAACGACAAGCGCGACGTTCACCAAGCCATGGCTCAGGAGATAGAAGGCATAGAAAGTCTCGGTTCCAACGGAGAGATGTTGGACAGCCATCAGAAGATGGGTCGCGACAAGATCATCCGGATCCTCGATCAGTTCCTGCTGGGTCAACAACTCGATCCAATGAACGATGGATGCGGTGGGTATGAAATAGAGCGCGACGCCGCCGATGCATTCGACTAGAGCATGCAGCCCCTTCAGGATCACGCTGACCTGGAAAATTCGGTGAACACGCTGTTCGTCCATCGATCGAGACACTTTCCTATCTGCCAGGCAAACCATGGATGAGATGGATATTGCAGCCACGCGGTGGCTGAACGCTCCGGCCGGCACGCATCCTTTCTGGGATACCGTCGCTATCGGGGCAACGCAATTCGGTGTCCCGCTGATCGTCATTCTGGTGGCGCTTATGTGGTGGACCAGGAACGATCGTGTCCATGTCCGTCATGCCGCGCTCGCTTCGGGCATGTCGTTCCTGCTCGGACTGACGGTCAACCAGGCGATCATCCTGTTCGTGCATCGTGTCCGGCCCTACGATGCAGGAGTGTCCCATCTGATCATTGCGCCTAGCACCGACTGGTCTTTCCCATCCGATCATGCAACCGCCGCCATATCGATCGTCGCGGCATTCGCCATGCAGCGTCTGCCGGGCCGAACGCTGGGCCTCCTGCTGCTGGCAGCGATTATCTGCTGGTCACGGGTCTATGTAGGCACCCACTACGTCGCCGATGTCTTCGGCGGCACCCTTACCGGCATCCTTGCCGCGATCATCGTGAGGCTTGCCTACCGGGAAGGCACAAAGCTCGACCGCTTCGCCACCGGCATTCTTTGATCGGGCAGACCGGCGCATCGATCTCGGTCACCTTTAACTTGACAGCTATAGTCATGTATTTGTAGGTCACGGTGCCCCTGTTTGCACAGCGCGATGGAGTTTCCTTATGAGACGTGCACTTTGGTCTGTCGTCGGCGCGCTTGCGCTTGCAACTTTCGCTTCTGCCGCATTGGCGGAGGATGCCGGCGGGATCCTCGTCTATAACGCGCAGCATGAAAGCCTGACAAAGGAATGGATAGACGGCTTCACCAAGGAGACCGGCATCAAGGTAACGGTGCGCAACGGCGGCGACACCGAGTTCGGTAACCAGATCGTCGCGGAAGGCAAGAACTCGCCCGCAGACGTGTTCCTCACCGAGAATTCGCCGGCGATGGCATTGGTCGACGCTGCCGGGCTGTTCGCTCCGCTTGACGCTGATACGCTGGCGCAGGTCCCGGACCAGTATCGTCCGGCGAACGGCCACTGGATCGGCATCGCCGCCCGTTCCACGGTCTTCGCGTACAACAAATCGAAACTGACCGCGGGCCAACTGCCGAAGTCGATGCTCGATCTTGCCGACCCCGAATGGAAAGGACGCTGGGGGGCCTCGCCGTCCGGCGCCGATTTCCAGGCGATTGTCGGCGCGTTGCTTGAACTGAAAGGCGAACAGGCGACGGCCGACTGGCTGAAGTCCATGAAGGAGAATTTCAGGCCCTACCGTGGAAACGGCACGGTGATGAAAGCGGTCAACGCCGGCGAGATCGATGGCGGCGTCATCTATCACTATTAT
>JBDZVC010000245.1:0-6624 GCA_040255475.1 Phyllobacteriaceae bacterium | reverse complement strand
ATCGCCAGCCCCTGGAAGATCGGGTCGGCCAGGATCACCGCCGCGCCGATCATCGCGGCAAGGGCGGTAAGCAGGATGGGCTTGAAGCGGATGGCGCCGGCCTCCAGCAGAACGTCGATCAGCGGCCTTTGCGTGCCTCTCGAATTGCGGATGAAGTCGACGAGCAGGATGGAGTTGCGCACGATGATGCCGGCGAGCGCGATGAAGCCGATCATCGAGGTCGCCGTGAACGGCGCCGCGAACAGCCAATGGCCGATCATGATGCCGATGAAGGTGAGCGGTATCGGCGTCAGGATCACCAGCGGCACCTTGAACGAGCCGAACTGGGCGACGACAAGGATGTAGATGCCCAGGATCGCGACCATGAAGGCGGCGCCCATGTCGCGGAACGTCACCCACGTCACTTCCCATTCGCCGTCCCACAAAAGGGTTGGATGGCTTTCGTCTTCGGGCTGGCCGTGCAGCGCGATCACCGGCTTGGGCAGATTACCCCAGTCCGCCTTGTTGATCGCATCGTCCACCGCCAGCATGCCGTAAATCGGCGCCTCGTAGGCTCCTGCCAGTTCCGCCATCACCATTTCGGCCGGACGCCCGTTATGACGGAAGATCGGCCAGGACGCAGGCTCACGCGAAACGCCAACCACATCGCCCAGTTCGACGACGCCGCGCCCGCCGGGTAGAGCGTTGGCCGGCACCGGCGTGGTCAGCGCGCGCTCGTCCATCACCGCGTCCGATTTCGGCAGCGCGAGACGAATGGCGATTGGCTGGCGCCCGCCGCCACGATGCGAATAGCCGACCGTCTTGCCGGCATAGAGATAGCTTAGCGTGTCATAGACGTCCGATTGCTCGACACGGTAGAATTCGAGGTTGTCCTGATTGATCGATACCCGCACCCGCTCGGCCTGGTTGTGATAG
The DNA here is from genome assembly GCA_040255475.1 of Phyllobacteriaceae bacterium. Taxonomy (GTDB): domain Bacteria; phylum Pseudomonadota; class Alphaproteobacteria; order Rhizobiales; family Rhizobiaceae; genus Mesorhizobium_L. The sequence continues at coordinate 5,709 of JBDZVC010000245.1, read as the reverse complement.
CTGTCGTCGACATCGACGATAAACGGCACGCTCTTGAAGGCCTGCCTCACCTTTTCGGCGACCGCGCGTCGGGTTTCGGCGTCGGGGCCGTAGATCTCGGCGAGCAACGTGCCTAGAACGGGCGGACCCGGCGGCGGCTCGACCACCTTGAGGACCGCTCCCTTCGGCAGATCCAGCTCCTTAAGGCGTTCGCGGATGTCGAGCGCGATCGCATGGCTTGTCCGGTCGCGATCGCCCTTGCCGAGAAGGTTGACCGCGATGTCGCCCTGTTCGGGACCAGAGCGCAGGCCATAATGGCGCACCAGCCCATTGAAGTCGAAGGGCGCCGCCGTTCCGGCGTAGGTCTGGAACGATACGATTTCCGGCACTGCCTGAAGGCGGTCGACCATCGCCTGCAACGCCCGGTCTGTGTCCTCCACGGAAGAACCCTTCGGCAGGTCGAGCACGACCTGGAGATTGGCCTTGTTGTCGAAGGGTAGCAGCTTGACCGTGACGTGCTCGGTGTAAAACAGGCTAAGCGAGGCAAGCGTGGCCGCACCGACAAGGAAAAGAAAGGTCCAGGCCCGCGTCCGGCTCTTCAGGATGGGGCGTGCGATGGCGACATAGGCACGGCCGAGACGGCCACCTGCCGCATCCTCATGGTGGCTCCCCTCGCCATGCGAGCCGCCTGTCTTCATCATCAGCCACGGCGTCAGGATGACGGCGACGAAGAAGGAGAACAGCATCGCGGCCGACGCATTGGCCGGGATCGGGCTCATGTAAGGCCCCATCATGCCGGAGACGAAGAGCATCGGCAGCAGCGCCGCGACCACCGTCAGCGTGGCGACGATGGTCGGATTGCCGACCTCGGCAACCGCGTCGATCGCGGCCTGCCTGCGCGAGCGGCCGTCGTGCATGGCCCAGTGGCGGGCGATGTTCTCGATGACGACGATGGCGTCGTCGACCAGGATGCCGATCGAGAAGATCAGCGCGAACAGGCTCACCCGGTTGAGCGTGTACCCCATGATCCAGGAGGCGAACAGCGTGAGAAGGATGGTCGTCGGGATCACGACGGCCACTACCAGCGCCTCGCGCCAGCCGATGGCGATGGCCACCAGGACGACGATCGAGACCGTGGCGAGGCCGAGATGGAACAGAAGCTCGTTCGCCTTCTCGTTGGCGGTCTCGCCGTAATTGCGCGTGACCGTCATTTCCACGTCTTTCGGGAATATCTGGCCGCGTACCTGCTCAAGCCGTTTGATGATCTCGTCGGAAATGACGACGGCGTTGGTGCCGGGGCGCTTGGCGATCGCGAGAGACACCGCCGGCGCGCGCTCAAGGCCGGAAGCGGTCCTTCGGATGTCGGTGACGCGGTTCTCGGCCGGCGACGTGGCGAGCACGACATTGGCGACGTCACGAACATAGACAGGGCGGCCGTCACGGGCGGTCAGCAGGATATTGCCGATCTCCGGCAGGGATTGCAGGGTTTGCCCGGCGACGATGGCGCGCTGCTGTGTATCCTCGCGCACGGTACCGATGCGGAAGGACCGGTTGGCGCCTTCGATCTTGGCCGCGAGTTGCTGCAATGTGATGCCATAGAGCGACAGCATCGCCGGGTCCGGTTCCACCCGGAATTCCTCCGGCTGTTCGCCGACGATATAAGTGAGGCCGATGTCCGGAAGCTTCGAGACCTCGACCTGCAATTCGCGAGCCAGCCGGGTCAAACCGTTCGCTGTCCAGCGCGCAGCCGCCTCCAGCGTCGGCCTGAGCGTGACGACGACGATCGCGACGTCGTCGATGCCGCGGCCGACGATCAGCGGCTCGGGGATGCCCACCGGTATGCGGTCCATGTTGGCCCGGATCTTCTCGTGCACGCGCAAAATGGCGGCATCGGAATTGGTGCCGACCTTGAAGCGCGCCGTAACCAGCGTCCCGTCGTCCTCGGTCTGCGAATAGACGTGCTCCACGCCGTCTATGCTCTTGACGATGGTTTCCAGCGGCTCGGTCACCAGCTTGACCGCATCCTCAGCCTTGAGCCCGTTGGCCGTGACGTGGATGTCGACCATGGGCACCGAGATCTGCGGCTCTTCTTCGCGCGGCAACGTGATCAGGGCGATCAGTCCGAGCGCGAGCGCGGCCAGCAGGAACAGCGGGGTCAGCGGCGAGGCGATGAATGTGCGGGTGAGGCTCCCGGCAATTCCGAGCTTCATGGCAGCGTCACTCGATCGCCGGGATGCAGGCCGGTCAGCACCTCCACCAGTCGCTTTCCGTCGGATTCGAAGGAATCGCCCAGGATGACGGCGACGTCCATTCCGCCTTGCGCGCCTGCAACACGCACATAGTCGATGCCATGGATGGTCTTGATCCCTTCGGGCGGCACGGCGAGCACGGTGCGCTTTCCGACCGGGATCGATACCAGCGTGCGCTCGTTGACGAAATAGTTGCCGATGCTCGAAACCTCGACGTCGGCGATCACGCGTCCGTCGGTGATTTCGGGATAGATCTTAACGATTTTTCCTTGATGGGCCTTGGCCAGTTCACCGGGTGACTGGCTCAGTCCGCGCTCGCCGACAAGGACTTGCGACCCTCCCACGATTTCGGCCGCGTGGCGCTCGGGCAAGGACAGGCGCAGATAGTAGGGCCCGGGAGCAATGCGGGCGATCTCTTCGCCCGCGAGGATGACGGAACCGGGCGTCACCGGCACCGTCAGCACGCGGCCCGTAGCGGGAGCGAGGATGTCGCCCTCCTTCGCGCTCTGTTCGATAACCGCCTTCTCGGCCGTCGCCGCCGCGACCTCGTTTGTTGCGACCTCGAATAGCATCCGCGCCTGATCGAGGCTGGCCTGCGAGCCGGTTCCTGAGGTCCTGAGTTGCTGTGCCCGCTCCAACTGGACACGCGCGTTTTCGAGCTGCGAATTGAGGGCTTCGATCTTCGCATCGGCCGCAGTGAGCTGAAGCGCCAGCTTGTCGTCGACGACGACGGCGATGGTGTCGCCTTCCTTGACTTCGTCGCCCTGGCTCACGCGCAGTTCGCGAATGGTGCCACCGATCCGTGCGCGGGCCGGAACGACGATGCGACTTTCGACCTGGCCGAACACCGCCTTCATTTCCGGAACGGTGAGTGGCTGGACGACGAACTCGCCTGCCCAGGACATCGGGCTGGCGAGGGTCGCCGTTGTGTAAAGGATGGCGGCGGCAAGCCACACGACGGGTCGAAACATGGACATAGGTCTCTTTTCGGAAGGCAACGTCTCCCGCGCCGTTGAAGGCGGGGCAGAAACGCGATCCCTGACTACTTGAATGCGCAACCGGCCTTTATGCCGAGCTTGCCGAAGATGGTCGCCGCCGGACAGAAGCCTGTCACCGACGCCTGCATCAGGTTCAGCCCGACAAAGGCGTTGAGCAGATACCACCAGGGCGAGAAGTAGAACCCGAGCGCCAGGGACACGAGAACCATGAAGCCTGCGAACATCATCACGGCACGATCGAGCGTCATCATCTGAATTCCTTCTGTTGCCGAAATCGCGCTTACTCGGCGGTATCGATATGGATTTCCTTCAGTTTCCTGATGCCCAGCATGTCGAGCACCAGATTTTCGTAAAAGGTCTCCGCCTTGCCCTGCCGGACCTTGCGCAGGAAATACTTCTCGAAGCCGATCTTGGCGGCATGCACCCACTTGCCCTGCGAAGACCAGTTGACGTTGCGCGGCGGAATCTGGGGCTGCGCCACGAATGCGATACCGTCGTCGCCGAAGTCGGCCAGGCAGACCGCGTTCCAGGTGGCGACTGCCTTCGGCTCCTCGCCCTTGAGCAGGGCGGCGATGTTCTGGGCCGTCGCGGTCACCATCGATTCGATCATGAAACCGGTCTTCGGCACCCCGACCGCAAGCGGCGTCTTTCCGACCGGTGGGATTGCGACGCACACGCCCAAACCGAACACGTTGGGGAATGTCGGATTGCGCTGGTGCTTGTCGACGATCACGAAGCCGCGCGGATTGGTCAGTCCCTCGATTCCGGCAACGGCAGGTACGCCGCGGAACGCCGGCAGCAGCATCGAGAATGCGAAGGGCAGTTCGTGCGTCGCCTTGACGGAGCCGTCTTCGTTGACCTCCTCGACGAAAAGCTTGTCGGGGTCGGCCTTCGTCGTGCGCGCATTCGTGATCCACTTGATGTGGCGCTCGCGCATGGCGCTTTCCATCAGTCCCTTCGTGTCGCCGACGCCATCGAGCCCGAGATGGCCGATATAGGGTTCGGGCGTGACGAACGTCATCGGCACCTGGTCGCGCATGCGGGCGTTGCGAAGCGCGGCGTCGAGGATGAAGGCGAACTCGTAGGCCGGGCCGTAACAGGATGCGCCCTGCACCGCCCCGATCACGACAGGTCCCGGCGCCTTGACGAGCTTGTCGAAGGCGGCCTTTGCCTGAAGGGCATGATCGGTCTGACAGATGGACTGCGTGTGGGCACTCGGACCAAGTCCCGGCACTTCGTCGAAAGCAAGGTCCGGCCCGGTGGCGATGACGAGGTAGTCGTAGTCGACGACGTCGCCGCCATTGAGCCGAACCTGGTTCAGGGCCGGCTCCACCCGCTCCGCCCCTTCCGGGCGAAGCTCGATGCCGCGGCTTTTCAATATCGGAGCAAGGTCCACCGTTATGTCCTTGGGCTGCCGCCAGCCGACAGCGACCCAGGGATTGGAAGGCACGAACGAGTAGGTCGAACCAAGATTGACGACGGTCAGGCGGTCCTCACGCCGTAACTTGGCCTTCATTTCGTAGGCCATGATAACGCCGCCGAGCCCTGCTCCGAGTATGACGACATGAGACATTTTGGTTCCTCCGTTCGAGACTGCGGCCGGCGTTCGCCGGCGGATCGCGCTGTTTCTTCGAGACCTGTTGCCGGATATCCTAAAGCTTGTCGGCCACGAGCGAATTGACGCCGCTCAATCGGGCTTGCATGTAACATTCAAAGGATGTAAATTCAATAGCATGAATGTATTAGATATGATCCCCGCCGCGAATTCGGCCGCGGAGCTGATGCGCTCCCTGTCGCATCCGCAGCGCCTTCTGGCGCTATGCGCTTTGGTCGATGGGGAAAAGTCCGTCGCCGAACTCCGTCAGGAACTCGGCATCGACCAGGTGCCGATGTCGCAGCAGCTCATGCGGCTGAGAGCGGACGGGCTGGTCGAGGCCCGGCGCGAGGGAACGACAGTCTACTATTCGATCGTGCGGCCGGAAATCCGGACCGTCGTCGGCGCCCTGCAAACAGCGTTCTGCCCGCCGTCGCGGGGCAGAAAAGGAACAAGGTGAAATTCCAGGACGCGCTGCCTCAATGCACCCTGGTGCAGGTCGTTAGCGTCTCGAGGCCGCGGATTCCGCGGTGCGGGTTACTTCTGCGCGCTTGAGCGCGGCGTCCTCGACCAGTTCGTACCACATTGCATTGAGGACGGCGAAGATCGCGGCGAGCGGCAAGCCGAGAAGCCAGGAAAAATACCACATCGATCAGCTCTCCTTAGGTTCGATGGCCGCAGCAAGCTCAGTATGCATGGCCGCTGCCTTCACGGATCTCCGTCTCGTCGACCTTGCCCCACAGCACTCGGTAGACCCAGCTGGTGTAGATCACGATCAACGGTATGAAGACCACCGTTACGACAAGCATGATGAACAGCGTGAGATGGCTCGAAGAGGCGTCCCATACCGTCAGGCTCGATCCTGGATCGACGGACGATGGCAAGATAA
>JBDZVC010000244.1:0-6667 GCA_040255475.1 Phyllobacteriaceae bacterium | reverse complement strand
CGGCGCCGCCGAGATTGAGCGTGCTCTGCTCGACCGAATCGATCGACGGCCGGTCGTGCGCGGAGATCGTCTTGCGCCCGAATTCCAGCGCCACCTGCGGCAGCGAGCCGTTCATATAGGCAAGCAGCGTCTGCTTCACGACGACATAGAGCCTGTTGTTCTTGTCGCGCACCGCCTTGATCTTGGCGGCGATCGGGCCGACGACCGCATAGGAAAGGAAGATGCCGGCAAAGGTGCCGACCAGTGCCGAACCGATCAGCTCGCCGAGGATTTCGGGCGACTGGTCGAGCGCGCCCATCGCCTTGACGACGCCGAGCACGGCCGCGCAGATGCCGAGCGCCGGCAAGCCGTCGGCAACCGCCGTCATCGCGTGGTAGGATTTCAGCCTGTCGTGGCGGATGGTGTGGATTTCCTCGTCCATCAGCGCCTCGATCTCGAACGGCCGCGCATTGCCGATGATGATGAGCCGGCAATAATCGCAGATGAAGTTCGTGAGCTCATGGTTCCGAAGGATCAGCGGATAGGCCTGGAAGATCGTCGATTCGGTCGGGTTGTCGATATGGGCCTCGACCTCGTTGCGCGTCTTGGTCTTCAGCTCACGCATCAGCGAATGCAGGACACCGAGCGTCTCCAGATAGTCCTGCTCCTTCGGCACGGATTGGAGGAAGGCTTCCAGGCAGGCCCTTCCGGCGTCCTTCACGATCGTGAACGGGTTGGCGACCAGGAAGCAGCCGAGCGCGGCGCCGACGATGATGACGAATTCCCACGGCTGGAAGAGCACGTTGACGTGGCCGCCAAGCGCCATAAAGCCACCCAGCACGCAGCCGAGTGTCACCGCTAGCCCAATGATTATGCCCACAATCCGACTTCCCGATATGCGTCTTCCGGCTCCGGGATACAGGCCGTGCCTTGTGTGAGGCTTGAAAGAACGATGGAGGTCGCCTTGCCGGCGGGTGCTGGCGGCTCCTTTGAAATTTCACGCCGGTCCCGGCCAGAAGAGCCACGCCAGCACCACCGCTACGACGATCCAGATCGCCGCAATGAAGGCCAGGCCGGCGCGGCTGGAGGGAATCGAACGGCGGGACGCCTCAGCACGAAACTCGGCCATCAGCTCGGCCGGCACCAGTTTCACCGCAAGCAAGATGCCAAGCGGCACGACGATCAGATCGTCCAGATAGCCGAATACCGGAATGAAATCGGGTATCAGATCGATGGGGCTGAGGGCATAGGCCGCAACGGCCCCGGCAGCGACTTTTGCATACCAGGGCACGCGCGGATCGCGGGCGGCAAGCCAGAGAGCCACGACGTCACGCCTGATGGTGCGCGCCCAGAGCTTTAGCGAGGCGATGATTGTCACGCTGCTTCCCGGAATCTGCCCGTCGCGCCCACCTCATCCGAAGCGCATCCGGCAGGCGCCAGCCATGATACGTGAGGCATCGGGCGACCGCACTCAGGAACAGTTTCGCGCAAGCAAGGCGCTTTAGGGTTCCACGCTGCCGAAGAGCAGTCGGGAACCGCGACGTGACCAGCACCTACGCCACCTACCAGTCGATGACCCGCGATATGACGCGCACGACGACGCAGGTCGAGAGCGAACCGCAGGTGAAGCGCGAAACCGACTACTATCTGGCCAATATCGGCAAGGTGAAAACGGTCGACGATTTCGTCAGCAACACCAGGCTCTTCAACTACGCCATGAAGGCCTTCGGGCTGGAGGACATGACCTACGCCAAGGCCTTCATGACCAAGGTGCTGAACGAAGGCGTGTCGGACCCCGACAGCTTCGCCAACAAGCTGACCGACCCGCGCTACAAGGCCTTCGCCGAAGCCTTCAATTTCGCCGCCGACAAGGACAGTGCCACCACCTATGTCGCGGCACAGAATGGCGTCACCGACCGCTATACCCTCGCCGCGGTCCAGAACGGCGTGACGCCGGACAACCCTGTGCTTCAACAGCAGACCCAGGATTACCTGAAGCAGGTCGTCGACGTGAAATCGATCGACGACTTCCTCAACAACGACACCGTCTACACCTACGCCATGAAGGCCTTTGGTCTCGACGCCAAGCTCGGCGACAAGACCTTCATGCGCAAGATCCTCGAGGGCGGCGTCTCCGACCCGAACAGCTTCGCCAACCAGCAAACGGACAAGAATTACGCCGCCTTCGCCGCCGCCTTCGATTTCGCTGCCCATGGCGATGAGGCGACGACCTATTCCGTGCCGGAAGAGGGCACCGTCGACGCCTATATGCGCCAGACCATGGAGGATGAGGCCGGCGCGCAGAACCCCGGCGTGCAGCTTGCGCTCTATTTCCAGCGCAAGGCTTCCAGCATCACCTCCGCCTATGACATCCTTGCCGACAAGGCGCTGGCCAAGGTGGTGCGCACCGCGCTGCGTCTGCCCGATTCGACCGCCATGCTCGACATCGACAAGCAGGCTTCGATGATCGAGAGCAAGCTCAACGTCGAGGATTTCCAGGACCCGGCGAAGCTCGGCGATTTCCTGAAGCGCTTCACCAGCCTCTACGACATCGACAACCCGTCGGCCACACAGCAATCGTCGCCGACAGCCATATTGTTCAGCCAGCCGACGACGCAGGGCATCTCGACCAATCTTCTGCTCAGCATCCAGCAATTGAAGATCTGACCGATGAGCATCCCTACCGGGCTTTACGTTTCCCTTTCGGCGCAGATGGCGCTGCAGAAGCGGCTCGAGACCATCGCCGACAATGTCGCCAACGCCAACACGGTGGGCTTCCGTGCCACCGGCATAAAGTTCGAGGACGTGGTGACCGGAACGGGCGACAAGTCGGTGGACTTCGCTTCCCAGGGCACGAATTTCCTTTCCGGCAAGGCGGGTGGGCTGACCCGGACCGGGGACCCCTATGATTTCGCCGTCCAGGGCGACGCCTGGTTCGGTATCGCGACGCCCGCCGGCACCGTCATGACGCGCGACGGCCGCTTCACCATGAGCCCTGCCGGCGAACTGGTCACGCATGAAGGCTATGCCGTGCTCGATGCCGGCGGCGCGGCGATCCAGCTCAACCCGAACGACGGTCCGCCGGTTGCCGGCAAGGACGGAACCTTGAGGCAGGACGGCAAGCTCGTCGCCGCGATCGGGCTCTTCACCTTCGACGCCGGCCCCAACGTCCAGCGCTTCGGCAATTCCGGCGTCATCCCGGCCGGCAGGCCCGTGCCGGTGGTGGACGATGCGACGGTCGGCGTGGAGCAGGGTTTTCTGGAGCAGTCGAACGTCGATCCGATGCGCGAGATGGCGAGGCTCATCATGGTGCAGCGTACCTTCGAGGATACCGCCTCGCTGGTGCGCAAATCCGAGGCGACGCTGGACGACGCCATCAAGACGCTCGGCTCGAAGACGTGATGCGGGCCTGACATGGAAGGCGGCGATACCCTCCTGCCCGCCCCGCAAACGGAACGGCAGAATGCGCTTGCAGCACTGGAACAATCGTTCAACGCGTTCGTCACCGGCCGGCCGCTCGTCGCCCATGGCGGACACGTCACCGAAATCTCGCCTACCCACTATCGCGTGCGCGGCCTTTCAGGGGCTGCACGCCTCGGCGACGTCGTCGAACTGCGTTCGCGCGCCGGAAGGCGAATGGGCGAGATCGTCCAGATCGACGCCAGCGACATCGTCGTGGCGCCGTTCGAGGTGGCGGCGGATGCGGGCGTCGGCGATGCGGTCTTCGACCGCGGGCCGTTCGATATCGCGCCTTCCCGTTCATGGCGCGGCCGCGCCGTCGATGCGCTCGGGCGGCCGATCGACAAGAAAGGCCCGCTGATCGCCGGGGAGCGGCAAGACGCGGAAGCCCTGAAGACGCCGCCGGCGCTCGGCCGCCAGCGTGTCGGAACGCCCTTCGTCACCGGCGTCCGGGTGATCGATATCTTCACGCCGCTCTGCTACGGCCAACGGCTTGGCATCTTCGCCGGTTCGGGCGTCGGCAAATCGACCCTGCTCGCGATGCTCGCCGCCGCCGACGCCTTCGATACCGTCGTCGTCGCGCTCGTCGGCGAGCGCGGCCGCGAGGTGCGCGAATTCCTCGAGGACACGATCGGCCCGCGCGCCATAGCCAAGACCATCGCGGTCGTGGCGACCAGCGACGAAAGCGCGATGATGCGCAAGCATGCGCCGGGAACGGCGATGCGCATCGCCGAAACCTTCCGCGCTTCGGGCGACAGGGTCCTGCTCATCCTCGATTCCATCACGCGCTTCGCGCATGCGTTGCGCGAGGTCGCGACGGGCACCGGCGAACCGCCGGTCGCTCGCGGCTACCCCGCTTCCGTCTTCACCGATCTGCCGAAACTCCTCGAACGCGCCGGCCCCGGCGTCGAGGGTGCCGGCTCCATCACCGCCATCCTGTCCGTGCTGGTGGACGGGGACGACCACAACGACCCGATCGCCGACAGCGTGCGCGGCATCCTCGACGGCCATGTGGTGCTCGACCGCGCCATCGCCGAACAGGGGCGCTACCCTCCGGTCAATCCGCTCGCTTCCATCTCGCGTCTTGCGGGCAAGGCATGGACGGACGAACAGAAGGGCCTCGTCATGCGCCTTCGCGCGATGATCTCGCGCTTCGAGGATACTCGCGACATACGCCTGCTCGGCGCCTACCAGCCGGGCGCCGACGCCGAACTCGACATCGCCGTGCGCCAGGTACCGCAGCTTTACGAGGCGCTCGGCCAGTCGCCGAAGGACAGGCCCTCGCGCGATCCGTTCGGCGACCTCGCGCGCCATCTGAGGGGCAAGGACAAGGCGGATGGCTAAGAAATTCGCAGACCTGAGAACGCCCGAAGGCGAATTGCCCGGCCCGCGCTACGACCCGCCGCCGCCACGGAAGCCCGGCTGGAAGGAGCGGCTGCGCAGCAAGGTCCCCGAAAAGCCGAAGCTTGTACCGAAACCTCCGAAAATCTCCTCGGACTTGGTCATCGGCGGCCTCGGCATCGCGCTCGGCCTCGTCTGCGCGCTCTTCCCCTGGTACATTTTCCTGAATCCCGAAAAGTTCAAGCTCGAAGGCTATCACTTCAGCGGTAATCCGAAGGCCGCTCATTCGGCCTCCCCGAATTCTAGACCGGCCCTGATCGGGGATGCGATGAAGGTATCCGAGACCAGCCAGGCCGCGCTCGACATCTTCCCGACCGGCACCGTGCCTGAACCGGGGACGAAGCAGCCCGCATCCGACGAAAAGGACCAGCCCTTTCCGGGCGATGCGCCGAAGGAGCCGGAATTCAACCTGATCGAGGTAGCCAACGGCCGCGCCATGATAGAGGACGCGGATGGAATCTGGGTCGTCGCGGTCGGCTCGCCGCTCCCCAACGACAGCCGCGTCGCTGCCATCGAGAAGCGCGCCGGAAACTGGGTCCTGGTGACGACGGCCAAGGACGTGGTGCCGCTCAGGAAATAATCCGCGCAAGGCCCACGCAAGACTGGCCGGATAATTTCCGGCTCGTCTGAACTGGGATGCCCGGGATGCAACCTGTCAATCTCTTCGATCTTGCCGCGCAGCAGGCCCGCTGGCTCGCCGTGCGCCAATCGGTGATCGCCGGCAACGTCGCCAATGTGAACACGCCCGGCTATCACGGCGTCGACGTGAAGCCCTTCTCCGCCGTTCTGGACGACACGACGGTGACGATGAAGGCGACGGAGCCGGGGCATTTCGGCGCGAACAAGCCTTCCGCCGAGATGGTGGCGCTCCGGCAGGACGATGACCGCACGGAAATCGTCCCCTCCGGCAACAGCGTCCAACTCGAGGACGAATTGCTGAAGGCCGCCGATGTGCGCCGCGCCTTCGAGCTCAACACCGCGATCGTCAGGGCTTTCCACCAGATGATGACGATGACGACGAAGGGAACGTGACGGAAGTCTGAACCATGGATCCTTTGACAGCCGCCATGAAGGTTGCCGCTTCGGGCATGACCGCCCAGTCGGAGCGGCTGCGCGTCGTTTCGGAAAACCTCGCCAACTCGCAATCGACCGGCCGCACGGCGGGCAGCGATCCCTACCGCCGCAAGACCATCACCTTTTCGGCCGAGCTCGACCGCATAAGCGGCGCCTCTGCCGTCGAGGTGGCCGACATCGCGCGCGATCCGTCGGCCTTCCCGGTCGAATACCAGCCCGGCAACGTGGCCGCCGACGGCAAGGGCTACGTCAAGATGCCGAACGTCAACGTGCTGGTCGAGATGGCGGACATGCGCGAGGCGAACCGTGGCTACGAGGCCAACCTGCAGGTCATCAAGCAGGCGCGCGACCTGATCTCCATGACCATCGACCTGATGCGGAGCTGACCATGATCAATCCCCTGAGCCTCGTCGGGAGCATCGGCAGCGGCACGATCGGACAGGCGGGCGCCGCAACCGGCACGACTACCGCCGGCGCCACGGGCGGCGTCGCGCAAACCTTCGAGAGTGCGCTGGCTAATGCAGCCGGCAACGCCGTCGAAAGCCTTGGACATGCGCAGGCCGTGTCCATCGATGCCCTGCAGGGAAAGGCCGACACGCGCGAGGTCGTCGATGCGGTGATGAACGCGCAGGAGACGCTCTCCGCTGCCATCGCCATCCGCGACAAGATCGTCGCCGCCTATCTCGACGTCAGCCGCATGTCGATCTGAGGAGAGTGAAGTGAGAGCGCTTGAAATCGCAGCCACCGGCATGAA
>JBDZVC010000243.1:0-6685 GCA_040255475.1 Phyllobacteriaceae bacterium | reverse complement strand
GCCGCCGGTGAGATAGACACCGCCGCGGCTCATGAAGACCAGCGCCAGATCGCCGGCCGTGCGGCCGAGGCAGGTGACGAACATCGAAAGCGCCTCGGCGGCGATCGGATCGGATTTTTCCAGCCCCGCGCCGGTGATCTCGGCGGGCGTGGTCAGCGCCGGCTCCCTGGCGTCGGCCTTGGCGATGGCCCGGTAGATGTTGACAAGACCGCGCCCGCAGAGAAGCTGTTCGCCTGAAATCCGCCCCTCGATCTTCTCAAGATGCGGGAAGACCTCGAAATCGCGCGGCGTGCGTGGGCCGATGTCCATATGGCCGCCCTCCCCCGGAACGGGGATCCAGCGGTGGCATGCATGGATGAGACCTGCGACCCCGAGCCCCGTGCCCGGGCCCAGAATGACACGGCTGGCCCCTTCTTCGGCAACGCCCCCGCCGATCTTCTCCATCTGGTCCTCGCCGAGAGCCACGACCGACAGCGCCTGCGCCTCGAAATCGTTGAGCACGACGATATCTTCCAGCCCGAGCCCGGACGCCATCGCCTTCGGGCGAACGACCCAGTTGCAGTTGGTGAGCTCGATCTCGTCGCTTTCGACAGGTCCGGCAACCGCCAGGACCGCCGAGCGCGGCTGGATGGAGGTGTGATCGAGGATCGCCGACTGGATGGCGTCGTCGATATTCGGGAAATCCGCCGTCTGGACGGTCGGGAATTCCTTGGGCTCGGCGTAACTGTCGAGCAGGATCGCGAAGCGCGCATTGGTCCCGCCGATATCCCCGATCAGGATCGGAAATTTCAGGACGCCGTCGTCGCTGTCGGTTGGCTGCATGATCGGTCTGTTCCTGCGGTGTACTGCGTTGCACGCCTCGGTGTGCCTACCTAATGGGTCAACAGCAGCGAAGGTTCAACGCCTTGAAGGCGCTAAATCGGTTGAAACGTATAGAATCAGGCGCAGCACAAGGAAAGTGCCGATCCGATGGGAAGAACAGGATTCAGCCGACGGCAGATGCGGCGGCTATTCTCCCCGGTGCGGCCGCGGCTCGGGCAAGGGGATGCTCGCGGGCGGAGTGGGGGCATAGGCGTTGACCGGCACCGCTTCGCCGGCTTCAGCGGCCGGCGACACCGCGACCGCCGTCGCGTTGGCGGCCGGTGCCGCGAGCACGCTCAGGCAGGCGCTGGGCAGGGCGGACAGGCGCATGATGTCGCGCGCCTTCGGCTTCGGGTTCTTGGCCGGCCGCCAAGGTTCCTCGGTGAACCACCAGGCGAGCGACTTGTCGCACCCTTCCTCGCTCGGCTGCCATTGCTCCTTGCAGAGCGGCGAGCCCGGCTGGCAGCCGATCCGAATATGGAAATGGTCGTCGTGGCCCCAGAAGGGGCGGACCTTGCTCAGCCAGCTCCTGTCTCCCCTTACGGTGTCGCAGAGCTTCTTCTTCACGCCCGGATGGACCAGTATCCGTTCCACCCCGGGCTCGGTCGCCGCCACCTTCAGGATGCCCTCATAGGCAGGGGTCCAGCGGCTGTCGTCGACATAGAGAGAGTGCGGCTTGAGCACGGAGACCGCACTCATCGTTTCGCGCTGGTTCAGAGTCAGGCCGCCCTTCGGCATCGGCGTGAACCAGATATCGGCATCGAGCCCGATCTGGTGCGAAGCATGCCCAGTCGTCATCGGGCCGCCGCGCGGCTGCGAGATATCGCCGACGAGGAGGCCGTTCCAGCCTACCTTCGTCCCGTCCCGCGCCAGCCTTTCCAGCACCTTGATGAGCGCCGGATGCCCCCAACGCCGGTTGCGCGAGGGCCGCATGACTTCAAAATGGGCACCGTCGAGCGGCAGGCCGACGCCGCCCTCGAAGCAGCCCTTGCTATAGAAACCGATCGACTCCGCCGGGCCGGCGGCCGGTAGCTTCTCCGCGCCGAAGGCGAGTTTCGCCAGCGGATCATCGGCCATCGCCGGCCGTGAGGAAGCCAGGGCGGCGACGCACAGCGCCGCGGCGGTCAGATTGCGCGCCAGCGTAGCCAGGGAAGGCATGACCCGTCTCCTTTGTCCTGTCCGGGAAGGATCAAGCGTGGCGGGTCATTATTAATGAATTACAAACCTGCCGTGGCCGAATCATAGCACGGCCACGGCTCGCGCGCAGCTACGGCTTATCGACACGCGCTTGCGTCAGCCGACCGGGTTCAGCGTCATCGACGTCCCGGTCGCCGCCGCGTTCAGGCCGAGCTGGCCCTGCACGCTGATCGTCTGCAGGTGGATGGAACCGGAAGTGCCGCCGACCAGGACGTTGGCGCCGACGCCGGCGCCGACCGTGGCTTCGACCGTCGCGCCGCCATAGACGCCGCCGAGCGAGCCGCGATGGTAGCCTGCCGTCGGCGCGAAAACGGCCCATACGAGCCGTCCGCGCGTGGTGAAGCCGACATCGACGCCGAGCTTACGGATCGTCCCCGTATAGCGGTCGCTGCGGCCGCCGTTGGAGTGGAAGACGCAATCGACTTCCTTGGCCGAACCAAGGAGATAACCCACGCCGCCGCCGATATCGCAGGCAAGATAACCGATGCGCACGCCGCCGCGCGCGTCCGGCTCGTGATAGACATTCGCTTCACGATAGGTGGAAAGATCGGCCGCCGCCGCGACCGAGACGGCTGCAAGCGACCCCGCGACCAAGGAAACCGCCGAAAGAATCTTCTTCATGACATTGCTCCTAAAGCGATGTGGAAGTCCGAGTAACCGTCCCCATGGCCCGGACGGGGCGCGACGCGAGGCACGACAAAATAGTACCTTCACCCGCCCTTGCCCTATTGAACGAAGAAGGGCCTCTTCTTGTTCCAAGACGCCGTAGTCCTGCGATCTTGCCCGAACGGCCTTCCCCCGGTCAGCGCCAGCTATCCTCCGCCCACATGCGCGTCAGCGCAGTGCGGTAATCGGGCCAGGCGAAGGCGTAGCCTGCCTCTTTGATCTTCGTGTTGGAGACGCGCTTGCTCTCGCCATAGAAGGAGCGCGCCATAGGCGTCATCTCCGCCCGATCGAACGGGATTTCCGGCGGCGGCTCGACACCCATCAGCCCCGCTGCGAAGGTAACGACATCCTCCGCCGGGGAAGGCTCGCCATCGGCGAGATTGAAGACGCCGCCCATTTCCTTCTCCGCCAGCAGCGACAGGGCACCGGCAATGTCGCCCACATGGATGCGATTGAAGATCTGGCCGGATCTGACGATACGCCTCGCGGTGACGGCGGCGAGATTGGCAAGCGCGTTGCGGCCCGGACCGTATATCCCGGCCAGCCGCAGCACCGCAAGCGGCACGCTCTCCCTTTCGGCCGCCCTTTGCCACGCCCTTTCCGCCGCCAGCCTTTCGACGGAGCGCCGGGAGACCGGCCGGCACGCGCTTTCCTCGTCCACCCACGCGCCGCCATGGTCGCCATAGACGCCGACGGTCGAGAGGTAACCGATCCAGCGCAGATCGGGCATCGCATTCCGGAGCCCGGTTTCGACATGCGGCAGGAACGGATCGCTGGCCTCGCTTTCCTTGCCGCTTTCGGGCGCGGCGGAAAGCACGAGATGCGTCGTCCGCTTCAGGGCATCCGCCATCTCCCGACCGATCGCGTCGCCGTCGAAGATCAGCGGCTCGATGCCGTCCCCCCGCAATGCGCCGGACCTTTCGGACGAGCGCGTCGTGCCGAAGATCGCCCCGGCACGGCTCCGCTGTAGGCGGGCAAATGTCCGCGCCGAATAGCCGGCGCCGAGCAGTAAGATGCGTATCGTCACGCCAAAAGCCTTTCCGCAAGCGCGGCCTGCCATTCTTCCGTGACGGAAGGATCGGCTTCCTGCGATCCGTATTCCCGAGCGAGTTCGCTGAAATCGCCAGGCCCCGTCAGCCGCGACAGCGCCCAGACCGCCGCGCCCCTGACCAGGGGCGAAGCGTCCGCCAGAAGCTCCCGGCACCGCGCCGCGAGTTCCGGCTCGCCGCTGTTGCCGACGGCGACCAGCACGTTGCGCACGAAGCGATCGCGGCCGATCCGCTTGACCGGCGAACCGGAAAAGAGCGCGCGGAATGCCGTGTCGTCCAGTGAGAGCAGGTCACCGAGCCGGGGCGCGCGCAGTTCCTCGCGCGCGGAAAATTTTGCCTCGGCCGCCGACCGGGCGAATTTGTTCCACGGACAGACGGCGAGGCAATCGTCGCAGCCATAGATGCGGTTGCCCATCGCGGTACGGAATTCGCGCGGGATCGGCTCCTTGTGCTCGATCGTCAGATAGGAGATGCAGCGCCGCGCATCGAGCCGGTAGGGCGCGGGAAACGCGCCTGTCGGGCAGATGTCGAGACAGGCGTGGCAGGAGCCGCAATGGTCCGTCTCCGGCTCGTCAGGCTCGAAGTCGGCGGTAGTGAAGATCGAGCCGAGGAAGAGCCAGGAGCCGAATTCGCGGCTGACCAGGCTGGTGTGTTTGCCCTGCCAGCCGAGCCCCGCTCCCGCCGCGAGCGGCTTTTCCATGACGGGCGCGGTATCGACGAAGACCTTCACGTCGGCGCCGCTTTTCGCCGCCAGCTTGCCGGCGATGATCTTGAGCTTGCCCTTGACCACGTCGTGATAGTCGCGGTTTTGCGCATAGACCGAGATCGCCCCCCGATCCCGCCTGGCAAGGATTTCCAACGGATCGCAATCGGGGCCATAATTCATGCCGAGCATGACGATCGAGCGCACATCCGGCCACAGACGACCGGGTTCGGCGCGCCGCTCCGCCGTTTCTTCCATCCAGCTCATCGTCCCGTGAAAGCCATCAGCGAGGAACCGTGCAAGACGTTCTGGCGCCTCGCTGGTCGCATCCGGCCGGGTGAAGCGGCAGATATCGAAGCCGGCGGCGAGCGCCTCTTCGATCACGAAAGCGCGCAGCCTGTCCGGGCGGGGTTCGCGCTCGCGCCGTTCTTCAAAAATCGAGATCGGCATAGGAGGACACCGGCGTAATGCCGCGCACCCTGTCCGAAAGCAGCGGACGGAAGGACGGCCGCGATTTCACGCGGGAATACCAGTCCTTGGCGGCCGGGAAGTCGCCCCAGTTCACCTCGCCCAGATAGTCGAGCACGGAAAGGGCGGCCGCGGCCGCCAGATCTGCATAGGTGATGCGTCCGCCGCCCAGCCAGTCGCGCGTGCCGGCAAGCCAGTTGGTGTATTTCAGATGCTGGCGCACATTGGAGCGCGCGGCGCGGATCGCGGCCGAATCGGGCGAGCCGCCACCCTGCGAACTCGGCATGAACGGCTTCAGCACGCGCTCGCGCACGAGATGCCGCGTCACCTCGTTCTCCATCTTGTCGAGATACCAGTCGCAGAGGCGGCGAATCTCGGCGCGCTCCATCGGATCCTCGGCGAAAAGCCTCTTGTCGCGCTTCAGCACGCCGCGCGTCTCGTCGATATATTCGGCGATCACGCCCGCGCCGACGATGGGCACGTCACCCTCGGCAAGAAGCACCGGCAGGGTGCCGGCCGGGTTGAGCGAAAGAAATTCCTTGCGCCGCAGCCATGGTTTTTCCTCAATCAGCGCCAATTCCTCGCCATACTCTGCAAAGCAGAGGCGGATGAAGCGGCAGGTGGTGAACATCGGATGGTGGAAAAGCGTCAGCATGACGGATTGAAACGTGCTCTATGGCTTTTAACGACAAGGGCCGATAAATCTCGGCGGCCTGATTCTCCGGGCGATTCGGGCCGGTTCGGCGCCTCCGACCTATAGGGCCGGTTGGCCACCGTGACAAGCAACCGCCTCGCAGTCCCGCCCACTCCGGACCGGAGACCTTCATGGAACACCAGACAATCCTGCAAGCGCTCTTCCTCGGCATATTGGAGGGGCTGACGGAGTTCATCCCCGTCTCATCGACCGGACATCTCCTGCTTGCCGGCCATTTCATGGGCTTCAAATCCACAGGTAAGGCGTTCGAGATACTGATCCAGCTCGGCGCCATCCTCGCCATTCTCAGCGTCTATTTCCGCAAGCTGTGGCAGATGCTGATCGACCTGCCGCGCGACCGGGTCACCCAGCATTTCGTCGTCGGCATCTTGCTGGCCTTCCTGCCCGCCGCCTTTGTCGGCGTGCTCCTGCACGACTTCATCGAGACGGTGCTGTTCGAATCGCCACGCCTGATCTGCATCATGCTGATCCTCGGCGGTATCGTGCTTCTCGTCGTGGATCGCATGCCGCTAAAGGCGCGCTATCACGACGTCGAGATCATGCC
Source organism: Phyllobacteriaceae bacterium (assembly GCA_040255475.1). Taxonomy (GTDB): domain Bacteria; phylum Pseudomonadota; class Alphaproteobacteria; order Rhizobiales; family Rhizobiaceae; genus Mesorhizobium_L. The sequence goes on along the minus strand of JBDZVC010000243.1, from coordinate 482 downwards.
GTGGCTGGTCTATCTCGGCATCGGCGTGTTCCAGTGCCTGTCGCTTATCCCCGGAACGTCGCGTTCCGGGGCGACCATCGTCGGCGCGATGCTGCTCGGCACCGACAAGCGCACCGCCGCCGAATTCTCCTTCTTCCTGGCCATGCCGACCATGGTCGGCGCCTTCGTTTTCGATCTTTACGCCAATCGCAAGGTTCTGAGCGCGAGCGACGTACCGATCATCGCGGTCGGTTTCGTGGCGGCCTTCATCGTGGCGCTGATCGTCGTTCACACGCTGCTCGACTACGTGTCGAAGCGCGGCTACGCGCTGTTCGGCTGGTGGCGGCTCGTGGTGGGCGGCCTCGGGCTGGCGGCGCTGGCACTCTGGGGCTGAGCGCCGCAGAACCCTCAGGCGACGACCCTGCGCGCGTACTGGCCGGTCACACGATAGCGCCACAGATAGCTGGGCAGGATCGTGCCGACGGTCTCGCCGGCGATGCCGA
>JBDZVC010000242.1:0-6696 GCA_040255475.1 Phyllobacteriaceae bacterium | reverse complement strand
TTCTCGCCGAGCGCGTCGACATCCATGTAGCTTCGCGGGCCGGTTCCCAGAAAGACGACATGCTTCAGGCCTTTGCAGGCGAGCGCGATATCCATGGGCAGGTGGGTGTGGTCGATGAGGGCGATCTCCGCATCGCCAAGGAGGCCCGGCAGTTCAGGCGGCGTGATTGTCGGCTGGCGGTTTATCGTGACGGCCGGATCGCTCGTTTTCAATTGCCGTTCGGCGATGGCAGCCAGAGTATCGGTGGCGTCGACAAATACTGCTCGCAAGGTCATCCTCTCCAGTGCGTGTCCTGTTCGTTTGCCGGCACCATACCAACAACGGCGTAGGGTGGCACGTCTTGGCAACGATTCCATCCAGACCTAGCATATCCGGGGCATATGGAGGCTTCGATGACATCAAGCTTCAACGTGCACGATGCAGCCGGCTATGAGCAACTCATGGGCCGCTGGAGCCAAAAGCTCGCGCCGCTGTTCATCGACTTCGCGGGGATTGCCGACGGCGAGAGGATTCTCGATGTCGGCTGCGGCACGGGCAGCCTGACCTTCGCGCTGGCCAGGGCCGCCGATCCCGGCGAGATCACCGGCATCGACTATTCGCCCGTCTTCGTGGAAGCGGCGGCGCGGCGCAATACGGACCCGCGCATCACGATCCGGCAGGGAGATGCATGCGCTTTACCCTTCGAGCATGGCACGTTCGATCGTGCGCTGGCGCTGCTCGTGCTGCATTTCGTGCCGGACGCCGGCAAGGCCGTATCGGAAATGCGCCGCGTCGTGCGGCCCGGCGGCGGCGTCGCGGCGGTCGTGTGGGATCACCTCGGCGGCATGCCCGGCATGCGCATGATGGTCGACACGGTGGCGGCGCTCGGCGAGGGAGGTCGCCAGCTACGGAGCCGCTATTGCTTCCAGCCGATGATGCAACCTGGCGAAATGAAGCGGACGTTTGTCGAACAGGGGCTCGATGCCGTTGCCGAAACCGAGTTGATGATCCGCATGAACTATCGGGATTTCGACGACTACTGGGCGCCGATCGCCGCAGGCGAGGGGCCGCTCGGCAGATACATGGCCACGCTCGACGAAGCGGAGAGCGAGCGCGTCAGCGCCGCCGTGCGTGACGCCTATGAAGCCGGCCGGGCGGACGGCCCGAGATCCTTCGCGAATGTGGCCTGGGCATGCCGGGGTGTCGTCCCCTGACCTGTTGCTTCCCTATTTCGCCGCCGCGATCAACTTCTCAAGAAGCTCGATCAGTGTTTCCTGCTCCTTCGCCGTCAGGCCGGAGAGGATGCGGCGCTCGTTCTCGACGTGGGCCGTTACCGCCTCGTCAATCAGTTCGCGGCCTTTCCCCGTCAATCGTACCAGCACGCCGCGCCGGTCCGCCGGATGCGGAGCGCGGGCGATGAGGCCGGCCTTCTCCAGTCGGTCGAGCCTGGCGGTCATGGCGCCCGAAGTGACCATGGTCGCCTCGTAGAGCGCTGTCGGGGTCAGCGCATAGGGTGCGCCGGAGCGGCGCAGGGTCGCCAGCACGTCGAACTCGCCCCGTTGCAGGCCGAAACTGGCGAAGAGCGGCGCCAGCCTGTCGCGTGAGATCGCCTGCGAGGCTTCGCTCAGCCGGCCGATCAAAGCCATCGGCCGGACGTCAAGGTCCGGACGTTCCTTCCGCCATTGTTCGACCGCTCGCGCCGCTCGTCCCATTTTTCTCACTGGAAAGTATCTTGACGTAAAGATTCTCTTCGCTATCTTATCATTAACATTGAACATGCTGCTTTGGAAGCCGGATTGCGGGTGTTGGGCAGCAAGCCTGATACGTTCGCCGACAGGTCGAGAATCGGGAAGAGTGATGAGACTGTCGATCTGGAATTCCGCCGTCTGGCTGCTCCTCATCACCGGCACACTGCTCGGTCTCTCGCTGCCTTTCGGCAAGCTTTCGAACGCTGCCGGCGTGGCGCCGGTCATCTGGGCCTTCGTCATCTCCTTCGGCGCCGGAGGCGTGTTGCTCGCCGCGCTCCTGCTCGGGGGCAAGGCGAGGCGGCCCGATGCGGCCCGGCTGCGCTACTTCGCCATTACAGCGGCAATCTCCTATGCCTTCCCGAACCTCCTCATCATGTCGGCGATCCCGCATCTCGGCGCCGGCTTCACCGGCATCATGTTCACGCTGTCGCCCGTCATCACGCTGGCGCTTTCGGTCCTGCTCGGCATGCGGCGACCGGGCACACTCGGCATGGCCGGCATCGTCGTCGGTTTCGCCGGCGCGCTGATCGTGTCGCTGACGCGCGGCGAGGCAGGGCGGCCGGCGGAACCCATCTGGGTGATTATCGGGCTCGCCATTCCCTTCAGCCTAGCTTGCGGCAATATCTATCGCACGCTCGACTGGCCGAAAAACGCCGGGCCGATCGAACTCGCCGCCGGCAGCCATCTCGCCTCGGCCGCGATGCTGGTTGTGATCTCGCTGGCGATGAACGGCAACGTTCCGCTCGGCGAACTAACGGCCGTGCCGCTTCTGACGCTGGCGCAGGCCGCGGCGGCGGCCACCATGTTCGCCTTCTTCTTTCGCCTGCAGGCGGTCGGCGGACCTGTCTATCTCAGCCAGATCGGCTATGTGGCGGCTGCGCTCGGACTGGTTGCCGGAACCGTGTTTCTCGATGAGCGCTACCAGCTTGCGACCTGGGCGGGAGCTGCGATCATCATGGCCGGCGTCGCCATGACCACCAAGGCTCAGGCGCGGCAGTAGATTGTCGGGCGCTTGTACGTGATGGTGTATCCTTTCTTATCTATACGGATACACCAGTACGGATAGCCGAGGCGGTTATGGCCTTTCATATCAAGAACCCCGAGACGGACGCGCTGGCGCGGAAGGTCGCGTCTTTGAAGAAGGTCGGCTTGACCGAAGCCGTTCACGACGCTCTTCAGAACGAACTGGAGCGCGAGCAAGGAAAACCCTCGCTTGTCGAGATCAGCGCCGTATTTGCCCGGAAGCTGCGGGAGATGGGCGATCTGGCCAAAGCTATGCCGGCAGACAAGGCCTTTATCGATAGTCTGTACGAAGACTGATGTTCATCGATGCCTCGGCATTGACGGCCATCCTCGCTGATGAAGCGGATGCTTCGCAATTGGCCGGACGAATGCAGCGTGGCCGTTCGCTCACAATATCGCCAATTGTCGTCTGGGAGACAGTGGTTGCCGTTGCCCGTATACGTGGCGTGCGGGTAGCAGCCGCGAGGCAAGTCGTTGTCGACTACATCCATCAAGCTGAAATCCACGTCGCGGCAGTGCCGCCCGAGGCAACTGCGATCGCACTCGAGGCATTCGAACGCTTCGGCAAAGGGCAGCATCCGGCCCGGCTCAACATGGGCGACTGCTTTGCCTATGCCTGTGCGCGGCATCTTGGCGAGCCGCTTCTCTTCAAGGGGAGCGATTTCCCCCTGGCGGATATCGAGCCAGCCTGAAGCTACGCTGCCGGCGACCGCTCCGTCAGCACCATGTAGTTCACGTCCATGTCGCGGGATTTCTGCCAGCGGTCGGCGAGCGGGTTGTAGACGACGCCGGTACGGTCGGCGATGCGCAGGCCGGCGTCCGCAAGCGCACGCTCCAGTTCTTCCGGACGCACCAGCTTGCTGAACTGGTGCGTGCCGCGCGGCAGCCATCTCAGCACGTATTCCGCGCCGATGATGGCGAGCCCGAGCGCCTTCAACGTGCGGTTGATAGTGGCGACGAACATGATGCCGTCCGGCTTCAGCATCTCGGCGCATTTGCCGATGAAGAGCCCGATATCGGCGACATGCTCGACGACCTCCATGTTGAGGATGACGTCGAATTTCTCGCCGGCCTCGGCCAGTGCCTCGGCGGTGGTCGCGCGATAGTCGATCTCGATGCCGCTTTCGGCTGCATGCAGCCGCGCCACTTCGATGTTGGTGGAGGAGGCATCGGCGCCGACGACTTCCGCGCCGAGCCTTGCCATCGGCTCGCACAGGAGCCCGCCACCGCAGCCTATGTCGAGGAAGCGCAGCCCCTTGAAAGGATTCGCGGCGCGAGGGTCGCGACCGAAACGGGCGGCGACGTTGTCGCGGATATAGGCGAGACGAACGGGATTGAACCTATGCAGCGGGCGGAACTTGCCGTTCGGATTCCACCATTCGGCGGAAAGCGCGGAAAAGCGTTCCACCTCGCCGGCGTCGATGGTGGTCTGCGGCTGGTTCGTTCGTCGGGCTTCGGCCATTGGGATTGGCTCCTCTGACACGTCGAACGCAAGGAAGTCGGGGTATGGCCGGCGAATGTCAAGACGGTTGGGTGGAAACCTGCGTCGCGAGCAGAGCCGATCGGATCGCTGGTCCCTTCTCCGTCCGCTTCGCGGACTCTCCCCCACTTCGCGGGGGCGAGGACATGCCGGCGGCCCGTCCTCTCCCCCCTGGGGGGAGAGGTAGCCCGGCGAAGCCGGGACGGAGAGGGGGTTGCGTGGCTTCTATTTCGCCGCAGCGTCCGCCTTCTTGACGAAATCGTTCGTATAGGTCGTCGTGATGTCGATATTGGCGGCGGCCACGTCGGGCGAGCCGATCTTGAAGACGTCGAGCACGGCCTCAGCGCCCTTCGGGTCCATCAGGCCGGTGGTCGAATACATCGGGATCGTGTTCTTCAGAGCCGCCAGATAGGCGTCCTTGTGCGGGCCGACGAGGTTTTCCGGCATCTTGGCCATGATGTCCTCGGCGCTATGGCTGTGGATCCATTTCAGCGTCGCCACCATGGCGTTGGTGAGCGCCTGGGTCTCCTCCGGATGGGCCTTCATCCATTCCGGCCGCGTATAGAAAGCGCCGCCCGGATAGTCGCCGCCGAACACTTCCTCGGTATCCTTCTGCGTGCGCGTGTCGGAAAGGAGCGTGAGGTCCTTGTATTTGGTCTGCAGCACAGTGACGGCCGGGTCGAGCATGACCGCCGCATCGATCTGGCCCTGCTCCATAGCGGCGATGGCGGTGGCGCCGAGGCCGACGCCGATCACGGCGGCCGAATCCTTCTTCAGCCCGGCCTTCACCAACTGGTATTTGAGGAAGAAATCGGTCGAGGAGCCGGGCGCGCTGACGCCGACCTTCTTGCCGTCGAGGTCCTTGACGGATTTGATCTTGCCGGTCTGGCCCGGCGCCACGACGAGCACGAGGCCCGGATACTGGTCGTAGATGACGAAGGCCTCGAGGTGCTGTTTCTTGGCGGCCAGTTCGACGGTGTGGTCGAAATAACCGGAGACGACGTCGGCGCTGCCGCCGAGGACGGCGGTCAGCGACTGCGAGCCGCCCTTGAAATCGACGAGGTTCACGTCGACGCCTGCCTTCTCGTATTCGCCAAGCTGCTTGGCGAGCACGGTCGGGAGGTAGCACAGGCAGGATGCGCCGCCGATGGCGAGCGTGACCTTGCCGGCGGCCATTGCGCCGCCCGCAGTCATCAGAAGCGCCGCCCCGGCGGCGATCAGTTTCGAGATGATTCTCATTTCTTCCTCCTTGGTAATTATCGGATTTCTATCTTCCGGATCTTGCCGTCTCGGGGCGCCAGACGAGAAGCCTCCGCTCCACTATCGTCACGCCCCAGTCGATCAGCAGGACGAAAGCGGCGAGCACGAACATGCCGGCGAACACCCCGCCCACGTCGAACACGCCCTCGGCCTGCTGGATGAGGTAGCCGAGGCCGGCGGCTGCGCCGAGATATTCGCCGACGACCGCGCCGACGACGGCAAAGCCGACGGATGTGTGCAGCGAGGAGAACATCCACGACAATGCCGAGGGCCAGTAGACATGGCGCAGCAATTGCCGCTCGCTCATGCCGAGCATGCGCGCGTTCGACAGCACTGTCGTGTTCACCTCCCTCACGCCCTGATAGACGTTGAAGAAAACGATAAAGAATACCAGCGTCACGCCGAGCGCGACCTTGGACCAGATCCCGAGCCCGAACCAGAGCGTGAAGATCGGCGCCAGAACGACGCGCGGCAGCGCGTTGGCGCCCTTCACATAGGGATCGAAGATCGCGGCCAGCGACGGTTTGCGGGCGAACCAGAAGCCGACGAGGATCGCCGCCACTGAGCCGATGACGAAGGCGAGCATCGATTCCAGGAGCGTGATCCAGAGATGATACCAGATCGTGCCTTCGACGACCCAGCGCCAGATCTGGCTGACGACCGCGGCGGGCGTCGAGAAGAAGAAGGCGATCGTGTCCGGGTTGCCGATGACATGCGTGGTCGACGCGATCTGCCATGCGACGATGATGATCGCCGCGACGGCGAGCTGCGCGGCGATCAGGCCGGTTCTCGTCATGCTGCCCCTCCCGTTTTGCCGGCCTCGGCGCTTCCGGTCTCGCCTGTGCCGTAAGCCTTCAGCACCTCGCCTTTCAGCATGTGCCATATGTCGCGGTGAAGCGCCTGGAAGGCGGGTTCTACCTTGATCTCGGAGATGTCGCGCGGGCGCGGCAGCGTGATCGGGAAGTCGCCGATAATGCGCGCCGACGGTCCCGCCGACATGACGACGACGCGGTCGGCGAGTGCGATCGCCTCCTCGAGATCGTGGGTGACGAACAGCACCGCCTTGCGGTCGTCCGACCACAGCTTGAGGAGCAGATCGCCCATGATGAGGCGCGTCTGTGCGTCGAGCGGGCCGAAGGGCTCGTCCATCAGGATGATTTCGGGATCGCGGATCAGGACCTGCGCCAGCGCCACGCGCTTGCGCTG
>JBDZVC010000241.1:0-6714 GCA_040255475.1 Phyllobacteriaceae bacterium | reverse complement strand
CCCGCCTCGTAAAGCGTGGTATCGATCCAGGCGTCGATGGCGAGCAGGAATGTCGCCTTCGGGCCTTTCCGCTTTTTCAACCCCTGTTGGTCCGGGGGTTCTGGCGAACCGGGATCGGAAGGCCCGGCTCGGCTAGTCTTGTCCATGCGAGCGTTGCCCAAACCTGCACACAATACACCCGAGGCGCCGACACAGCCATCGACGTGGCTCGGACTGAGCCCCACATTTTCGTCCCATTTGATTATGTGCGTCTTTCCCGCAAAGCTACAAGGACCGGAAAGCCACAACCGCCGATTATCGGCGGAGAGGGTAAAGGTGGCAGGAAAGTTTTCCTTCATGAATGTGACGGCGTCATCACGCAGTGCCGCCCGTTTTCGCCTTTGTGGCAATATCGGCTCAGTCAAGCCTGTGCGACCATCCGGGTGTGGGGAATGTCAGTGGGGGATGTCACCGGCGGTGCGACCGCCTTGGTTCTGCCAGCGCAAGAAGAGGAGGAGAACATGCTCGAAAAGACCCCTACAACCCGTGTCCAGGCTTTCCTCGACAGGTTCGGCAAGGCGCTTGAAGCCGGGAAGATCGACGAAGCGGCCGGCATGTTTGCCGAAGAATGCTATTGGCGCGACCTCGTCGCTTTCACCTGGAACATCCGCACCATGGAAGGCCGGGGCGAGGTGCGCGACATGCTGCACGCGCAGCTGAAATCCGCGAAGCCGACCGATTGGAAGGTCGCGGAAGGGGAGGAGGCGACCGAGGCTGACGGCGTCGCCGAGGCATGGATTACCTTCGAGACCGAGGTGGCGCGCGGTTATGGCCATATCCGGCTGAAGGATGGGCTGATCTGGACGCTTCTCACCACCATGGCCGAATTGAAGGGGCACGAGGAGAAGGCCGGCTTCACGCGCCCGCTCGGCGCCAAGCACGGGCATGGCAAGGGCCGCAAAAGCTGGAGGGAAGAGCGCGACGACGAAGTCGCTGAACTCGGCGTTTCCAGGCAACCCTATTGCCTGATCATCGGCGGCGGTCAGGGCGGCATCGCGCTCGGCGCAAGGCTGAGACAGCTCGGCGTGCCGACCATCATCGTTGAGAAGAACGCGCGAGCTGGGGACAGCTGGCGCAAGCGCTACAAGTCGCTCTGCCTCCATGACCCGGTCTGGTACGACCATCTGCCCTATATCGATTTCCCGAAGAACTGGCCGGTCTTCTCACCGAAGGACAAGATCGGCGACTGGCTCGAAATGTACACGAAAGTAATGGAGCTCAATTATTGGACCTCCACTACCGCCAAGAAGGCGAGCTACGACGAAAAGGCCGGCGAATGGACCGTGATCGTCGAGCGCGACGGCAAGGAGATCACGCTGAAGCCCAGGCAGCTTGTGCTGGCGACCGGCATGTCAGGTAAGGCCAACATGCCGAAATTCAAAGGGCAGGATGTCTTCAAGGGAGAGCAGCAGCACTCCTCGCAGCACCCCGGTCCCGATCGCTATCGCGGCAAGAAGGTGGTGGTGATCGGCTCCAATAATTCCGCGCACGATATCTGCGCGGCTCTGTGGGAAGGCGGCGCGGACGTCACCATGGTGCAGCGCTCCTCCACCCATATCGTCAAGTCGAACACGCTGATGGATATCGGGCTCGGCGCGCTCTATTCCGAACAGGCGGTTGAGAACGGCGTGACGACGCGCAAGGCGGACCTGATCTTCGCCTCTCTGCCCTACAGGATCCTGCACGAATTCCAGATTCCGCTCTATGAGCAGATGCGCGAACGCGACAAGGACTTCTACGACGCGCTGGAGAAGGTCGGCTTCATGCACGATTGGGGCGACGACGGCTCCGGCCTGTTCATGAAATATCTGAGACGCGGGTCCGGCTACTATATCGATGTCGGCGCTTGTGACCTCGTCATCGACGGTTCGATCAAGCTGAAGAGCGGCAAGGGCGCGGCCGTGCAGGAGCTGACGGAAACCGGCGTCAAATTCGTCGACGGTGCCGAACTGCCGGCCGACCTCGTCGTCTATGCCACCGGCTACGGCTCGATGAACGGCTGGGCCGCCGACCTGATCAGCCAGGAGGTTGCCGATAAGGTCGGCAAGGTCTGGGGCCTCGGCTCCGCCACCACCAAGGATCCTGGCCCCTGGGAAGGCGAGCAGCGCAACATGTGGAAGCCGACCCAGCAGGAAGCGCTCTGGTTCCACGGAGGCAACCTGCATCAGTCGCGCCATTATTCGCAGTATCTGGCCTTGCAACTGAAAGCGCGGATGGAAAGGATACCGACGCCCGTCTACAAGCTTCAGGAGGTGCACCACCGGGCCTGAAGCCCGGCTGCGGCAACTGGTCGGGCCATACGCCGCGATTATAGGAAAAAAGTCCTTGACACCGTGACGGTGGTCTGGTAGATTTTCGCTATCGTCCGAAAAGTATGAGTTTCAGACGGCAAGGACAAAGAGAGCGGTGCTCTTCGAACCTGGCCGCTGGCGCATTGATTGCGACGCGGCCGGGCGGTCCGTCAGGCGCGGGCCCTCCCCAACGCGCCTGACGGACCGATCAATTCTTCGGCGGACCGACGGGGTCCGCCTTTCATCAGGCAGGATTTGCATGGAACGGAGCTTGCCGCTCGCGCAGGGCGTGGCGCTGCGTGCGCTTGCAGAGGGCGCCGAGCCGACGCTAGCGCTGCTGGCCGACGCCTCTCAGCGCTCGTTGAACGGCCTCGTCAGGAGGGCTGCGAAGGAGGGCTGGAAGATCGGGTGCGCGCCGCCCGCCAACATCGCCGAACGAGTTCGTTCCACTGCCGCTTTGTTGATCGACCGTCTCGAGGCAGCCGGCCGCGAGGCGCTCGCCAATGGCGGCCGGATCGACAAGACGGAAATAGACGGCCTTGTTTCCATCATCCGCGGCCTTGAAAGGATCGGCGACCTGGTGCGCCCCGAAGAAGCCGCCAGAGAGAACCAGATCAGAAGCGATGAAGAACTTGCTGCCCTCCTTGGCCGCATCAACGAGCGTATTGTCGAGCTTGCCCGTGCCTTCGCAAACGACCGCGCCTTCGCAGCTGATATGGGCAAAGCGTAACATCGGCTATTGCGGCGCGGGCCGCCTGGACGGCGAGTGGTTCATACTCGCACATCCCGACCAATACCCGCTGGCCGGCACGCCGGACACGTGGCTGATGATCGGCGGGCGTGGCTCCGGCAAGACGAGAAGCGGGGCGGAATGGGTGGATTCCCTCGTGCGTGGTCTCCCGCCCTATACGCCGCCGGGCAAGCCCTATGGCCGCATCGCGCTGGTTGGCGAGAGCCTTGGCGATGTCCGCGAGGTGATGATCGAGGGACCGTCCGGCATCCGCGCGATCGCGCGTGGCGTGCCGCCCCGTTTCGAGGCGACGAGGCGGCGGCTTGTCTGGGAGACCGGAGCGGTGGCGCAGATATTCTCCTCGGAGGATCCGGAGAGCCTGCGCGGCCCGCAATTCGACGCCGCCTGGCTCGACGAGCTTGGCTGCCCAGCCATCGATTTGGGTCCAAATCAGCCGAACGTCTTCCCCGACCCGAAATCCTCCGAGAGCGCGTCGCCCCACTTTTCAAGCGGCGGACGGTCCGACTTGGCGCAGCAGCGCTTTCTGGAGGCGCACGGCTGGCACTGGAATCCCGGCAATCCCGGCTTCGTGGACGACGCAAACCCGGTATCGCCGGTCTATGGCGGCCGTATGATCGATCCTTCACGTCTCTATCTCTGGTCGTGGGACGCCAGGCCCTATCCGGCCTTTCCGCTTCTCAGGGATGTATGGAGCGACGGTGGCAACTGGACGCTCGGCCATTGGTTGAACGGAAGGCTGTCCGGCATCTCGCTGGCCGGGCTGGTCCGCGCCATCCTTCGGGATCATGGCCTACCGGTCCCGGACATCGCGAGAGCGGATGGATTCCTTACCGGCTATGTGGTTTCCGATCCGTCTTCGGCACGCTCCGCCCTGCAGCCGCTGGTGGATGTATTCGGGCTTGGCGTTCATGAGGACGACGGCAGGCTTGTCTTCCGCTCACTGACGACGCTGGCGGCCGCGCCCATGGACATTACCGACGCGGCGGTAAATGAAAATTCCGCCACGTTCGAAAAGGTCCGTCCCGCTGCCGGCGATCTCCCCGGTAGCGTCACCCTGTCCTTCCAGGACAGCCTGCGCGACTACCAGTCGGCGTCGGCGCGTGCGCTACGCGAGGGCTCGGCCTATGAACGGGAACAGACGCTCGCACTCCCGGCGATCATGGATACAGGCGCCGCGGAGGCGCTTGTCGCCGACTGGCTGCGCCGGACCTGGCACGGGAAGGAGGAAATCAGTCTCGCGGTACCTGCGGCTGCCGTTGTCCCGCAGCCCGGCAATCTTATCCGGATCTTCGGCAGCAATGCCGAATTTCTCGTGACCGGGATCGATGAGGGCATTCTGTGCAGGCTTTCGGCGCGGCGCGTCCTGCGCGTTGCCCCGACGCCATGGCGATCTGCCCTGCCGTTCGACACGGCCTCCCCCAGCGCCGTCGTCGGCGAACCATTGGCTCTTTTCATGGACTTGCCGATGATTTCGACAGGTGCATCCGAAGATCAGTTTCGCGTGGCGGTCTGGTCGAAACCATGGAAGACCGAAACGCTTTACGTGTCGCCGGAGGAAACCGGCTTCGAACTTCGCGCCTCGATCGGCCTGCCTGCAGTCGTCGGTGAATTGCTGGAGCCGCTCGGCTCCGGCTTTTCCGGCCGGATCGATCGCTCCCAGACGATCAATATCAGGTTGTCCGATGGGGAACTGCAGAGCATCTCCGAACTTCAACTCCTCAATGGGGGCAACGCGGCGTCCGTCCGGTCGGCAGGCGGCGCGTGGGAGCTTATCCAGTTCCAGACGGCCGAGGAGACAGCACCCTCTGTCTGGCGGCTTGGCGGCCTGTTGCGCGGTCAACTCGGCACCGAGGATGCAATGACGGCCGGCGCCGTAGTCGGTGCTTCCTTTGTGCTTTTGGACGAGGCAGTGAAGCCGGCAGGTCTGCTTTACTCGGAGGTAGGGCTGCCGCTCAACTGGCGGATCGGGCCGAGCGGCGAGGATTTCTCCGGCCCGGCTTTCGGCGCATACACGGAGACGGGCGGATTGCGTGCATTGACCCCGTTGTCCCCCGTGCACCTGAAAGCGGTAAGGCAGTCTGGCGGCGATATCGACATCTCCTGGATCCGTCGTGGCCGCATCGATGCGGACAGTTGGCTCGGTTCCGAAATTCCGCTTGGCGAGGAGGCCGAGGCCTATCGTGTCGATATTGCGACGCGCAGCGGGGACATAGTGCGCTCGCTGATAGTGGCGTTGCCCTCGTTCACCTACACGGCGGTCTCCATGATGGAGGATTTTCCTGCCACGCCTGAAAGCATCCGCATTGCCGTCTGTCAGATCAGCGCCGCTATTGGTCCCGGCGCGTCGGTTTCGACCGTGCTCACCCTTGGCTGAGCCCGTCACCCTGTTTTTTCAACTGAAAGGAAATACGAATGGATGCAATAAAACCCTGGTACCTGTCCCGCACGATCTGGGCCTCGATCGTGACGATCGCGATGTCGTTTGCCGGCTTGTTCGGCATTTCCACCGCTGGGATCGACAGTTCATCCCTGACAGATACGCTCCTGCAGGCGATCAGCGGTTTCGCCGGCATGGCCGCGATCATTGCCCGCTTGTTCGCGACGCACCAGTTGAAATAGCACTCCTGCGATGCCGGCCGAGACGATTTCGTCGGCCGGCATTCATTTCGCATTCAGCCGCGATGCGTTAGAAGGGCGGCATGAGACGTCGTCTTCCTCTTCTCCGTTCTGTCGCAGCCGCCGTGTCGGCCGTCGTGGCCATGGCGATGCCCGCCGCCGCGGCCGACTGCTATTCCGTCGGCCAGCAAGTTGCCGCCCAGAATGGCGGCCAGCTAGCGAAAGCCAGGCAGGAAACGAGGCACGGCAAGACCGTCTGCGTGGTCGTTGTCCTCATTCCGGCTAAAAACGGGCAGCGTCCGCGCCGTGCTGAAATCGTGGTTCCGGCAGGGTAGCGAAAAAATCATGCGTATATTGATCGTTGAGGATGACAAGGACCTCAACCGGCAACTCGCCGAAGCCTTTGCCGATGCCGGTTACGTCGTCGACAAGGCATATGACGGCGAGGAGGGACATTTTCTCGGTGATACCGAACCCTACGACGCCGTCGTCCTGGATATCGGTCTGCCTCAGATGGATGGCATCAGCGTCGTGGAACGCTGGCGCCGTGACGGCCGCAAGATGCCCGTGTTGATGCTGACGGCGCGCGACCGGTGGAGCGACAAGGTGGCCGGCATCGACGCCGGCGCGGATGATTATGTGGCAAAACCCTTCCATATCGAAGAGGTGCTGGCGCGCTTGCGTGCCTTGATCCGCCGTGCCGCAGGCCATGCATCTTCCGAACTGGAGTGCGGGCCGCTCCGGCTCGACACGAAGGCTTCCAAGGCCGATATCGATGGCAAGCCACTAAAGCTCACTTCCCACGAATTCCGTCTGCTCGCCTATCTGATGCATCATATGGGCGAGGTGGTTTCGCGGACCGAACTCGTCGAGCATCTCTACGACCAGGACTTCGATCGCGATTCCAACACCATCGAAGTGTTCGTCGGGAGGCTTCGCAGGAAGATGGGTATCGATCTGATCGAGACGGTGCGCGGCATGGGCTATCGTATGCGCGAGCCGGCTTCTTCATGAGCG
>JBDZVC010000240.1:0-6715 GCA_040255475.1 Phyllobacteriaceae bacterium | reverse complement strand
ACACGATCCTCGGCGGCATGGACGGCGAGGTGGCGCGGCAGTTCCAGCGCATGCTCGCCAAGCAGGGGCTGGAGTTCAGGCTTGGCGCCAAGGTCACTGGCGTCGAAAAGACGAAGAAGGGCGCGAGCGTTACCTTCGAGCCCGTGAAGGGCGGCGACAAGGAGACGATCGAGGCCGATGTCGTGCTGGTCGCCACCGGCAGGCGCGCCTATTCCGATCGCCTTGGGCTGAAGGAGGCCGGCGTGGCGCTCGACGAGCGTGGGCGGGTCGCGGTCGACAAGCATTACCAGACGAACGTGCCGGGCATCTATGCCATCGGCGACGTGATCGCCGGGCCGATGCTGGCGCATAAGGGCGAGGACGAGGGCGTCGCGCTCGCCGAGATGCTGGCCGGGCAGGCGGGGCATGTGAATTACGACGTCATCCCGAGCGTCGTCTATACGAGCCCGGAAGTGGCCTCGGTCGGCAAGACAGAGGAGGAACTGAAGAAGGCTGGCGTCGATTACAAGATCGGCAAGTTCCCCTTCACGGCGAACGGTCGGGCGCGTGCCATGCTGCATACGGACGGCTTCGTGAAGATCCTCGCCGACAAGGCGACCGACCGCGTGCTCGGCGTCCATATCGTAGGCTTCGGGGCCGGCGAGATGATCCACGAGGCGGCGGTGCTGATGGAATTCGGCGGCGCGTCGGAGGATCTGGCGCGCACCTGTCATGCGCATCCCACCATGTCGGAAGCGGTGAAGGAAGCCGCGCTCGCGACCTTCTTCAAGCCGATCCATATCTAGCGGCAAATCAGCCCCTCTCTCCGTCCCGGCTTCGCCGGGCCACCTCTCCCCCACTTTGCGGGGGCGAGGAAGGGTGCCAAGCTTGCGGCCGACCTTTCCTCGCCCCTTCAGGGGGAGGGGTGGCACGCGCAGCGCGACTGAGAGGGGGTGAAGGCTAGGCGCGGAACAAAAGGCCCGGCGTGATGGCCGGGCCTTTTCCTCTGGAGCGGGCGGGATTTAGTCGGTTGCTTCGGCGGGCTTGGTGGCCGGCGCCTTGACGTCCGGATTGGCGAGTTTCTTGGCGACCTCGCCGGTCGCCTTCGACATCGGCGCGGCCTGGTTTATACTCGCGACCGTCATCGGGTCCGGCGTGTCGGCCTTCGCCGAGGCTGACGTGTTGTGGAAATCACAGGCGCTGGCTGCCGCAATCGAGAGACCAAGGCTTGCGGCGGCGATAAGAAGGGTTCTCATGCGCTTCGTCCTCGTTCTTGAGAGATGCGAAGGATAGCAGAGCGACGTGGTGCGGCCAAATCACGCTTTTCGTGAAAACCGGGCGGGCCGGACGCCCACAAGGCTCCGGCAGAGCGCGTTTCCCGCTTCTCCGCGATCAGCCTAATAGGGCTATGGCGAGGAACGACAGCAGGAACAGCGCGTTGGCGGCGACGATCGCATGAAAGGCGATGGCGCTGGTGTGGTCGGCGATGGCGACGGCTTTTTCCATGTCGCCGAGGCTAGGCGCAAAAGACAGCGAAACCGTTAACGGGACTGCGAAGTTTCGCCCTACCCGTCGTTTCAGGCGCGTGGATGCGCGGCTTCGTAGACTTCGAGCAGGCGCGCCGTATCGACGCCGGTGTAGATCTGCGTCGTCGACAGGGAGGCGTGACCAAGCAATTCCTGGATGGTCCTGAGATCGCCGCCGCGCCCGAGAAGATGCGTGGCGAAGGAGTGGCGGAGCGCATGCGGCGTCGCCGTATCCGGCAGGTTCAGCGCCGAGCGCAGTTTTTTCATCTCGCGCTGGATGATCGCCGGGTTGAGGGGTCCGCCCTTGGCCCCGCGGAAAAGCGGACCCTCGGCGTCGAGGTGATAGGGACAGAGGTCCTTATATTCGGTGATCGCCTCGACCACGACGCGCAGGACGGGAACGAGCCGCGTCTTGCCGCCCTTGCCGGTGACGCGCAGGGCGGAACTCCCGGCCGCCGCGAGGTCGTCGCCCGTCAGTCCCAGCGCTTCGGAGATGCGCAGACCGGAGCCATAGAGGAGTGCGAGCACCGCCGCGTTGCGCGCTGCGATCCACCGTTCCTCGGCAAGCTGCTCGCCGGCATCGACCACGCGGCGGGCATCGGCGGCGGTGAGCGGCTTCGGCAGCGATTTCGGCTGTTTCGGCGCGCGCAGCGCGGTGGCGCCGGCCGCGCTTGCCAGGCCATTCCGCTCCAGATGGCGCAGAAGGGAGCGCACGCCGGCTAGGCCTCGCCCCAGTGTACGCGCGCCCGCGCCACCGGTACGGCGATAGGCGAGGAAGGCACGCAGATCGGCAGGCCTCAGCGCCTTCACGTCGGCAAGACCCGGCGCGCCGCCGAGATGGCCGGTCAGGAAGTGCAGGAACTGCCGCGTGTCGCGCTCATAGGCCTCAACGGTCAGCGCGGAGAGCCGGCGTTCGCGGGCAAGCGATTTCAGCCATGTTTCCCGCGCTTGCTGCAGGTCGGGCTTCGCCGCAATCAGGAATTCTTGCATTCCGCCAAGTAATCCTTTTCTAGATTGGCAATCCTCTTCTAGATCGGGGAACAATGCGCCCGCCTGGTTAGCGGCGGGTGAATATATGAGACGCGAGGAAGCGTGGCGAAACTCGAAAATCCCGTCCAGATGGCCGTGATCGGCGCGACGCACGGCATAAAGGGGGAGGTGCGCGCCAAGGTCTTTACCGGCGATCATGCGGCGCTGGGGAACTACGGGCCGCTCCATGACGCGGCGGGCCGAACCTTCGAGGTGGTTTCCGTGCGCCCCGCGAAGGAGGTCTCGATCGTCCGCTTCAAAAATATCACGACGCGCGAGGCGGCCGAGGCGCTGAACGGTGTAGCGCTCTTCGTCGATCGCTTGGCGCTGCCGGCCGATCTCGAAGAGGAGGAGTTCTATCATGCCGACCTGATCGGCCTCGCCGTCCGCGACGAGAACGGAGCGGAGATCGGCACGGTTTCGGCGATCCACGATTTCGGCGCAGGCGACATCCTTGAAGTGAAGCGCGAGGGCGGGCCGTCGGTCATGATCCCCTTCACCCGGGCGGCCGTGCCCGAGGTTGCGCCGGGACAAGGCTTCGTCCGCATCGACAGTCTGGCGGCGGGACTTGCCGGGGAAGAGGGGCCCGGTGAAGACACCGATGCGCGGGGCAAGAACAGGGCAGATCGGCGATGAGCTTTCGCGCCACCGTCCTTACGCTCTATCCGGAGATGTTTCCCGGCCCGCTCGGTGTCTCGCTTGCCGGCAAGGCGCTTGGCGCCGGCGCTTGGGTGCTTCAGACGGTACAGATCAGGGATTTCGCCACCGATCGCCACCATACGGTCGACGACACGCCGGCTGGAGGCGGGGCCGGCATGGTGATGCGGGCCGACGTTCTGGCGCGCGCCATCGACCATGCCGCGCCCGAAGGCGATCCGAGGCCGCGTCTGCTGATGAGTCCGCGCGGCATGCCGCTTACCCAGAAGCGCGTCCGGCAGCTCGCGGGCGGGCCTGGGGCCGTCATCGTCTGCGGGCGTTTCGAGGGCGTCGACCAGCGCGTCATCGAGGGGCGCGGGCTGGAGGAGGTGTCGGTCGGCGACTACATTCTCTCCGGCGGCGAGCCGGCGGCGATCACGCTTCTCGACGCGGTCGTGAGGCTCTTGCCCGGCGTCATGGGCAACGAGGCGTCGGGCGACGACGAAAGCTTCGAGAAGGGGATGCTCGAACACCCGCATTATACGCGGCCGCAGGAATGGGAGGGCCGGCCGATCCCCGACGTGCTCCTCTCCGGCAACCATGCGAAGATCGCGGCGTGGCGGCGCGGGGAGGCGGAAAGGCTTACCGCCGCGCGGCGGCCCGATCTTCTGGACGAACGTCCGACAGACGAGCCGGACGACCGCTGAAGGCCGTGGGGCCGCTCACCCCTTCAGAAGAAATAATAGACGGTCAGGAACAGGCCGACGGCGATGACGAAAATGCGTACGGCAAGCTGCGGCACGCGCCTAGCGCTCCACACGCCGAAATAGCCGCCGAGCGCCACGGCTGGCACCATGATGAGGGCGGCCAGCCACGTTACCACGCCGCCCGAGGCGAAGACGATGATGGCGACCGCGGCGACGACGATCGAGAGCATGTTCTTCAGCGCGTTCAGCTTGTGATAGTCGCCCGTCTCGGTGAGGCCGAGCGTGGCCAGCATCATGATGCCCATGCCGGCGCCGAAGAAGCCGCCATAGATCGAGGTGACGAACTGGATGACGGCACCGGCGAGAGGCCGCTCCTTCTGTGCCTCTTCTTTCGGCTTCAGCCATGGGCCGATGGCGAAGAGAACCGTGGCGCCGAGCAGCAGCCACGGCACGATGATACGGAAGGAAGGGTTGTCGAGCGCGAGCAGGATCAGCGACCCGGCGAGCGCGCCGACGATGGAGACGGAAGCGAGGAGGAGCCCGCCGCGCCACATGCGCTTGATGTCGCTCCAGTAGGCGAGCGTGGAGGTGATATAGCCGGGGAACTGGGAGATGGAGGAGGTGGCGTTGGCCGAGATCGGCGGAATGCCGATCAACGTCATCGCGCCGAAGGTGATGAAGGTGCCGCCGCCCGCGACCGCGTTGATGGAGCCGGCCACGAAACCGGATACGAAAAGCATGAGGGCTGAAAGAAGGGTCATTCCGGGAGAAAACCAATGGGGAAGAAAGCGGTCTGGCGGGTGCTGCCCGATCCGTGTAGCGTAGGGCAGCCAAAAGGGGAAATGCTTTTCCGGCCGGTGGAATGGGCCGGGTTCCGGTCCATCTTGCTGGCTGCACGAAAAAGTTGCCGGGATGCCTCGACATGGCGGTGCATTTTGTGTATGTCGCCCGCGATTTCCTCAGAATAACCTGACCGTCTAGGCGGCCATGACCGGTATGTCCGGCATGAAACGAATTGAGGCTGTGACCATGGATATCATTCGTCAGCTCGAAGCCGAGCAGGCACAAAAGATTGCCGAGAAGCGTACGCTTCCGGAATTCCAGGCGGGCGACACCGTTCGCGTCCAGGTGCGCGTCACCGAAGGCTCGCGCACCCGCGTCCAGGCCTATGAGGGCGTCTGCATCGCCCGCTCCGGCTCGGGCTTCCAGGAGAATTTCACCGTCCGCAAGATTTCGTATGGCGAGGGCGTGGAGCGCGTGTTCCCCGTCTATTCGCCGCTGGTCGAGGCGGTCGAGATCGTGCGCCGCGGCAAGGTGCGCCGCGCCAAGCTCTATTACCTGCGCGACCGTCGCGGCAAGTCGGCGCGTATTTCCGAGAATACCGGCGTGCGCGCCCGCAAGCTCAACGACGCCGAGCGTGATGCGCTGAACGCAGAGCGCGAGCGGCTCGAGGCCGAGAAGGTCGCCGCCGCCGAGGCGCTGGCCGCCGAGAAGGCAGCCGAGGAAGCCAGGGAGAAGGCCGCCCAGGCCGAGAGTGCTCCGGCGGAATAAGTTCTCGCTTACGGTGCAGATAACGAGGCGCGGTTTATCCCCGCGCCTTTTGTTTGCCCAGCAGAGCCGTTAGCCATGGTTGTCCATGATCCCTTAGGAGTTTCATGGTAGGGTTTCCACCGTCAGAAGAAGGCAGGTGGGACATGCCCGGAACGACACGCATGACGCCGGAAAGGCGGCGCGCGCTGGATCTCGTCTACTCCGCCCGAACACCAGGCGAGCTCAGCAACGCCTATTCGGCGTGGGCCAACGAATACGACCGCGAAACGGCGGAACTCGGCTACGGCCTGCCTTTCCTCATCGGCGCCTGGGTGGCGCGCTACGTGCCGCGTGGGAGGGACCGCATCCTCGACGCCGGCTGCGGCACCGGCCTTTCGGGGCCCTATCTCAAGGCGCTCGGCTACGACCATGTCGAAGGGCTCGATATGTCGCCCGAGATGCTGAAGATCGCTGCGGCCCGCAATGCCTACGAGGCGTTGAAGGAGGCCGATCTCGGCGGCCGCTTGCCCTGGACAGACGGGCATTTCAGCGCCTTCCTGTCGACCGGCGTGTTCACGGAAGGCCATGCGCCGGCTTCCAGCCTAGAGGAACTCGCCCGCATCACCAGGAAGGGCGGCCATGCCATCTTCACCGTGCGCGACACGGTGCTGGAAACGGGCGGCTTCCGCGATATCTTCGCCCGGCTGGAAAAGGCAGGCCGCTGGCGGCCGATCGAGGAAAGTCCGCCCTTCCGCGCCTTCGCCATAGGCGAACCCGAGGTGCAGGTGCAGGCCTTCGTGTTCGAGATGCTCTGATCGCCCCTCAAAGCCGTCGGTCCGAAACAGCGTGCGCGGCCCGCGTGAATGGATGCGGGGCGGAACCTCTTCGGCTATAAATCCGCTACGACATTGAGTCGTGCCGGCCGGCTGGCTAAGCGGCGATATCGGAGGAGCCTTTCGTCATGCAGATCTTTTCCCGGTTTCGTTCAATGGCGTTTGCAGCGATGGCGCTCGCCGTCATCGGCTTTGTCCCCGCCGCCCACGCCGACAGCGGCACTATCCGCTTCGCGGTCTACAAGGCGGGTTTCTTCGTCGGCGGCAGCGGCGGCGAGGGTACGCTGACCTTCCGCGGCCGCAGATACCGCATCTCGATCGGCGGCATCTCGGCCGGCCTCGTCTTCGGGGCGTCGAAGACCTATTTCCGCGGCACCGTTCGCCACATCCGCCGCGCGAGCGACGTGACCGGCATCTATGGCGCGGCCGGCGGCGGCGGCGCCATCGGCAGGGGCGCGCAGGCGATCGTCATGCA
>JBDZVC010000023.1:0-34487 GCA_040255475.1 Phyllobacteriaceae bacterium | reverse complement strand
TTCATAACCGATGGTGAAGATGCGCATCACTTGCGATAATAATCGCGGAACCAGTCTACGAAAGCGGAAACCCCTTCGCGGATGTCGGTGCGGGGCCGGTATCCGGTCAACTCGCGAAGCAGATCCGCGTTCGCCCACGTCGCCGGGACATCGCCGGGTTGCATCCCGAGATAATTGCGCTGCGCCTTCTTGCCGAGTTTCTCTTCAATGATGTCGATGAAATCGAGTAGCCTGACCGGCTCCGAATTGCCGATGTTGACGATCCGGAAGGGGGCCACAGGGCTTATTGAGTCGATGGGCGAAACGTCGCCTCGTCCTTCGGGCGGTGAGGGCGGAACCCCGATCAGCAACTCGATCGCCCGGACGAGGTCGCCGACATAGGTAAAGTCACGCTCCATGTTGCCATGGTTGTAGATGTCGATCGGGCGGTCATCGAGGATCGCATCGACGAACTTGAACAGCGCCAGGTCGGGTCGTCCCCAGGTCCCGTAAACGGTGAAGAAACGGAACATGGTGATCGGAATGCCGAACAGATGGGCATAGCTGTGCGCCATCGATTCGGTCGCTTTCTTGGTCGCCGCGTAGATGCTGAGCTGGGTGTCGGCCTTTTCCTTTTCGTCGAACGGCATCTCGGTATTGGCGCCGTAAACTGAAGAGGTCGACGCCATCAGCAAGTGCTCCACGGGCATTTCCCGCGCGATTTCCAGGACGTTCAAGGTCCCGATGATATTGCTGTCGATATAGGTCCGGGGCTGCTCGAGGCTGTATCGGACGCCGGCCTGGGCGGCGAGATGAACGATCACATCAGGCCGGAAGTCGCGAATGACCCCCCGGAGTGTTTCGAAATCCTCGAGCATGGCTTCGGTCGCCGCGAAGTTCGGCTGCTGAAGAAGATGCTGGTGACGCCGCCGCTTCAGCGCGACGTCGTAATAATCGGTCATCCCGTCATAGCCGTGAACGGCATAGCCTTTTTCGAGCAGCAGCTCTGCAAGATGAAAACCGATAAAGCCGGCGGTGCCGGTAATCAGGACGCGTTTCATGGGTGTGAGTTCAACCGGGGTAGCTTCAGAGACGGACGAACTGCGGCGCGTCTTGCTCCGAAGTCAAGGACGGGATGCCTCGCTAACGCGGACTTTCGCGTGCGTAAGAAGTCGGTTAGGTCAATCGCCCAAGCTGAGAGAGGTGTTCGGATGAACAACGGTCGCTTTAGTGGATTGCGTGGCCTGGGACTGGTTTGCTTCGCTGCGTCTGCCGTGATCGTGGCGGGATGCGTTGACAAGCGCGGCGGGTCGATCCCCTACAACGTCAGCAATTTCGGCATTCCGGATTCACCGTCTCCAGCGCAGCTCGACGCCAGCTACCGAATCGCGCCGATGGACACCTTGTCGGTCAAGGTCTTCGGGATGGATGATTTGTCGGGCGATTATCAGGTCGATCTTCTCGGCAATATCTCCATGCCGCTGATCGGCGAAGTGGCGGCGACGAACCTTACCCCGGCTCAGCTGGATTCGATCCTGACCGAGAAATACAGCGAGAAATATCTCCGGAATCCGGACATAAGCGTCGGGGTCAAGGAGGCCGCGGGCCACGTCATCACTGTCGACGGGGCGGTCAGAAAGGGCGGGGCATTCCCCGTCCTTGGGCCGATGACGTTGATGCAGGCCGTGGCCCTTGCCGGGGGAGCCGACCAGCAGACGGCGAACATGCGCCGAGTTGCCGTCTTCCGGACAATCGATGGCAAGCGCCAGGCGGCGGCCTTCGATCTTCTGAGCATCCAGCGTGGGGAAATGGCCGATCCGCCCGTCTATTCCGGCGATATCATCATCGTCGACGGATCGAGCATCAAGGATACTCAAAGGAAGTTCTTCCAGACCTTCCCGCTGTTCGCAATTTTCAGGCCATTCTGACGCGCAGAAGCATCCGATCGATTCTCCCCGCGCTCGACCAGACAACGCGGCAACCGGAGCACCCAGGTTAATGAAACTGAGTGGGATCGTTCAACTGGGCATCTGGCGAGCGCGGCTCCAGTTGCGGAAATCGGCACTGCTGCGTCGCGCGGTCCAGATAATTCGCGGCCTCGCGCCCGACACCCGCGATCGGCACCTTCGTACTGAAGTGAAATATTGGAGGCGATGGGCTCTCACGGAGGGGCTGCATTGGCAAGACGACTTCAAGATGCGGTTCGATCCTGAGGCTCCTGTTCAGGATCATGTCGCTCGGATCATCGATCGAATCGACAAGACCAAAGTGGAGATCCTCGATATTGGCGCGGGGCCGGCCACGGTCCTCGGAAAGAAACATCCCTCGAAACAGCTGGTAATAACTCCGACCGATCCCCTTGCTCGGGAGTATGCTGCGATCCTCGCGGAATGTGAGAAAAAACCGCCGATTCCGACCATTTATGCCGAAGCGGAATCTCTTCGGGAACAGCTCGGCGCAAGGACGTTCGACATCGTCCACGCGCAAAATTCGCTGGACCATTCCCGCGACCCGCTCACTGGGATCGAAGAAATGCTGGCGACTACCCGGCCTGGCGGATTCATCATTTTGCTGCACGAGGAAAACGAAGGCAGCAATGAGCTTTATTACGCTCTCCACAAATGGGATTTCCGTTGTGAAGAGGGGCGCTTCATCGTCGCGGGCCCAGGGCCGAACGGTCCCCGGCGGGACGTCACAGAGATGATTGGTGATCGCGGTGAGGTAGAGTGCTCGATGCATGACGGAGAAGTCCTGGTCGTCATCCACAAGGCTCAAAAGCAAAAATCCAATTCTCGATCGAAAACTGCGATGGATGCGGTGGGCGGACCCAGCTAAAGGCGGGCCGCAATGCACGAGGATATCCAGGTCATCGGCGGCGGTCTCGCTGGCTCGGAAGCTGCGTGGCAACTCGCGGAGGCAGGGGTGAAAGTCCGCCTGTCCGAAATGCGAGGAGGCGGGGACGGCACGCCGGCGCATGAAACCGATCAGCTCGCGGAAATGGTCTGCTCCAACAGCTTCAGGTCGGACGATGCGGAGCACAACGCCGTGGGGCTTCTCCACCAAGAGATGCGCGATCTCGATTCGCTGATCATGAGAGCGGCGGACGTCCATCGGGTTCCGGCGGGTTCCGCCCTGGCCGTCGATCGCGAGGCATTTTCGGCCGAGGTTACCCGATCGGTTGAAGCGCACCCCAACGTCACCGTGGTTCGCGAACGGATCGATGCCCTTCCAGATCATCCAGCGATCGTTGCGACCGGGCCCCTCACCGGATCGAAACTCGCGGAGGCGATCGCGGCGGAAACGGGGCAGGGGGCGCTCGCCTTCTTCGATGCGATTGCGCCGATCGTACATCGCGACAGCATCGATATGGACGTCGCGTGGTTCCAGTCACGCTGGAACAAGGGCGACGGGAAGGACTATATCAACTGCCCGATGGACAAGGCGCAGTACGAAGCGTTCGTCCAGGCCCTGATCGACGGCGACAAGGCGGACTTCAAGGAGTGGGAACGAGACACGCCATACTTCGAAGGCTGCATGCCGATCGAGGTGATGGCTGAGCGCGGCGCTGACACTTTGCGTTACGGGCCGATGAAGCCGGTCGGCCTCGATGACCCGCGAACAGGCCGCTGGCCCTATGCGGTGGTCCAGCTTCGGCAGGACAATGCGCTCGGCACCTTGTGGAACATAGTCGGGTTTCAAACCAAGCTGAAGCACGGCGAACAGGTGCGGATTTTCCGGACGATTCCGGGCCTTGAGAATGCCGAGTTCGCCCGGCTGGGCGGAATTCATCGCAACAGCTTCATCAATTCGCCGCGGCTGCTGGACGAGCGGCTCCGGTTGAAATCGAAGCCGAACGTCCGTTTCGCCGGCCAGATAACCGGCTGCGAAGGCTATGTCGAAAGCGCGGCCATCGGGTTGGTCGCGGCGAGGTTCGCCGCCGCGGAGCTGCGCGGCCGGTTCATCGAGCCGCCACCGGTCGAGACCGCAATCGGCGCACTCCTCCGCCACATCACCGGGGGCGCCAATGCCGAGGCGTTCCAGCCGATGAACGTCAACTTTGGTCTGATGCCGCCGATCGATGGCCAATCGAGGAAAGCCGACCGGAAAAAACAATATACCGGTCGGGCGAGACTGGCTTTCGAAGAATGGCGTTCGAGCACGATCGCTTCCTGCCTGGAGACTGCCGCGGGCTAGTCGCTACGCGGATCTTTCTCATCGAAGCGTCCAAATCGGTAGCTTTCTCCCAATGAATAAGTCAGTTATGGCGGGTGAATCGTTGGATTCGGAGAGGCGGGGCAGTGACTCTTTCTGAAATGATCACGCCGACAGTTAAGGCGTGCGCCCTATGAACCGCGACTTGGCTCTCGATGAGCGGAATTGGCCGGTCCAGCGGTACGATCCGTCGATTCAGAATGCGCCTGAACACGGGTCCGGGCTCGATTTTGCAACGCTTCTGAAGCTTGTTCGGGAATGGCGATCGCTGATCGTTGCCTCGACTGCGGTCGGACTGGCCCTCGCAATCGTTTATACGGTCTTGACCACGCCTATCTACCGCGCCTGGGTCATCCTTCAGGTCAACCCGCCAACCGTCGAAATCCTGAACGAAAATAGCGGTTCACAAGCCGAGGCCCAGACGCCGTGGGATTTTGTCGCCACGCAAGTGGGACTTCTTGGCAGTCGCAGTCTCGCCGAGCGTGTCGCGCAGGACCTGAACCTCGCCAACAATCCGAAGATCGTACAGCAGGACATCGACCCCGGCCGGCGCCTGACCGAAGCGACCGAGGCGGTCTCGCACAATCTTACGGTCATTCCCCCAGAGCAGGGGCAGCTGATCAAGTTCAGCTATGATTCCGTTTCGCCGCAGATCGCGGCAACGGTCGCGAATGGAATCGCGGACGCGTTCATCAACTCCAACCTGCAACGGCGATATGAAGCGTCGGCCTACGCTCGCAATTTCCTCCAGCGGCAGATTTCGAAGACCAGGGCCGAGCTCCAAAAGTCGGAGCGCGACCTTGTTGCTTATGCGCAGGCGGAAGGCATCATCAACACGGCGACGGACCAGAATTCGAGCCCGCTTTCGACCGACGCGAATTCCCCGCAGGGACAGGCCCTGACGCAGACCAACCAGGCATTGTCCGAGGCGACCGCTCGAAGAGTAGCCGCAGAGGGCGCATACCGCGCTGCCTTGAACGGCGGGATCACGTCGAACGAGACTCAAAGCACCCAGAAGCTTCGTGAGACCCGGGCGGCGCTTCAGGCGGAATATCAGCAGAAGCTTCAGACGATGCAGCCTCAGCACCCCCAGATGGTGAGCCTGCGCGCGGAGATCGCGGAGCTGGACCGGCAGATCAAGAGCGAGACGTCGAGCGTCGCCACCGCTCGCATCAACGCGCTTCGGGACGATTATAAAGCTGCACAAGCTGCGGAGAGTGCGCTTCAGTCGAAGCTGTCGCAGCTCAAGGGTCAGGTGCTCGATCTGCGCGGACGAAGCATTCGCTATGCGATCTTGCAGCGGGACGTCGACACCAATCGCGCGCTCTACGATGCGCTTCTCCAGCGGTACAAGGAAATCGGTGTCGCCGGAGGCATTGGAACGGCGCCGGTTTCGATCGTCGATCGGGCTGAGCCGCCGGTTAGCCCCTATCGTCCCAACCTGCCATTGAACATTGCGCTCGGGCTCGCGCTTGGGCTTGCGATCGGGTTCCTGGCGGCACTTGGACTGGAATATCTGAACGATACGATCAAAACGCGCGAAGACGTTCGGACGAAGCTTGGGCTCGCCTGTTTGGGAATCATTCCCAAACGAGGTGGCAAGGGCGATTTCGTCGAGGACCTCAGGGACCCGACATCGACTGTTGCGGAAGCCTATTCCACGGTCGCCGCGTCGCTCAGCTTCAGTACCGAAGCGGGCGTTCCCAAGGTCGTGCTCCTGACCAGCGCCCGTCCCTCGGAAGGGAAGTCGTCGACCGCGCTTGCGCTCGCCCAGAACTTCTCGCGCCGCGGGCAGTCGGTCCTTCTCATCGACTGCGACTTGCGCAAGCCGGCGTTCAAGACGCCACCGGATAACGGCGGACTAACAACGCTGCTTACAAATAGCGACCCGGTGTCGTCAGTTGTGGCCGCGACGCATTTCGAAAACCTTTGGCTGCTTCCGGCAGGACCGGTTCCCCCGAATCCCGCCGACTTGCTGTCGACATCCCGCTTCCATTCGATCGTACGCGAGGCGTCCGCACAATTCGATCTGATCATTATCGACGCTCCGCCGGTGATCGGTCTCGCCGACGCTCCGTTGCTGGCCTCGATGTGCAATGACGTGATGTTCATTGTTGAATCAGGCAGGACTCGCACGAACCTCGCCCGCGATGCGATCAGCAAGCTCAAAGCCGCCGGGGCGCACATCCTGGGCGTAACGCTCACGAAATCGAAAGGCGGGCCGTCCGGCTACGGCTATGGGTACGGCTATGGTTATGGTTATGGGTACGGCTATGGCTACGGCTACGGCTACGGAAAGAAGTACGGCGAACTCGGAAGACGCCGGCCCGAGATCGTGCTGATTCCGGACCAAGCGGAAACGTGATCTGAAGGCGCAACGGGCAAGTCGGCTGCGCATCGCGGTTTCGGCCGTTGCTGCGCTTTTTCTGGCGGCCGAAATTGCGCGGCTGACAGTCGCGTCCGTCGAAGCCGAGAACAACCCCCGGCTTGCGCTCCGGCTCGCACCTGGCATTCCGCCATCGCTGGTTTCCGCTGCGATGGCAGAGGTGGGGCGGGCCGCAGCCGCCGGTACGAATCCAGGGCCTGATACCTACGCCAAGTTAGAGCTTGTCTCCGCGCGGGCTCCACTTCAGCCGGAGCCGTTTCTTCTCAAGGCAGCGATAGCCTCTCGGAAAGGCGAGCTCGATCGGGCGGCGGAGCTCCTCCAGGCGGCGCGCTGGCGGAGTCCGCGGTCGGTAGCGGCGCGCTATCTGCTCGCTGATGTCCGGATTCGGCAGGGGAATGTCGCGTCGGGCCTCGCGGAAATGGCAGTGCTCGCGCAGATCGTGCCGGGCAGCAGCGTTCAGCTTGTTCCCGCGCTTTCCAGCTACGCGCAGCAGCCTGGTGCGCTGAAGAATCTATCCGAGATCATAAGGATCAACCCCCGTCTGAAGAGGCCGCTGCTGATCGCGCTCGCAGCCGACACTTCCAATGCAGACATGATTCTGGCGCTTTCAAAGTCGGGTCCGCAAAATGATTCGGGCTCGAAAGCGTGGCAGGAGCGCCTTCTGAAGGGCTTCATCGACAAAGGCGATTACGGTCGCGCCTATTCAATCTGGCGGCAGTTTTCGGACGTTCCGGAATCTGGTTCTCCATTGTTGTTCAACGGCGAATTCCGTCCTCTGGCAGCGCCGCCCCCCTTCAACTGGAGTTTTACATCGACGTCTGCGGGATTCGCCGAGCCGGCGGACGGCACTCTGCGCGTTCTCTATTTCGGACGGACGGATGCGGCACTGGCAGGACAATTGCTGTTGCTCTCGCCTGGGCGATACGCACTCAAGACGGCTGTGCGTGGCCAGATTCCTGAGGGCGTACTGGAGTGGACCTTGGCCTGCCAGCCGCGGGGCGATGTGATCCTTCGAGGCGACCTAGGAGCGAATGCGCAGACGTTCGCGGTGCCGCAAGCCAATTGTCCTGCCCAGAGACTTGTGTTGCACGGACGCGCGCAGGATGTGCCGAGCGATGTGGACGTCCGGCTTGGCCCCGTGGTCATTGAACCGGTGAGACAGTGAAGCAGAACGCCGCATCGATCCTGGTCGCCGCCTATATCTTCCTCTGCATTGTGCTGGGTGGAAGCGCGCAAGACATCTGGGGCAACCTCGCGCTTCAACTGCTTGGAGTGGGGCTGATTGCCTGGGCCGCAGTCCATTCGCCCGCTCAAGGCACCGAAGGCAGGCCGAGGGCGCTCTACTGGCTGCTGCTGGCCTCGGTCGTCGTTGTTGTGCTGCAGCTGGTCCCGCTTCCGCCGTCGCTATGGACAAACCTTCCCGGAAGGGAGGGGCTATCGGCCGGCTTCGACCTGCTCGGTGAGAAGAAACCGCCTCTTTCGATCTCGGAATCGCCGTTTGATTCCGTGATGACATTGTTCGCCGCCATTCCCGCAATTGCCGTCTTCTGCGCGACCGAAAGGTTGCGGCCGTCGCCGCGTGTCCTGGCCATCGTAACGATCGCCGGCACGCTGCTTGCTATCACCGTCGGCGCGCTACAGGTCGCGGGCGGGCCAGATTCCTGGGCTTATTTCTACCGGATCACGAATATCGGCGCCGTGGGCTTCTTCGCGAACCAGAATCACATGGCGACTTTGTTGCTTGTGAGCATCCCGTTCACAATGGCGCTCATCTACTCCAGCGTTCGCGAGCGAGGCTCGTCGAAGTTCGGGATGCACTGGACGGGCGTCGTCATTCTCCTCCTCTTGCTCTTTGGCGTAGCGCTGAATGGCTCGCTCGCGGCTTATGCACTTGTCGTGCCGGTGCTGCTTGCAAGCCTTGCGTTGGGGCCGGCCGGCGTCCGCTGGCGCCGCTTCGCTATTCCGGTTGCCGTGATTGCGGTCGCGGCGGCCGTTGCAGTGATGATCAGCGCTCCAATGGGGCAGACCAGTGATGATCCAGAGACATCGCGGTCGGTCGCTTCGCGTCTGGAAGTTTGGCGAACGACCACGACGGCAATTGCGGAAAGCTTTCCCGTGGGCACGGGGCTGGGCTCGTTCGATCAGGTCTATCGCCAGCAGGAGAACCCACTCGCCGTCACGCAATATTATGTGAACCACGCCCATAACGAATATTTGGAGCTGGTCCTGGAATTGGGCCTTGCAGGCGTCCTTTTGATCGCTGGGTTTCTTCTCTGGTGGGCGTTCACTACGGCAAGAATTTGGCGTTCGCACCTAAGCACGCCGTTCGCGAAGGCGTCGACAATCATCACCGCCGCGGTGCTCACTCACAGCATCGTCGATTTCCCGATCCGCACGGGCGCCATTTCCGCGATTTTCGCGGCTGCGCTGGCCTTTATGACGCAGCATTCCGCCACGTTCGACAAATCCCGCGAAGCCCGGCCAACCCGGCACGTCAAACTCGGCTGACCCCGCGAGCGCGGGCGTTGGCGTTAGGAGAGTCGCACGTCGTCGTTCAGCCGAATGGGCGCGATAATCTTGATCAGAAGCACACAGAGGAAAGCCGTGCCAATCAGGAGATCGGTCCAGAGCAGGGCGGTAATTCCAAGGAATTTGGCCACGAAGAAGCCGAGCAGCAGCTTGGCCACGATCGCGACGGAAAAGATTTTGGCAGCTTCGCCCGCCTCACCGCGGAACTGCAGGATTATGAGGCCCGCATTGCCGACACACGTCACCCCGATGGTGGTCGCCAGCAACAGAACGAACGACATCGGTACCGTCAGCTCCATCCGCGCAAATTCGAAGAACAGCGGCTGGGCAAGCACCACGACCGCGACGCCGGCAATCATCAAGCCGGCCACAAGCGTGAGGTAGAGGAGGGTGACTCGCTCTCCGCCCGCTTCTCGGACCCGCCGCGCGAGATAGGGGCCGGCGATAAGATTCAATGTGGCGATCGGGATGATCAGGATCGCTACTAGCGTGAACACGAACCCGATTTGGCCCAGAATCGCGCCTCTAAGGAATATCCCGCAATAGCCGAGCAGGTAGCGGGCGTTGATTACGAACAGGCAGTTCACGACGAAGAAAGGGAGCAACCGGCGGATCTCGGCCGATAATCCGCGTGGAAGCCGCGCCTGGAGCAAGCCGGAGCCGGCGCGGTGAAAGAGATAGGCGACCGAGGCAGCGGCGGCGATCGTCATGAGCACGGTAACGGCAGTGATGGCAGCCAGGCTTCGGGAAAGGAGCGCAGCGGCCAGGACAAGAAGAAGAACGAAAGGGACCTGGTAAACCAGCCGGTCGAACACCAGCCCGGTAATCAGCGAACCCATTCCCCGGTGAACGGAGGACAGGGTGATGAGAAGGCCAGCCATGATCGTCGCGACCAACTGCAACCCGGCACCGGCAACGGGCCCGTGTTGGACGAATGCGAAGAACGCCGCGCCGGCCAAGCCGAAGAGCGACGAGGCAGCGACGGAAAGGAGGACCGCGCTTTTTGCGATGGCCCGGGAGTCTTCCGAATGCGGCGGTCCGGAGTGCGCGAGCTCGCGAAGCGCATAATTCGTCTGCCCGAACGTGCCCAACGTGCCGAAAAGTTGCGTATTGTTCTGCCAGATCGCGAAAATTCCGAACGTCGCCGGTCCGACGAGCCGGGCCAGCAAGACATTGGCGCAAAAAGATAAAAATACCGACGCGAAGTTGATGATGACCGGCACGCCGTAATGCCACGGCGGCCGCTTCATTGCTTTCGGGCGAGAAACAGGCGCGACTGGGCGAGGCCCTTCGGGATAGACAGTCGCCTTGCAGCTTTTTCGACGGGGCCGCTCAAGGATTGCATCAGGGAGGGCAGCAACGGGCCAGGCCGCGGCAGGAATCCGTACGGGATTTCCTTCACCACCTCGAACCCGTGGGAGCCAAGGAGATCCCTAAAGGTGGCTGCGGGCAAGACCTGGTGCGCCCTGAGGCCGACGCTGTCGAGTGTGCGGTACACCATCCCCATTGGGCTGCTGCTGATCATATGGATATTTGCGAGAAGGTATCCGCCCGGCTTCACCATCCGTCCGATTGCATCGAGAGCGGCTGCTCGCAGCCGGGGCTCCGCGTTCAGGAAGAATCGAAAGGCCGTACAAAGATCGAACTGTTCCTCGATCGGCTCGACAGTAATGTCGCGGCAGATCCGGCGGACATTATCACCCGCGGGAGCGTGGGCGAGCATGTCGCTCGAAATGTCGACCGCTGTCACTCGTGGAAAAATCCTGGAGGCGAGCGCGGTGATGCGGCCGGTCCCGGCAGCGAAGTCGACCACATCCTCGACACCTTTGGCACGGAGCTCAACGAAAAGCTCCTCGATCAAAGGGCTTTCTACAGCTTGCCACTGGCCGGCATAATAGCCGTGCGTATAGGTCGAAACGTAAGACGACGCGTGATCGACACCCAGATGGCTTTGCCGATAATCATCAGACATTTAAGTACCTTTGGATGCACGCGACTTTGTCTTGAACTGTCGAGTTGCCGCGGATGTTATTGTACAGCATTCGCGTGGACAAGCGGCGCAGCGGGCCGAGTTTCCGCATTCGGAAGCAGAAGAATGCATTGCTGTACGCGAACGCGCTCTCGAGATCTATTTTTCGGCCACCACCCAAATAGCCTTCGAGAAAGGCGGCCTGAGCTTTGCAAATGCGTGAATGCGTTGCCAAGAGAATCGCCGGCGAATTGATCTGGCCTTCCAGAAATCCAAGCATCAGGCTCACATCGAGTTCCGGGTCGCCATAGGCCAGGTGGTGTCCGACGAGCGCCTCGGTGTTTCCACAGGGGTCCAATACCACCACGGCACCGGAATCGCGGGCTATCCCGATATTCATTTGCCCGAAGTCGCCGTGCAGCGGCACCGGCTTCGAATTCGGGATCTGACTTAAGCCGTAGCGTCGGGCGGTTTCGTGGAAGTCCGTCTCAATGTGATGGCGGACCCAACGGTCCGGGATTGTCGCGTTGTGAATGGCGGCCAGGGCTCGACCGATCTCCCTCATCAGCGAAAGAAAGCTCGGCTTCATCCGCATGCGCAGCAGGTAGCGGACGAAAAGCTGCCTTAGCGGGATGAAATTCGGAATGAACTCAAGGCTGACCGCCTGAGATCCATGGCGAGCAACAAGCTCGGCGTGTGGTGCGACAAAGTCGTTCGAGGCTGCGATTTCATAAAGCCAGTTATACTTTTCGACGGCTTCGGCCGCAGCAGTATCGCGCTTGATGAACCGCTGACCTTCGTCCTGCGGCACATCATCCGCCGCAAGGCTTCGAACTCCGCTACTCACCGCTTCGTCCACGCAGAGATCCAGTGCGCCAACTAGCCTCCCTTGGTGCTTAACCTCTGGACGGACCCGCTCTCCGGCTGGCATATCCGGGATGATTCGACAAGCCTATCCGCGTGCGTGACAGCATCCGGGACCACGCCTTGTCCGCGGGAGTAGCAAGTTGGAACCACTACTGCTCGGCTTGGGAATCACTCTGTTGCCGGTCTATTCGTTCAAGTCGGGTACGGTTCAGTACGCGCACATCATTCTAGCCTTTTTCATGCTGATGAGATTTTCGCATCAGCATACGAAGTTCACCAAGCTGGAAGTGTTTCTCGCTCTTCTCGCTCTCCTTTCACTGTTCGTGGAGAGCTTTGCAGTCATGAGCGGTGCGTCGGTCTCTTCGCTGCTGGAGCCCGCATATCTCATCTTCAATGCCGCGATCGTCATTACGTTCATGCGAATACCTATGAACGACAGGCACTTTCGGTTCGCGCTCATCGGATCGTTGATTGCCAGCACTCTGATTGCAACCGTGTCGGTCTGGTATTTCGGCGCCAGCCTCACAGTGCTTCAGTCCGGCTTTGAGCGGTCGTCCGGCCTGTTCAACAACGCCAATCAGCAAGGTTATTTCGCGGTATGCGTCGCGTCGATTGCAGGCCTTCTCTACCTTCGCGACTCCCTCTCGCGAAACATGACCATGTTGCTCTGGGCCCTGTCGTTGATCCTTGTGATGACGTCCGTTTCCCGAGCATCATCGGTTGCAATTGGCGCCATGCTCGTTTTCGGCTTCGCCTCCTTCCTGAACAAGGACCGGCTGTCGCCAATGGTTATGGTTGGAGCAGTGGTGCTGATGGCGGGCGTGTGGGCTGCCTACAGCTTTGGCGAACTGAACAGCTTGCAGTTCGTCCAGAGGATCAAGGATACGGGCGCAAGCAGCTACGACAGCTTTGCCGCCCGAGGCTACGTCATTCCCTTCCACGACCCGATCAGCTTCCTCTTCGGAGTTGGCGCGGAAAAGGCCAAAGTCGGGACGATTTTCTACCGGATCGAGGTGCACAGCACCTGGTGGTCGTTCATGGGTAAGTACGGCATCGTCGGCTTCAGCCTCTATGTTGGTGCATGGCTGATCTGGACGCGCAGGCTTTACAGTGAGCGCGGACTGCTGGCCTTGCTGATCGTGATCTTGCCTTCGATCATAACCGGAGTGACGGCCAACTATTCCCGATTTACGCCGCTCTACATCCTGATCGGTCTTTCACTTAACACGACCCGCAATGCTTTCCGGGAGCGAATGCAAGCTACGCCCTCGACGCGGCCCCTGAACATCTTGTCGGAGTCTAGCCGCCTTGCGGCCGGGGCCTTGGGCGCTTCCGGGAGCGGCGCCGGTCCCTCCCCATCGCCGGCGCCGAAGATGTAAACCCCCGACATGGTCGCCTCGGGCATCTTCCAGTTCGTGGGATACGCAACGTCCGGTTGGGAACGCTGGAAACATTCGATCGAACGGCTCTTGTGGTATCAGTCGGACAGCCTGCACGTGGCCTGCGGCGTTCTGATCATCGTTCTTGTCGCTCTTGGGCTTCGGAAGAGCCTGGCAAGCTTCGTCCCGTGGTCTTTCCTGCTGATGCTCTCCAGCATCAACGAAGCCATAGATATCTTCTACACGCAGAAGCTCGCGGAATCGGTGAAGGACACGCTACTCACGATGCTGGTGCCGACGATCCTTTTGGTCACCGTTCGCATCTTCCCGGACCTTTACCGCCCTCCGGAGGAAGCTCCACTGTCTGCCAGTTCGGGCTTATCCGACTGATCTGCGGGTCTTCGGGTTGCCTTGCCGCCTTCCGCAAGCGACCCAGTAAGGCTCACTGTTCCGGAACCGGATTTTCTCGAGACCGGCGTTTCTCATCATTTGTTCGATCTGGTCCTTCGTGAATCGCTGCTCGAGGCTGGTCCCGAAGCGGTCGAGAGCATCGGTGCGCATCGCATAGAAACTGAGGTGCCGGTAACTGCTCAACGGCATGTTCGACGGATCTTTTCCTAGACGCTCCGCCAAAAGCGACGTGCGTGCCAGCGGCCAGTAAACAAGCATTGCTATTACAGTGGTGACGGCCTTTCGGGGACCAAACGGCAGCCGGCAAATAACCCGTCGCAAGCCATCGCTCACGCCCCAGATCGCACGAAACCACGTCGGTCGATTTTCGATATCGTAGTAGATGTACAGGAGAAATGGAGCGCCCGGCTTAAGCTTGCGAACACAATCCTTCATCGCTTGAGCAGTGTCAGGGATGTGGTGGAGGACGCCGAGCGAATAGCCAAAGTCCTGGCTCGAATCCTCAAGCGGGATGTTCGAAACCGACGCAAGGTGGAACTGAACATTCGGCTCGTCGGCAAGGCGATTCTTCGCAACGTCCAGTGCTTCGCTCGCAGGATCGATGCAGTGAAGCTGTCCGACGCGCGGAGCGACGCCGGCCGCCCATCTGCCCGACCCGCAGCCAAGGTCGAACCCTTCGGAGTTCGGCGGCAGCTCGTTAAACGGAAAAATCGAAAAATATGCGTCAAATACGAGCTCGTACTCATCACCCTTGAATTGCGATTGGTCGTAGGCGGCCCATTCCTTGCCAAATCCGGCTACCGTCGCGCTGTCGATATTATCGAAATCGTTCACCGCAGCGCCTTCCAAAGGTTTCGGCATCATCCATAGGGGGCAATTCGAGCCGGTCTAGCAGCAAAGCCAACGTTCCCCCACACAACGCCAACGCGCGCCTGGATCAGCGGCCACCTTATTCGATTTCAGAATGCCTCAATTCGTGGCAAACACAAAGCATGTGCGGAATCGCGGGATTTCTCGGCGGCGACTGGTCGAGCGCTGCCGACGTGCAGAGCACCGTGTCCCGGATGGGCCGTGTCCTGGATCACCGCGGGCCCGACAGGTGCGACCGATGGATCGACCCAGATGCTCGTGTAGCATTTTCGCACAATCGGTTGAGCATACTCGATCTTTCGCCGGCCGGCGACCAGCCGATGGAGTCTCCCACCGGCCGCTACGTCATCGTCTACAATGGCGAGATCTATAACCACGAAGAGGTTCGCGGCGAGCTGGCGGGGGCAGGCATCGCAAACAAATGGCGTGGTCATTCCGACACGGAGACCCTGCTTGCCGCGATCGAGGCATGGGGCGTTCGCGGGGCTCTCGAGCGCTGCACGGGAATGTTCGCCTTCGCCTTGTGGGACCGCACAGACCGAAGCCTGACTCTGGCCCGCGATCGTCTTGGCGAGAAACCGCTTTATTACGGACGCCAGGGCGGCAGCAAATCGCCGTTCCTGTTCGGATCAGAGCTGAAGGCGCTTGCGCAACATCCCCAGTTCAGCACCGAAGTGGATCGACGGGCGCTGACGCTGCTGCTTCGTTACAACAATGTACCCGCGCCATTCTCGATCTATCGCGGCATTCACAAGCTCCCC
The DNA here is from genome assembly GCA_040255475.1 of Phyllobacteriaceae bacterium. GTDB lineage: Bacteria > Pseudomonadota > Alphaproteobacteria > Rhizobiales > Rhizobiaceae > Mesorhizobium_L. The sequence continues at coordinate 19,124 of JBDZVC010000023.1, read as the reverse complement.
CCGGGATCGATCCTGACGCTCCGCTCCGCGGAATCGGAACCTGAAATCGAGGAATTCTGGTCGGCCGCGGCAGCGGTCGAGAAGGGCGCCGCGAACGTCGTGGACACGGGCGAAGACGAGGCGATCGGCGAACTCGAGCGGCGGCTGGAGACGGCTATCGGGCAGCAGATGATCGCCGACGTCCCGCTCGGGGCTTTTCTTTCGGGCGGAGTGGACTCTTCGGCGGTTGTCGCCCTCATGCAGAAACTGTCGAAACGGCCGGTGAAGACCTTTACGATCGGCTTTTTCGAAGCGGAATATAATGAGGCGGAGCAGGCCAAGGCGGTCGCTCGGCACCTCGGGACCGAGCACACGGAGCTTTACCTGACCCCGGCGCAGGCAAGGGACGTCATTCCGCGGCTGCCAACCATTTATGACGAGCCGTTCGCCGATTCCTCCCAAGTCCCGACCCATCTCGTGTCGGTGCTTGCCCGGGAGCATGTGAAGGTCGCGCTTTCCGGCGATGGCGGCGACGAAGTCTTTGGCGGGTACAACCGCTATCTTTACACCGGGCAGCTGTGGTCCAAGATCGCAGCGGTTCCCAGGCCGCTTCGATCCGCCGCCGCGAAGGCCATTACGTCGATTCCGGCGTCCATGTGGACGAGCTTCGGTGACCGGGCGGGCAAATTCCTGCCGAAGGTCGCCCGCGCCCGAGTGCTCGGCGAGAAGCTTCACAAGGGAGCGTCGCTGCTTTCGAGCAGTTCGGCCTCGGACCTCTATGCGGGGATGGTGTCGCAGTGGCGGGATCCGGCATCGATCGTCATCGGCGGCACCGAGCCGGTCTCTGTGGCGACGGGGGCCCTGTCGCCGCTGGCTGGGTTGAGCGACGTCGAGCAGATGATGGCTCTCGATCTTGTCGGGTACCTTCCGGACGATATTCTGGCGAAAGTCGACCGTGCGGCGATGGCGGTCTCGCTCGAAACGCGGGTTCCGTTCCTCGATCACCATGTGGTCGAGTTCGCGTGGCGGCTTCCGGTCCACTTCCGGATTCGCGATGGCGAGACCAAGTGGATCCTTCGCCAGCTCCTGTACCGGCACGTTCCGAGGGAGCTTATCGAGAGACCGAAAATGGGATTCGGGATTCCGATCGGCGGATGGCTTCGCGGGCCGCTCCGTGACTGGGCCGAGGCGCTGCTCGATGAACGGCGGCTGCGTGAGGAGGGATATTTCCGACCCGAGCCTATCCGGAAACTATGGAAGGCCCATCTCGGGGGCCGCGTAGACGAGCAGCACCGCCTGTGGATCGTTCTCATGTTTCAGCAATGGCTCGAACAGGCTGAGCAGGCGAGGCGCATGGAAATACCGATCGCTGCAGCGGTCTAGGCCGCGGCTACCCTTTTTCCGCGCTATCCTGCTTGGGCCTGGTCCCCGTGAAGTAGGGCATCGTCGCCGAGCCCTCATAGGAAATTCCCTGGCTCCGGAGCACGGAAGAGGCGGTGAGGAAGAGGATCTTCAAATCGAGCCCCAGCGATTGATTGTCGACGTACCAGACATCGAGCCGGAACTTCTCCTCCCAGTCGAGCGAATTTCGGCCGTTGACCTGCGCCCAGCCGGTCAGCCCGGGCCTGACTTCATGGCGCCGCATCTGCTCGGGCGAGTAGAGCGGAAGATAGTGCATCAGCAGCGGCCTTGGCCCGACAAAGCTCATGTCGCCGCGCAACACATTCCATAATTCCGGAAGTTCATCGAAGCTGGTGGCTCGCAGCCATTTGCCGAAGCCGGTGAGCCGATCCTCATCGGGAAGAGGTTGGCCATCGGGCCCCAGCGCCTCGCGCATTGTGCGGAACTTGATGAGCATGAAAGGCTTGCCGTCCAGCCCGGGCCGCTGCTGCCGAAAAAGGACAGGAGATCCGAGCTTCAGCCGGACCAGCACTGCGAGGATTGCAAGCAGCGGCGAGAAAATGAGCAAGGCGAGCAATGCCGCGACAAAATCAATTAACCGCTTCACGGCGCGTCTTTGCCCTCCGCGGACAGGCCCATCAACTCAAGCAGTTTCGCGTTGACGTCCACAACGTCGTACCTTTGCTCCGCGTAGCGCCTGGATTCGGCGCCCATTCGATTTGCCAATGCCGGATCGCCTACGAACCGTTCCATTGCCTGGTAGAGCGAGTTGGAATCCCGTGCTTTCACCAGAAATCCATTTTTGCCGTCACGGACCGTTTCGCGGCATCCGGGCACATCCGTCGTGATAATTGCCCTGCCCATCGCCATCGCTTCCAGGACCGAACGCGGAGTTCCTTCCCGGTAAGAGGGCAACACATAGACGGACGACTCCGCGATCGCCGGGCGGACATCGGCAAGATGCCCCTTGAATTCTACGCCGCAGCGGATGAGTTCGTCGAGTTCATCCTGCGACAGGGAATCGGGCGAAGGATCTCGAAACCCGACGAGCGCAATCGGTACATGCGGGTACTTGGACTTCAGACGCTTGGCCGCCGCGGCGAATTCCCGGATGCCCTTGTCCTTCAAAAGGCGGGCGATCATCAAGAAGGCCGGCTTGTCCGGCAATGGCACCGGAGCGAAATCGCGAAGGTCGATGCCGGAGCCATTGACGATATGGGTCTCGCGATTTCGCGGGACCAGCCGGAGGTCTCGAAACAGTTGTTCGTCGTCCGTGTTCTGGAAAATAACCACCTCGGATCGCTTGAGTGCGGCGCGATACAATTGCGTAGCGGCCACGCGGGTTATGAGGCGCTTCCACTCCCGCCCGCCGGTGAACGCGTAGCCCGCGCCAGTTATCATCGATGCGACTGGCACTCCTTCCGCATGGCCGGCGAATGCTCCAAGGATCACGGGCTTGATCGTGTACGCCAGGATGACGTCCGGCTTCGTCTCGCGGATCAGCTTCCGGACCAGGCGGAGGGACCGAACCAGCCCGCGGGGGCTTAAGCTCGCGTTGCTAAGCGCAACTTCCGCCGGCTTCGCCCCCATTGCTTCCAATGCGTCTTCGACTTCCGGGCCCATCTCCGGGGCGGCCGCGGTCACTCGATGCCCTTTCGCAAGGATCGCTTGAATGAGCGGTCCACGAAAATGCAGGAGCGACGGAGCATAGGAGCCGATGACGAGGACGTTCTTGCCTCGAACCCTCGGCGGGTGCCGAACAGGCCGATCCATCAGGGCGTTTGCAGCTGCCGGGCGGGATTGCCGACATATGTTCCCGGGCTCGTTATGTCGGCGACGATAACGCTACCTGCTCCAATGATGACATCGGAGCCGATCGATACCCCGGGACGTGCCGAGCTACCGACGCCGATCAGCGTCCTCTGCCCGACGCGAACATTGCCGCACAGGTGAACGCCGGGCGCGACGTGCGCCGCAGCTTCGATTTCACAATCATGGTCGATCGAGGCCGCTGTGTTGATGATCACGCCGGGCCCGATGAGCGAGTCCGCGATCAATACGGCCCCGGCGGCGATGAATGCTCCGGCTCCGACGACAACGCTATCACCCACGATTGCGGACGGATGAACGACAGTCTCGATCGCATGGCCATTCGAAGCCAGCCATTCCATGATCAGGGATCGCGCTCTATTGTCGCCGACAGCGAGCGCGACCGGGGCGCCCTTGAATTCGCCAGACAGCAGTTTGCGGCCGCCCGAGACGGCAATTCCAAGAACTTGCCTGGAACCGGCGTCGGGCGAATCATCGATGATAGCGATATTTCGATCCGGAGTGCGCGCCCGCACTGCCTCGACAACGACTTTCGCATGGCCGCTGGACCCAAATACAACAAGCAAATCAGGCTTCACCGGCAGACGCTCTGGCCCCGACTGTTTCCAGGCAGACTACGAGTCCATCTGTCTCCGCCGCAATGCAATTGTGCAGGCGCAAGCGCACGTCGCCGCGATCACCCCTGTCCAGTGCTTGCATGAGCTGCGCGAGAAGTTCGTCCAATTCCTTCTTCGGAATCACCCGCTCTTTCGCCTTTCGAATGCGCGGGTGAATGGTTTCTAGCGTGTCATCGCCGACGAACAGCTCCTCATAGAGCTTCTCGCCGGGCCGAAGACCGACGAAGCTGATTTCCATGTCTCCGTCCGGATTCTCATCATCGCGTACAGTCATTCCGGAGAGGCCGATCATATGCCGGGCCAAGTCCGTGATCTTCACCGGCTCGCCCATATCGAGAACGAACACCTCTCCCTCGCTAGCCATCGCGCTCGCCTGGAGCACGAGCTGGGTGGCTTCGGGAATGGACATGAAGAAGCGGGTAATGTCTCGATGGGTTACAGTTACCGGTCCGCCGGCACGGATTTGCTGACGAAAGCGCTGAACGACAGAGCCCGAAGAATCCAGGACATTGCCGAACCGGACGATCCCAAATTGCGTTCGGCATCGGGGTTGGGCGGCGTAGGCCTGGACCACAAGCTCCGCCACCCTCTTGCTCGCCCCCATGATGCTCTTGGGGCGGACCGCCTTGTCGGTGGAAATCATTGTGAAACGCGTGATTTTTGCATCGAAGGCAGCGCGCACCACGGCGAGCGTTCCGAATACGTTGTTTTCTATTCCGACGAGCTCATTGTCCTCGAGCAGCGGGACGTGCTTGTAGGCGGCAGCGTGGTAGAGCGTGTCGACGTTGTGCTCAGCGATGAGCTTGCGGACCAGCCGCTCGTTCACCATCGAGCCGACCACGGGAACCAGCTCCGGCTGGCTTGTCTGCGGCAAGGACTCGCGCAGTTGGAGCAGTTCCTGGTGGATTGTATAGAGCGCGAACTCGCTGTGATCGAGAAGGACCAGCCTAGACGGCCCGTCGCGCAAGACCTGGCGGCAGATTTCCGAGCCGATCGAGCCGCCAGCGCCCGTGATCAGGATGCAGTGGTTGTTGACCGCGTCGTGTATCAATTCGCCCAGCGGCTCCACCGGATCGCGCCGGAGCAGGTCGCTTACGTCAATCGGGCGAATATCGCTGACGGTGAAACGCCCCGACGCGATCTCTTCCGGAGCCGGAATCGTCTTCACCTCAAGGCCGAGATCACGGACCTGGTCGATCGCGGCAAGGCGCTCCGAGCGGGAGGCCTTGGGCATGGCGAGAAAGACTTCGCTGAGATCGTGCGATTCCGCGATTCCGGGAAGAGCGTCCGGTGACAGGATCGGAACGCCGGCGACAACCTGACCGGCGACTGCGGGATCGGAATCGATAAAGGCGACGAGCCGGTATTTCCTCGATGCGCGAACGGACTCCGCCAATCTGATTGCCGCGATGTTCGCTCCGTAGATCACGACAGTCCGGCTTTCCGTCGGTTCCGCGGGCTCCTCGCCGGGGCCCGTGAGCAAACGGGCCATGACGTAGCGGCCCATGAAGAGAAGAAGGAAGAGGAAGCCCCAGAAAATGACGGCGACGGACCGCGGCACGAGGTAAATACGATGGTCGTAGGAAATCTGCGCGTGGACGAAATAGACGGCGATCACCCAGGCCACGGCCGTCAGGCCGGCTGCCCACATAAGCCGGGTCGCCGCCCTCATGTCGAAATAGCGAAGGACGAGGCGGTAAACCCCGAAACGGTAAAGGACCACAAGTCCCACGCACACGGTCAGCGCCGCGGCAGCAAGAACGCGCCGGCCAACCGGAAGGTAGAGATATCCAAATCGAACTGAGAATGCGATCCATAGAGCCATCACCATGGCCACGGCATCGTGCGCCATGAGAATCGCACGCTTCTTCCTCCGGCCAAGCGTTGGAAGCAGGCGAATGAGCTCGCTGGTCACGGCCTCGCCCTACTCACCGAGCACTTCGACGCAGATCTGGCGAAGCTGTTCGGCGCGCAGTTGGAGAAGGTCCGGCCGCAAGGTCGGGTGAACTTCGACCATCAGGCTCCGCTCGCCAAGCGAGCGCGCGACGGGGCAATCGGGGCGAGGGAGACCTTCGAAAGCCTGCTCCAAATACATTTCGGAACAGCTTCCCGAGAAAACTCTGAGTCCGGAGCCGGCGGAACGAGCAAGTATATCGCTCCTCTTTCGGGATGCGGACTCATCCGTCCCGGCATCGATGTAGAAATAGAGCTTGTAGAATGCGTGCCGGACGGAATTACGCGCCGGGACGGGCGCACGAAGACCAGGGATATCACTCAACGCATCCAACCATATCGATGCGTTGCGAGTGCGCGCGTTCCGCCATTCATCGAGTTTTTCCAACTGGATAAGCCCGATTGCGGCTTGCGGACCCGTGAGGCGCCAGTTCGTACCGACCTGGTCGTGGAGCCAGCGAAATTGCCCCGGAGAACCCGGAATCCCGACCTTGCGGTGATTCTTTCCGTGGTCCTTGAACGACCACGCCCATTCCCAGGCTTCTTCGTCACGGAAGCTGGTGAACCCGCCTTCGCCGCCTGTGGAAATGATCTTGTCCTGGCAGAAAGAGAATGCGGCGGCATCTCCGAAGCTGCCGACGCTTTGGCCGTCGATTTCTGCGCCATGCGCCTGAGCGCAGTCCTCGATGATCCTGATGCCACGGCCCTTGACCAGGCTGGCGATCCCCGAAATGTCCGCCGGCCAGCCGGCGAGGTGGACCGGGATGATGGCGCGAGTCCTGTCGGTAAGGACCCGCTCGACGGTCTCGGGCGTGATATTGCCGCTGTCAGGGTCGACATCGGCAAAAACCGGAGTCGCACCCACCAGCATCGCGCAGAAGGCGGACGCCACGAACGAACGCGGAGAAACGATCACCTCGTCGCCCGGCCCGATTCCGAACGCACGAAGCGCTAGTTCGAGCGCAACCGAACCGTTTGCGACGGCTATCCCTCTTCCAAGACCGAACCGGGCGCTGAACGCATCCTGGAAGGCAAAGACCTCGGGACCCGTCCATTGGTTTACGCGGCCTGACCGGAGAACCCGGGCGACAGCCTCTATCTCGTCATCGGCGTAAAACGGCCACTGCTCGTCCGGCCTGGCGGACAGGTCTTGCGGGCTAGCCTCCGTTGCCTGCGCGGTCCCCGAGCCTCTGCAGTCCATTGAAACAGAATTCATAGCTGCCGCCCCTCGGGACTACCCGGCAATGTCGGGGTTGCAGCTCCGTGCGCCGTTGCCCCGCTCATCACTCCCCAGTCCGCGGTTAAATCCGAATCGGATGTAACATGTCACAATTCGAACAATGGTGCTAATCTCGGGGCTTAGGGGCTCAGAGGGGGGCATGTGCTATTTTTCCGCACTGCCTGCCGAAAGTTGGAACGTTGAGGGCCACATGCCGATGTTGGAATGGCGGAAATCAGCCTGATAGCGGCGGCGGGCTTGTCTTCGGCCATTGCCGTCGCCTGGGAGCAGGCTCGGCCTTTCGCCGAGCATTCCATCGGCTTTAGCAGCAATTCTCTTGTGACGATCGCCGCAGTGCTGATCCAGTTGCTGGCATGTGCGCTTCTTCGAAAGCCGATTTCCAGTATCTGGCCGTGGCTCGTTATATTCCTGCTGATTTGCGGAAACGAGGCCGTCTATTTCAGGAGCATCGGCTGGTCCGCTGACGAACCGCAGCTTCGCTTACGGGTTACCCATTTCCTGCTGACTCTGGCTGTCCCGACGATGCTGATGCTCGCCGCGCGTTGGTGGCCTCGGCTGTTGGCTCGTTCTCCTTAGAACTCGGCCGCCGAAGCGGCCAGGGGACGGGCCCGGAGAGACTGGCGCTCGAGCTGGTGTATGCATTTCGAAGGCCGACCAGCATCAATAGAAACGGCCTCAAAGTTCCGGGGCTCAAGGATGCCCACGCGGTCCAGACAATTGCGCTGATGGAGCGGAAGTCGCCCCCCAGCCTGGCCCGCGACAGCAAGCGGCGAAAAAGCCGGGGCCTGCGACCGGCCCACAGAATGACCGAACCGAGTGCAATATAGGATCGAGGATCGACCTTTCGCGCGGCATCGGGCGGCTCCGATACGATGTCCTCGTAATCGCGGCCCTGGCCCACCCTGTCGACCGAACGATACATGAGATCCAAGGCCCGTTCGAGATCATCCTGGCCGGAGGTGAAGCGTGTGCTCTGCTCAGACTGGCGCACCCGGTACAGGGCATTCGGAATAACGAGAACGTCGGCTATGCGCGACATTCTGGTGATGAGGTCCAAATCTTCCCAGAAGATCGACTCCTTCCGGTACCCGCCGACTTGGTCGAACACCCGCCGCCGGTACATCATCGCGCCATGAGCGAACGGCACAAGCAAGGACCGGCGGGTCAAGCGCCAGTTTTCCGGGCCGCGGACCGCCCGTCCGCTTGAATCGATCAGGTCGGCGAGACAGCCGACGACCCCAACCTCTGGATTTTGGGTAAGTACCTCCAGCTGTTGCTTCAGCCGATCACTGTGGGAAATGTCATCGGCATCCATTCGAGCGACGATCGCTGCCGATGCTCGGGTCGCGACATATTGGGAACTCCCAACTGGGCCGAGATTTTCGGTCACCTCGAACAAGCGAATCCGCTTATCTTTGGAAGCCCATTCGCGAAGGCGCTCTGTTGAGCCATCGGTCGACGCATCGTCGAGGATTACGAACTCAAAGTTCGTGAATGTCTGCCCGAGAATGCTTTCAATGGCCTGGTCGAGATAGGGCAGCGCGTTGTGCACCGGCATCACGACGCTGACCTTCGGGATTTCCGGCTGCACTTGCGGACTATTGCTCAAGTCGGCTCCACTAGTTGGACTGGCGACTGGAACGCGCACTCCGCAAGCGTAGTTGGCGAGCCCCCCGATGCCAAGCGGGCTTTACTTCGCATGGCAACTCAATTGTAACTGTTGCAAAGCAAGGGGAAAAGAGCGCTATTGAATTGTGCGATCGCCGCCTCAAATCGGTGCAAGCCTAGTCAGCCGATCTGTTCGCTGAGCGAATTGCGAAAGAACTCGATCGTCTTTTCGAGACCTTCCTCGAGCGAGATTTTCGGCTCCCAGCCGAGCAGTTCGCGCGCTCGGCCGATATCCGGTTGCCGCTGGGTCGGGTCGTCGGCTGGCAATTCCCTTGTCTCCAGCCGGGAGGTCGAGCCCGTCATCTGCAGGATTTTCTCGGCGAGCTCCCGAATGGTCATTTCGAGGGGATTGCCGATGTTTATCGGGCCGGTGACCTCGTCAGGCGTTTCCATCAGTCGCATCAGCCCGTCGATCGTATCGTCGGCATAGCAGAAGCTGCGGGTCTGATTCCCGTTGCCGTAGAGGGTGATCGGTTCAGCTTTCAGCGCCTGGACGATGAAGTTGGATACCACCCGCCCGTCGTTGGCGTGCATTCTGGGTCCGTAGGTATTGAAGATGCGGGCGACCTTGGTCTTCAACCCGAGCTGCCGCCGATAATCGAAGAACAGCGTCTCGGCGCAACGCTTGCCTTCATCGTAGCAGCTTCGTTGGCCTATCGGGTTCACGTTGCCCCAATAGTCCTCGGTCTGGGGGTGGACCGATGGGTCGCCATAGATCTCGCTTGTTGATGCCTGGAGTATGGGCACGTTCAGGCGTTTGGCGAGACCCAGCATGTTTATCGCGCCATGGACGCTCGTCTTTGTCGTCTGAATCGGGTCGTGCTGATAGTGAATCGGCGAGGCGGGGCAGGCGAGATTGTATATCTGGTCAACCTCGACATACAGCGGGAATGTAATGTCGTGCCGCATGAACTCGAACGCGGGATTGTTCAGCAAGTGCGCGATGTTGCGGCGCGTGCCCGTGAACAGATTGTCGACGCACAGGACTTCATTGCCTACCGCAATCAGCCGGTCGCAAAGGTGAGAACCGAGGAAGCCGGCGCCGCCGGTCACCAAAACGCGCTTTTGCCTGAAATAATCTCTACTCATTTAATCGGCTGTAGATGATCCGGCGTTCAGCGCAATGCGCCTGCTGATAGTCAGATTGACTCCAACGGTGCGCCCGTTCGGGATGACTCGCGATTGCACGGGTTGCCGGCAACTGCCATGTTCGGGTCGCATTGCTGGCGAGGTATGCTCGTGGATTCAGGGTATTCGCTCCGCCTTGGCCTGATGGAAGACTGGTATCGCGAGCTTCTCCGCGAGGAGGATCGTGAGCAGTCGCTGGCCTTAGATTATGCACCGCATCGAGCGTGGCTCGCTGGACTGCGAGGCTCGGTCGTCGACATCGGTGGAGGTGCGGGGCTCGCGGCAAGATACCTCCATCCCGGCGTTGCATATTCCGTCGTGGAGCCTTCGGATCTCTGGCGCTCCCCGGAGTGGACGGAGTTCGCCCGAAAGTTCCGGGAAGGCGGCCCGGAGCCGAACTTCGTAAACGCGCCTGGTGAGTCCCTCCCGTTCCCAGCCAATGCGTTCGATGCCGCGATTTCGCTCTGGACCCTCAACCATGTTCGCGACCCCCGGGAATGCATTCTCGAAATGGCTCGAGTGCTGAAGCCGGATGGGCAAGCCCGCCTCGTCCTGGAAGATGTCGAACCGGGCTGGTTTGACCTCCTTCGCGATGGCGCCCGGAGAGCCGGCCGCGCAGCGATCGGCCGGCGTGGCCTGGCGGGAATCCACATGCGAATGATGCCTGCGTTCCGAGCGAAGCTCTCCCGCCGCTGGCCCCTCCAGGCAGACCACATTCGGATTGACGATGCCGAGCTGGCGCGTTGGTTGCGCGGCGTGCTCATTGTCCGCCGCCGCTGGTGGCTCGGGGGCTGCCTTACCTACGATCTGGTGAAGCCACAGGCTTAATTCGCGCTCGGCGAGTTACCCGCGGCGATCCCCCGCCACCACGTTCGACAAGCCGGCCGTCTTCCAGGCGCACCACCAGATCGCAGTGCGCGATGGTGGATAGTCGGTGCGCGATGATAACAAGGGTCCGGCCTTTCATGCGAAGCTCCTCGAGCCCTTGGAAAACGGCCTGCTCGGTTGCTTCGTCCAGTGCGCTGGTGGCTTCATCGAGGACGAGGACCGGCGTCTGCTTGTAGATCGCGCGGGCAATCCCCAACCGCTGGCGCTGGCCGCCTGACAAGCGGATCCCGCGCTCGCCGATAATCGTCCCGTGCCCCTCCGGCAGGGATGAAACAAAGGTGTCCAGCTGCGCCAGGCGCAGCGCGTCCGCAACTCGGGAATCGTCGATTTCCTGTTGCGGGCAACCTAGAGCGACGTTTCGGGCGATCGTGGTATCGGCCAGAAAGATCGATTGCGGCACATGTGAAATGCTTCGTTGCCATTGCCGCCGGTTTTCGCTCCCGAGCGGGACTCCGTCGATGCGGATTTCTCCCGTTGCCGGGTCCAGCAAGCCCATCAACAGGTCGGCCAGCGTGCTTTTGCCGCTGCCGGTTTCTCCGACCAGGGCAACTGCCGAGCCGGCCGGAACCTGGAAGCTGACGCCTGTGAGGCCGGCGCGCCCGCGGCCCGGGTAACTGAAACCGAGGTTAACAACGTCGATGCTCTTCCGGAGGGGAAGCGCCTTGCCTTCGTCATCCCGGCTCGGCTCCGCCACCGGGAGCCGCAAAAGCTCGACGACCTGCCCAATGATCGAGATGTAGCCGGACGATGTCGACCAGCCCGTGTAGATCTGCTGCAAAAGCGGGAGCAGCCGCTGCGCACCCAGAGCAATCGCGCCCAGCGCCGGAAGGGCCGCCGCAAGTCCACCATCGCGCTGCGCAACGGCCACTGCAATCGCCGCGAGAATGACGATTCCGACGGTCTCGATAATATATCTCGGCGCTGCCGCGATGAACGCCGTATTGGCACGTGCAACGCACAGCTGCAGGTCGACCTGCTGGAACAGGCGCAGGTAGAAATCGTGACTGCCGTCGATGATGACGTCCCGAATTCCGCCCAGGCTCTCCTGGGCGATCTTCATCCGCTCGTTGAACGACCGCCCGATTGCGTCCGAATTCGCCGCCAGCCTTCGTCCCGCAGCCACCGACACAGCCATGTACACAGCGGAAAATGCGGCTGCCGCGATTAGCGCCGTGACCGGCTCGATATAGAGCAGGGCCGCTACGATGAAGATCGCCAGGAACGCCGCAGCCAACGCCTGCATCGACGGCAGCAGCGCATCGAAGACGAGCACTTCCACCTTCTCGATCGCCGCCAGAAGGCTGCTCGTGTTTTGCTCGAGATGAAAGCTGTAGGGCTGGAGCAGCACCCGTCGCTCGATCGCGACCATGACCTCGTGGCCGAGGCGATAGGAGAAATCCTGAACCGTCCACGCCAGGTAAAGCCGCGTTGCGCCCGCAATGAGCACCAGCGTGGCAAACAGGAGCGCCGCGGCGGGCAGGTTGCCGATGTTTAGCCAGCCCAGTCGGCTGAATGCCTCCGGGTTGGAGAGCAGCGACAGGAACGGAACGACCGAGCCGATCGTCGCAAGCTCCGCGATGGCGCCGACACACATCAGCCCGATCAGGCGATAGAATTGCCGCCGGCGGGCCGGCGACATCTGTGCGTAGATTCGCTTCAGGTCCCGCCAGATCGTCGCGGGCCGCGCCACCGGTTCGGCCGACGTGCGATCCGTCGCGACTGGCGCGGACTCATTCATTGCAAGCAAGTCTACTATGCAACGGCGCGTGCCGCGATGGTGACCGGATAGATCGGATCGAACCGGTCGAGTTTTCGCCGCGGGATCTCTTCGACGGCGGCAGCATGCAGGAAAGCCGTCGCCGCAGTGAGGTTGCCGTAAGTCTTCACTTCGACCTTGGCCGGATCGAAGCTGGCGGCGAGCAGCCGCTGGAGCGATTCCTCTGTAAGCGACCAAAACCAGCTGTAGCCTTCGCCGGGTTCGACCGGGGTGATACCCGGCACCGTGATCAACAGGACCCCTCCCGGACGCAGCGCGCGACGAACGTTTTCGATCGCCGCCGCCATGTCGAAGACAAGGTGAAGCGTCTGGGTGAGGATGATGCAATCGAACTGGGCGGCCTTCAGGGTCTTTGGGTCTGCAAGGTCGCCGACGATCGTCGCTTGCGGGTTGCTCGAGTCGACGTTCAGGATGTCCTGACGGGTCACTCGCTGTCCGCCGAAGCGGCGGGAATAGTCGTCTTCCTGGACCTCAAGCACCCGGCCGCCGACGTCGCTCGCGTGAGCCGCAAGGAATTGTTCGATGTAAAAGCGGTCGATCGGGGTTCCGTGATCGTATCCCCAATTGGAGCTGATTGGGGTCTTGGCGGCGATGCGTCCAACGTTCATCGCCACCATGCCCCGCAGCCGCCTGCCGCCCCTGGCGAGCAGCCTTACGGGTGTTGGCCAATTAAAAGCCACGGCGATCCCCCGGATAATTCGATTTTCGATGCCTATGGCCGGCCCAGCACTTGCGCAAGCTGGCGCGAATCGAAATCGCGAACGAAGATGCGCGGCAGGGCGTAAGGATTTGCACCGCGCCCAACAAACCAGCCGTCGGCTTTACAGGCGCACGTGAAACCAGCGCCTTGGACAATCGGCTCCAGGCTCTCCTCGTGATCGCCGTAAGGATAGGCGAAGGTGAGCGGACGTTTTCCCGTCAGCTGTTCGCATCGCGCTATGCTGCCTTCGATCTCGAGCACCTGCTCGTCGTGTCCGAGACAAGGCAGCGACGGATGGCTGAGAGAATGCGACCCAAATGCGACGATTGCGGAGGGCATCTTGAGGATTTCCGCCGCTGTGAGCGGGCGGTGGGAATCGCGGGGAATCCTGGAGCCGGCCTGTTCGCGTAATCGCTCGATCGCCTGGTGCAGTTCCTTCGGTGCCCTTCCATGAAGGAGCGCCCAGATCTGGCGGTAGGCATGCTGGCGCGGCGTCCTCGGCGGGGTCGCGGCGGGCCAGTCACGATCGTCGTCACTCCGCTCTCCGAGCGCGATGTCGAAATCGTCCACCCGGAGGCGCTCGCCCTCGTGATCGAGGACTATCCGCTCAAGCTCATCCCACCAGAATTCTTCGCTTCGCTCGATCAAATCGGGAGAGATGAAGATCGTCGCGGGTATCCGGAAACGCTCGAGCAACGGCAACGCGACGCTGGAATTGCAGGCGTAGCCATCGTCGAACGTCACGGCGACGGCTTTTCGCGGGAGCCTTCCCTGGGCGTTCAGCTCGGCAAATTCGTGGAGCGGAAGAGCGATCCGATTGCGCGAAATCCAGTCGAGCTGATCGGCGAAATTCCGCGGCGAAACCGCGAGCGCCCAAGGGTCGAATCTCTCTTGGGCGATGCGGTGATACATGAGGATCGCAGGCCCAGGAGCTACGATCGGCCGAAGGCGCCGGTAGGCGGTCCGGGCAGCCCTGACGATCGGTACCGCATAAGGCACGGATTTCGCGGCCTCGGCGAGGCGCGCGGTCCGGCTGCGGTACGGACGGAGAGCCTTGGCAAGCGCCCCGCGAATTCGTGCGTCGTCCGAATGCGAGCCGCGGTCGAGATAGTCCTCGAACCATTCGAGAAACGCACGGCGGGCGTGGTGATATTTATCCGTCCGCCCCACCTGAGCCATGCAGGACCCCGAGTGCAGCCGGTAATCCGACCACAGGCTATCGGTGATGAAGAGCGTCGAGTTGAGATAGAATTTGGCGAGGAACGCCTGATCCTCATAAGCCCCGCGGAAAGATTCCTCGAAACCGCCGGCATCAACGATGCTCGATCGGCGAAAGAGGAGGTCGGACATGCTCGGCGCATCAGCTTTGCCGAGCGGGTAGAGCGCAAGCGTCGCCTCGCCCGGCGGGATCGGCCGATTGCGGACATGGGCAGTTGGCACGATCCGGTCGGAGCCGCCGTCGGCGCTGCCCCAGTAATTGACCGCTCCCCCGACCGCGTCGACCTCCGTCAGCCGTTCGAGCAGCGCGACCTGCTCCCTGAGCTTCGAGGGTCGCCAGCGGTCGTCGGAATCGATGAAGGCAACAAGCTCGCCGCGTGACTCCTTCAGTCCGAGATTGCGCGTCGCGCTCATTCCGCGGTTCACATGACCGGGATGGTGGAGATAGCGAACTCGCCGGTCGCCAGCCGCATATTCCCGAGCGATTGCAGTGCTCGAATCGGTCGATCCGTCGTCGACGAGGAGCAGCTCGAAATCGCGGAAATCCTGATCGAGGACGCTGTCCACCGCCTCGCGAATATGCGCCTCGGCGTTGTAGAAGATCGTGATTACCGAGACCTTTGGCTCGCGAACCGGCGATTTCACCATTCGGTAGGTCTCTCCCCTCGCTTCCATTCTTGGTCGATCCCACGGCAATGACAATGCCGTCTTACAAAGTCGCAGGAAGAAGTCCCGACGAAACGATGCAATGCCAACTTCTGATATGCGGGATGTTCTTCGTCGATTTCACTTCTGTCCAGCAGTCCAGTGGTTTACGGAGCGGATGCGGTTCCTGGCCAGCTAACCGCGCTGTGATGGGGGGCGAACGCCTTGTCATTCGAGAGCCTGCCCGCTGCCGGCAAGAACAATCACTTCAACCTGATCAGGCTATTTGCAGCCTGCTCGGTCATCATCTCGCACTCCTACGCTCTGTCCAAGGGCTATCGGACCTATGACCCTCTGCAGAGCCTGATTGGCTATGATCTCGGCACAACCGCCGTGATCGCCTTCTTCGCCATTTCCGGCTATTTCATCTCGCTCAGTTTCGAGCGGCGTCAGTCGAACTTCGGATTCATAATGGCCCGCGCGACCCGCATCCTGCCCGGATTGCTGGTGGTGTCGCTATTCGCCGCGTTTGTCGTGGGGCCGCTGGTCACGACCTTGTCTTTTTCGGCCTATTTCGCCGAACGATCGGTTTGGCTCTATTCGCTGCAGAATATATCGATTGTCCGGATCATGGCCTCTAGCCTGCCGGGGGTCTTCGCCACCAATCCGCTGCCCAATTACGTCAACGCATCCCTTTGGACGCTATTTTACGAGGTGCCTTGCTATGTCGGCCTTTTCTTTGCCGGGATTCTGGGATTCCTGCAGCCGCGCCGATTGCCTTTGCTGATAGCAGCGTGGATTCCGGTTTACCTGTTTGCCCGCTACTTCGGCATCATCGATCTTCATTACTTCGCGACGTTCAGCTTGCCGTTCATCGTTGGAATGGCCGTTTATCAGTACCGGGCGGCAATCCTGCTCAACGGCTGGATTGCGATGGCGCTGCTGGCGATAGGCGCGGGTCTTGGCGCCGCAGGACATGGCGTTGAAGAGGCATGGTCTCTCGCAGTCGCTTACGGAGTTTTCTGCCTGGGATTCGCTCGTGCGCCAACCTTGCTCGCCTATAACAAGATCGGCGATTTCTCTTACGGCACGTACATTTACGGCTTCCTGGTCGGGCAAACGATCGCGCATGCTTTTCCAGGGATCGGAATTGCTCCGCTGATGGGGGCTTCCCTGGTGATAGCGCTTTTGTGCGGTGTCCTGTCATGGTTCTACGTCGAACGGCCTGCCATAGAGCTTCGGAAAGTGCTGAGCTGGCAGCAATGCCGCGACGCGCTTTCGGCCTTCTTTCCCCGGAGCCGGCAAATGCAGCGCGCCGAAAGCGAGGGAGACGGTTGAGTCCGAGCTACCGAACCGCCGGAAATCCGGGCCAGCGGTGCTGCGCCAACGACTTGAGTGATGGTTGCGGTTCGTTTCCGAGGCCTTCGTAAACCCAGAGGTTCCGCATCACCGCCGGGATGTAATAGCGGGTCTCCCAATAAGGCACGCTCTCCATCCACAACAGGGGATCGCCCTTGTCGGGGATCGTCGCCCAGCGGCCGACCGGAAGAGGCCCGGCGTTATAGGAGGCGATGACCTTGGGAAGCTGGTCGCCGGTGTAGGCGGAGCGCCGCATTCGCTCGATGTAGCTCTGCCCGAACTCCAGATTGTAGCGGGGGTCGTAGAGATAGGATGGCGAAAAGGGCATTCCGGCGTCGCGGGCTTCGTCCGATGCGCTTCCCGGCCGGACCTGCATCAGCCCGACCGCACCCGCGGGACTAACCGCGCGAACCCGGAAATTCGATTCCTGGATGATGTGAGCGAAGGCGAGATCGGGTTTGACCCGCCAGCCCCGCACGGGAGTCCAGGATGGCGAGGGGTAACGCTCCGCCGCAGCGACCCGAACGCCGCGCTGGCCGTTTGTGGCGAGCCAATATTGGGCTCCGGCGAGGTTCAGGCGCCTGGCGACCTCGAGGAGCGCGGGGTGGTCCGACGGCGAGCCGATCTTCGCCTGGTGCCGGAGCATTTCTTCGGCGAGCGCATTCTCGCCGATCCGGGCCAAAGCCTCCGCTCTCCTGACGTTGGGAAGATTGTCCACCGCAGCCGTCGAGACGCGAGGCGCGGGCGGCAGGCGGGTTTCGGTGCCGAGAGTCTCGCGGGCGAGCAGGCCGTAAAAGCTCTCCGCCGATGTTGCCGCCGCCTTGAGCAGGCCTTGAACCGCCTGCGGCCGGCGGCACGCCTGTTCGGCCCGAGCCGCCCAGTAATTTCCGCCGGCAATCATCTCGCGCTGGGTTGCGGTCCTTGCAGCGTCGCGGAAATCCCGCGAAGCGGTGTTGCAGTCGCCCAGACGCCATGACGCCAGGCCGGCGACCCAGGCCGCCTGAGCGCTCCACTCGCTGCTCGAGCCGACGCGCCAATAATCCGCGACCCTGCGGGCATCGAAATCCTGCCCGAGCATATAATAGATCCACGCAATCCGCTGAGCCGCTTCGGCACGCGCATCGGCGGAAAGATAGGGCGCCTGCGCGAGGAAAGCGGCCTCGGCATTGGTCGCGTCGTTGACCTTCACATAAGTGTCGATCTGGGCCCGAAGCGCGTCGGCCGCCGGCTCTCCGCTGACGGGCCTTGCCCGGTAACGGCCTGGCGCCGAGCCCAGCCCCACCGTGGGCTTCTCGGGGATGATGAGCGGCGGCGTTGTCGCGCCCCGGGTAATCGCCATCCGCGCAAGCTGGTCGGCGTCGGGAAGCTCGGGGGCCTGAGCGATTACCCACTGCAATGATTGAAGATCGACCGGAGGCGATCCCTTCGCGGTGTAAAGCTCCGACTTTGCAACCGGCGTAAGGATGTCGGGAGGAAGGGTAGCGATCCCGGCCTGCGCGCTCGCCCAATTGCCCGCATCGATGGCATCGAAAACTTCGCGCCAGGTGCGCGGGACGGACACGGCCGGTACTGCGGGAGCCGCTGCCGGTGGAGGCGGCTGAAGCGGCTGCGGCTGCGGAGCGGCGACCTGCGGTTGCGGCAAAGGTGCCAGCGGATCCGGCGAAGCGGCCTGTGCAGCTGCGGCTGCGGCGAGGAGGAAAGTGATCAAGGCGTTTCCTCGGTCAGCAATAAAAGGTCCTGCCACGCCAGGCGCTTGTGCGTGCTGTTGTCGAGCAGGTGCCTGGGATGGAAAGTGGCAACGGTGCGGACTCCCTCGATCTTGTGAACGTGGCCGCGAGCCTCGGCCAGCGGCTTGCCGAGAAGCGCGCGGGGCGGGGCATTGCCGAGGAGGAGAAGGCGCTTGGGCCTTGCAAGAGCGACATGCTTGCGGGCCGCCTCTGCGCATTCCTCGACCTGCTTGGGTGACAGCCGCCCTCCCGGCGAATGGAAGCAGGCGAGATTGGCGCTGTAGGCCTGGCCGGTCATCCCGATCGCTGCCAGCATCCGTTCCATCAGCTCGGCCGCCTGTCCGCCAATCGGCGAAGCAGAGGCGAGCTCCTCGCGGGTCGGGGGATCGAACAGGAGCATGATCTCGGCACCTTCGGCACCCTGTGGGAGCACCGCCTTCGACCGGGTGGCGGAAAGAGGTGCGTCCGGGCTCGTCGAAATCCAGCTCTGGAAAGCTTCGAGGGTGTCCGGTTGCGGCTTCGTGGCCGGTTCGGGTTGCTCATTTCCAGGCTGGGGCGTTGGCTTTCGCTCGAACCAGTTGCGCGGATTTTCCTGGATCGCGACGTCGACACCCGCTTCCAGCCACCAGCGCAATGCACTGGCAGCCTCGCGTTCGTCCATCGCGACGGCCAACCCACCCATCGGGAGAGTTTCACCCGCCATATCCGGTGGCGTCAAGCAATTCGCTGCGCCATAGAGAGCCGAACTGCCCGCCGGGCGCGACAGATGGAGCAGATGTGAGCGAACGCGAGTCGATGCAGTATGAGGTCGTGATCGTGGGGGCGGGCCCGGCAGGCCTGTCGGCGGCGATCCGGCTCAAGCAACTCGCAAGCGAAGCGGGCCGCGACGTCTCGGTCTGCATCCTCGAAAAGGGAAGCGAGGTCGGCGCCCACATCCTCTCCGGAGCGGTCGTCGACCCGAAGGCCCTCAACGAGCTGATCCCGGATTGGAAGG
>JBDZVC010000239.1:0-6719 GCA_040255475.1 Phyllobacteriaceae bacterium | reverse complement strand
GGCATCGGCGAGCGTTCGCCGCTGTTCGGCAATCGCGGCCTTTTCCGCGCCTGACCGGAGAAAAGATCATGTCCGCCAGGCATCCCATCATCTCGATCACCGGCTCTTCGGGGGCCGGCACGACGTCGGTCAAGCGCATCTTCGAGCAGATCTTCCGACGCGAGCGGATCGAGGCCGCCTTCATCGAGGGCGACGCCTTCCATCGCTACGACCGCGAGGCGATGAAGAAGAAGGTCGCCGCCGAGGAAAAGGCGGGCAACCCGAACTTCAACCATTTCAACGTCGAGGCCAACGAACTCGAAAAGCTCGAGGAAATCTTTGAGGAATATGGCCGCCGGGGCTCGGGACGGACCCGCACCTACATCCATGACGAGGAAGAAGGCGAGCGGTACGGCACGCCACGCGGCACTTTCACCGACTGGCGCGAGTTCGAGCCGACCGACCTGCTCTTCTATGAGGGGCTGCATGGCTGCGTCGTCACCGAGAAGGTGAACCTCGCCCGGCATGCCGATCTCAAGATCGGCGTCGTGCCGGTCATCAATCTGGAATGGATACAGAAGATCCATCGCGACCGGGCGACGCGCGGCTATTCGACCGAAGCAGTGATGGACGTGATCCTGCGCCGGATGCCGGATTACACCCGCTATATCATCCCGCAATTCTCGCAGACCAACATCAACTTCCAGCGCGTCCCGATCGTCGACACGTCCGACCCGTTCATTGCACGCTGGATACCGACGCCGGACGAATCGATGCTGGTCATCCGCTTCGCCAATCCGCGCGGCATCGACTTCCCCTACCTGCTGTCGATGATCCACGACTCGTTCATGTCGCGGCCGAATTCCATCGTCGTGCCGGGGGCGAAGCTCGATCTCGCCATGCAACTGATCCTGACGCCGCTCATCCTGCAACTGATCGAGCGCAGGAACCGCGCATCCTAGAGCCCAGTGGGCAGATTGGAGGAACCTCGATGTTTCTGACCCAGATGTTTCTGACCATGTTCCTGGCGCTCATGCTCCTGCCGGCCGTCGTGCGCCTCGTGATGCAGCCTCCCGTCGATACGCCGGATTGGCGCCGTATCGCGGTGCGTGCCGTCAAGCGGCGGAGGCAGTCATGAGCCAGGTCGCGATCAGGCCGCTCGCCGGGCCTGCCGTTACCGAGCAGGACATGGCGAACGCCATCCGGGCGCTGGCGATGGACGGCGTGCAGAAGGCGAATTCCGGCCATCCCGGCATGCCGATGGGCATGGCCGACGTGGCGACGGTTCTCTTCAACCGCTTCATCAGGCTCGATCCGTCGAAGCCCGATTGGCCGGACCGCGACCGCTTCGTGCTCTCGGCAGGACATGGATCGATGCTGCAATACGCGCTCCACTATCTGCTCGGCTATGAGGATATGCCGGTCGAGCAGCTGAAGCGCTTCCGCCAGCTCGGCAGCCGCACCGCCGGCCATCCGGAATACGGCCATGCGCAGGGGATCGAGACGACCACCGGTCCGCTGGGCCAGGGCATCTCGACCGCCGTCGGCATGGCGCTGGCCGAACGGATGCTCGCAGCACGCTACGGCGCCGACCTCGTCGATCACCATACCTATGTGATCGCCGGGGACGGCTGCCTGCAGGAAGGCATCAGCCATGAGGCGATCGACCTCGCCGGGCATCTGAAGCTGTCGCGACTGGTCGTCTTCTGGGACGACAACCGGATTTCCATCGACGGCCCCACTTCGCTCTCCACCTCGATGGACCAGCCGGCGCGTTTCCGCGCCGCCGGCTGGCATGTCGAGGCGGTAGACGGCCACGACATGGAGGCAGTCGCCGCCGCGATCGAGGTCGCGCGCACATCCGGCCGACCCTCGCTGATCGCCTGCCGGACCGTGATCGGCAAGGGCGCTCCCAATCTCGGCGGTTCGGAAAAGACCCACGGCGCGCCGCTCGGCGAGACCGAGATCGCCGCGACCCGGCTGAACATCGGCTGGCGGCATGCGCCCTTCGATATACCGGACGATATCCTCGCGGCCTGGCGCGATATCGCCGAACGCGGCAACGAGGCACGGCTTGCCTGGGAACAGAGGCTGGCGGCATCGCCGCAGCGCGAGGCGTTCGAGGCTGCGATTGCCGGCAAAATTCCCGACGCCGTGCTTTCGGCGCTCGATGCTTTCCGCAAGGAGCATATCGGGCAGAAGACAAAGGTCGCGACCCGCAAAGCCTCCGAAATGGCGCTCGGCGCGATTAACGCCGCGACCGATCTCACCGTCGGCGGCTCGGCCGACCTGACGCATTCCAACCTCACCGTCACCAGGGACATGGTGCGCATCGCACCCGGCAACTATGCCGGCAGCTACATCCATTACGGCATCCGCGAGCATGGAATGGCGGCGGCAATGAACGGCATCGCGCTGCATGGCGGCTTCATCCCCTATGGCGGCACTTTCCTCTGCTTCGCCGACTATGCGCGCGGGGCGATAAGGCTTTCGGCGCTGATGGGAAAGCGTGTGATCTATGTGATGACGCATGATTCCATCGGGCTCGGCGAGGACGGCCCGACGCACCAGCCGGTCGAGCATCTGGCGATGCTGCGCGCGACGCCGAACCTCGACGTCTATCGCCCGGCCGACATCATCGAGACCGCGGAATGCTGGGAGTTGGCCTTGCAAAGCGAGGACAGGCCGAGCGTGCTGGTACTGTCGCGGCAGAACCTGCCGATGCTGCGCCGGGCCTACATGGCGGAAAACCGCTCCGCGCGCGGCGCCTATCTCCTGCGCGAGCCGGACGGTCGCCGTGCCGTGACGCTGCTTGCCACCGGCTCCGAGGTCGAGATCGCCGTCGCCGCCGCCGAAAAGCTGGAGGCCGAGCACGGCGTCGCCGCCGCCGTCGTCTCGATGCCGTGCTGGGAATTGTTCGAGGAGCAGGACGCAGCCTATCGCAAATCCGTGCTCGGCACCGCCCCGCGCGTCGCGATCGAGGCGGCCGCTCGGCTCGGCTGGGACCGCTGGACCGGCGAGAACGGCGCCTTTGTCGGCATGACGGGCTTCGGCGCCAGCGCCCCGGCCCTCGACCTCTACCGCCATTTCGGCATCACCCCGGAAGCTGTCGCCGCCGAGGCGCTGAAGCTCATCGACTGAAAGGACGGACCATGGCCCGCATAACGCTTCGCCAGCTACTCGACCACGCCGCCGAGCATGGCTACGGCGTGCCCGCCTTCAACATCAACAACATGGAACAGGGCCTCGCCATCGTGGAGGCGGCCGCCGCCTGCGACGCGCCGATCATCCTTCAGGCCTCGCGCGGCGCACGCTCCTACGCCGGCGACATCATGCTCGCCCGCATGATGGAAGCTCTGGCGGAGACCTGGCCGGCGATCCCGATCTGCGTTCATCAGGACCACGGCAACGACGAGGCCACCTGCCTGTCGGCGATCCGCCACGGCTTCACCTCCGTCATGATGGACGGCTCGCTCGAAGCCGATGCCAAGACGCCTGCAAGCTACGACTACAACGTCGCCATCACCGAACGCGTGACACGGATGGCGCATTGGGTCGGCGCTTCGGTCGAGGGTGAACTCGGCGTTCTGGGTTCGCTGGAAACCGGCCAGGGCGAGGCCGAGGACGGTCACGGCGCCGAAGGCGCACTGTCGCACGACCAGCTCCTCACCGATCCGGATCAGGCAGTCGATTTCGTCACCCGCACCGGCGTCGACGCGCTTGCCATCGCCTGCGGCACCTCGCACGGCGCCTACAAGTTCACGCGCAAGCCGGACGGCGACATCCTCGCCATGCATGTCATCGAGGCGATCCACGCCAAGCTGCCGAACACGCATCTGGTGATGCACGGCTCCTCCTCGGTGCCGCAGGAATTGCAGGACATCATCAACGCAAATGGCGGCGAGATGCCCCAGACCTTCGGCGTCCCTGTCGAGGAGATCGAGCGCGGCATCCGCCACGGCGTGCGCAAGGTCAATATCGACACCGACTGCCGCATGGCCATGACGGGCCAGTTCCGCCGCATCGCCACCGAGAACCCGCGCGAATTCGACCCGCGCAAGTTCCTCAAACCGGCGATGGATGCACTGCGCGACCTCTGCCGCGACCGTTTCGAGCGCTTCGGCACGGCCGGCAACGCCTCGAAGATCAAGGTCATCGCCATGGACGAGATGGCGAAACGCTACGCCGTGGGCAAGCTCGACCCTGAGATCGCAACCGCCAGGGCCGCCTGAAGGCGGCCCGACACGAAAACAGAAAGGACCAGAGCCATGGACAGCAAGTCCCAGACCGTCACCGGAGCGGCGCGCTACAGATCCGGTGTCATGGAGTACAAGAAGATGGGCTATTGGGAGCCCGATTATGAGCCGAAGGACACCGACATCATCTCGGTGTTCCGCATCACGCCGCAGGATGGCGTCGACCCGATCGAGGCAGCGGCGGCGGTGGCCGGAGAAAGCTCGACCGCGACTTGGACGGTGGTCTGGACCGACCGCCTGACGGCCAAGGAGAAGTACCGCGCCAAGGCCTACCGCGTCGATCCGGTGCCGAACGCGCCGGGGCAATACTTCGCCTATATCGCCTACGATCTCGACCTGTTCGAGCCGGGCTCGATCGCCAATTTGACGGCGTCGATCATCGGCAACGTCTTCGGCTTCAAGCCGTTGAAAGCGCTGAGGCTGGAGGACATGCGCCTGCCGGTCGCCTATGTGAAGACCTTCCAGGGCCCGGCCACCGGCATCGTGGTCGAGCGCGAACGGCTCGACAAGTTCGGCCGGCCACTGCTCGGCGCCACCGTCAAGCCGAAGCTCGGCCTGTCCGGCCGCAATTACGGGCGCGTCGTCTACGAGGCGCTGAAGGGCGGGCTGGACTTCACCAAGGACGACGAGAACATCAACTCCCAGCCCTTCATGCATTGGCGCGAGCGCTTCCTCTACTGCATGGAGGCGGTCAACAAGGCCCAGGCCGAAACCGGCGAGATCAAAGGCACCTACCTCAACGTCACCGCCGCGACGATGGAGGACATGTACGAGCGCGCCGAATTCGCCAAGGAACTCGGCTCGGTCGTGGTCATGATCGACCTCGTGATCGGCTATACGGCCATCCAGTCGATGGCGAAATGGGCGCGCCGCAACGACATGGTCCTGCATCTCCACCGCGCCGGCCACTCGACCTATACGCGCCAGAAGAGCCACGGCGTCTCCTTCCGCGTCATCGCCAAGTGGATGCGGCTCGCCGGCGTCGATCACATCCACGCCGGCACCGTTGTCGGCAAGCTGGAAGGCGACCCGGCGACGACCAAGGGCTATTACGACATCTGCCGCGAGGATTTTAATCCCATGCGGCTGGAGAACGGCGTGTTCTTCGACCAGCACTGGGCCTCGCTCAACAAGCTAATGCCGGTGGCGTCCGGCGGCATCCATGCCGGCCAGATGCACCAGCTTCTCGACCTGCTTGGCGAGGATACGATCCTCCAGTTCGGGGGCGGCACGATCGGCCATCCGATGGGCATCGCGGCCGGCGCCACCGCCAACCGCGTCGCGCTCGAATGCATGATTCTCGCCCGCAACGAGGGTCGCGACTACGTCCGCGAGGGACCGGAAATTCTCGAAGCGGCGGCGCGGACCTGCCTGCCGCTCAAGCAGGCGCTCGAGACCTGGAAGGACGTGACCTTCAACTACGCCTCGACCGACTCGCCGGACTTCGTCCCGGTGGCGACGGCGGCCGAATAAGGAGAAAGATGATGCGCATCACCCAAGGAGCCTTTTCCTTCCTGCCCGATCTGACCGAAGACCAGATCAGGGCGCAGGTGCAGTACTGCATCGACAATCAATGGGCCGTCAGCCTGGAATTCACCGACGACCCGCATCCGCGGAATACCTATTGGGACATGTGGGGCCACCCGTTGTTCGACAACCCCGATGCGGCGGCGCTGCTGTTCGAGCTCAAGGAATGCCGCAAGGTCTATGGCGACCGCTATATCCGTGTTGTTGCCTTCGACGCCTCGCATGGCTGGGAATCGGTGAAGCTCTCCTTCATCGTCAACCGCCCGGCCGAAGAGCCCGGCTACCGGCTGGAGCGGCAGGAAGCGCCGGGTCGCGTCGTGCGCTACACGACGAAGCCGTACGCGGCCGACCGTCCAGCCGGCGCGAGGTATGCGTAGCTGTTGACTGGTCGCAAAATCCCCCTCTCCGTCCCGGCTTCGACGGGCGACCTCTCCCCTGAAGAGGGCGAGGACGGGGCCACGCAGGACGTCCGTCCTCGCCCTCACGAAGCGGGACAGGTGGCCGCGAAGCGGCCGGAGAGGGGGTAACGCTGAATCGAAGCATTAGATCGAGAACGAGCCATGTCTGAAGCCGCCACAGCCCATATCGAACCCGCCTCCGCGCCGGAGCCGCCCCCCGCCTCCGTCGACCTGCGCGCAGAATTCGTGCACTCCGGCGTCAAGGAGGTGCTGGCCGAGCTCGACCGCGACCTGATCGGCCTCGCGCCGGTGAAGAAGCGCATCCGCGAGACGGCTGCTCTTCTGCTGGTCGAGCGGGCGCGGCGCAGCATGGGGCTGGCGCACGAGACGCCAACGCTGCATATGAGCTTCACTGGCAATCCCGGCACCGGCAAGACGACGGTGGCGCTGCGCATGGCCGACCTGCTCCACCGTCTCGGCTATATCCGCAAAGGCCATCTCGTCTCGGTCACGCGCGACGATCTGGTCGGGCAATATATCGGCCACACCGCACCGAAGA
>JBDZVC010000238.1:0-6721 GCA_040255475.1 Phyllobacteriaceae bacterium | reverse complement strand
GAAACCGGGTAGGCCCGGGTCGATAACGATGAGATCGAAATCGTCTTTTTCGAACTCGTGGATAGCGAGTTCGAGGGTTTCCGCTCCAATGACCACGCAGTTCTCAAAACTGGCCCGTACCTGATCCATCAGAGCCAGACGCATTAGATTTTGATCTTCGACAACCAATGCGCGGAACATTTCGTGTTGATCCTATACCTGTGACTTCGGCCAGAATTTCAGCTTTGGCGGGCTGAAAAAAGGGATGGCATCATCCCTTTCGCTTAAGCGGAAGGTGGATAACCGTCTAGCCTCGGGGGGCACCGGACCGCTTGGAGCAGGCTATGGTCGTTCAACTGGCATGCAGCAGTGGAGAGGCGCAAAACATCTCGGGTGTTACGGGTCTGATCGAGGAGCATCGGGCAGCCCTGACACTGGTGGAGCGACTTGGTAAGCGCTTCATGGAAGCCGAGGAGACTGAAGCGGCCTTGCTTGGCCCAAACCTTGATGTCGTGATGGCGGAGGAAGCCGCCGTGCGTCGGCAAGCCGCCATTGCGCCCGTAGCAGATCTTCGCGAGATCAAGATAAAAGCTGCGTATTTCAAGCGGCTTATGGGGCAGGGCTGGGGCGAACTCGATCACGACGATCTGTATGCGCTGCTATCGTCTTTCGCGAACGTCCCGGCCTAGAAGAACAGTGCCCAAATCCACGCTGCGCCGCTGGCTACATGCTGAACGACCCAGAGTGCCCACGGCGTGTCGTTGACCCAAAGCACGAGCACCCGCCAAAGGATATAGAGCGTCAACAGGACGGCAGTTATAAGAATGAAGGTCGCGGTGCCATCGTCGTTACGACGGCTGTCATCTTTGAAAGGATACCACGTTTTCCCGTCCACGGGATAATAGCCGTCGGGCTTGCCGTTTGGTGTGAACCTCATCCTTTCCGCTCCTGTGCCTGTTTCAGCAGTAGTTGCACCGGATGCTGAAATCTCATGGCCCAAAGTCCGTCATGATCCATCTTAGCATTGATCTCCGCAACGAGGTAGTTGGTGCTGACCGCCTGGCCCTTGGTGTTCATGGCGGCGAAAGCATAGCCTGTCGAGATGAGCGCCGTGCCAACGTCTATCGTGTTGCCGTCGAGGTCAGCGGCGCAAACGACGAAAGTCGCCTTGTCGATGGCGTAGCCGATCGGCTGGCAAGTCACTGTCGCGGTGGAAAATAGTGCGGCCAGATGGGCGAGCGAGAGATTGCCGCAATCGACTTTGTGTCCATTGCTATCGGTCGCAGCCGTGCCACGAAGGCACGATTGAACCCCGTAAAGCCGATATAGCTTATTTCCGTCTCGCCAGGTATCGCCAGTGAGGAGCTGGGCGCTCTTCGACATGACGATGGGGGGCGGCGTGTTGCTTGCGGCGGCGTTCTCCTGCGCGGCGGCAGCCGGGCTGATAGTGATAGCTACGAGGGCGGCGAGCTTAATTCGCTTCATCATTCTGGAACTGTTTGCCTAGGTCGGAAGAATGCTCAAGGTCCGGCCGGAGGGGCTTGCCGTCCTGGTTGCGCTGGATGGAAGCAGCATCCATGAAGACCATATCGTCGTCATCGTAGGACATCGTGTAGGGGTCATTTGCATCGCCGGCACCGACAAGGGCGAAGCACGAAACGGCGTCGGGGACTCCTTCCTTGCTTTTCAGAACAAGGGTTTTGCACAGCACGACGGCAGCGCGGTTGTTGTAGATGGCGCCCTCGTAGTCCTGAACGGCTTTGGTGCAGTCCCACTCTTCCGTCTTGTAGGTAATCTGGGGATTCGGGCAGGCCGTGAGACCGCGCAACCTGTAGTCCACGCCGTTGATAACGCGCTCGGTCGCCGACTTTATTTCGACCGGGGCGGTGAGCGGGGCCACGTCCCGCTGGTACAACTTCCCGCTGGCGTCGTATCGCTCATAGACAAAGACCTTCTCTCCGGCCTTGACGAATTGCTGAAGGTATCTGGTCGAAGGCGGCTTGAACGGATCAGCACCATCGAAACCGGGACCGGCGGCATGTGCCAGGCTGCATTGCAAGAGCATGGCCGTGACGATGATTCCACACTTCATTGGAGATACGTCCTAGATCGCACGAACGGTGGTTGACGGTTCCAGCTATGGTCGTATAACACCTAGTAAACTGTCAATAGGCGGTGGCCCGATGAAAGCGAAATGCGGCCTTGTGCTTTCGGTGTGTTGCGCGATTGCCCCTATCTGGGCGAACGCGCAAGACAGTGCATCGAAGCGTGTCGCCGCCGCTTTTGCAACGCCTGCGGCCGTTACAATCGCACCGGATGCCGGCAAAAGCGTCGGGATCGGTGAGAATTGCCAGCCGATCAGCCGGCAGTATGTCGAAGCTCTTGTGCGCAAGATCGCGACCGAAGAGGGGTTCGACGCCGATCTTGCCGAAACGATCGCCTGGGCGGAAAGCGATATGGGCCAGAATCAGGGGCCGTCCAGCGCCGGAGCTCTCGGTATCCTGCAACTCATGCCAGCAACGGCGACAAGGCTCGGCGTGGCGGATAGATGCGATGCAGCGGCGAATATTCGCGCCGGTATTCGGTACCTGAAGGCGCTCTACGATGAATTTCACAATCCGCTCCTGATGCTGGCCGCCTTCAACGCTGGCGAGCAGAACGTTTATGCGGCCAATGGCATTCCGGTGAACGAGGAAACGGCGAAATACGTCGTCAAGATCCTGAACCGCTGGAAGCTCGCAAATGTGGTTCGGTCATCGTCCTCGCTGCAAAGCGAAGTCCAACCTCCAGCCATGGCTGACGGGTCGAGTGAGGTTGCGTGGCAGGACGGCCATGTCATCGACTTTGGAAACTGACAAGGAGTGAGAGGGATGGATTACAGGAAGGCAGGGGGATTCGTTCTGCGACTGACGGTGGCGGCGGCGATCGGGATGATGCTCGCGCCTGCGAGCGCCTATGCGCAGTCGGCCGAGCCGGTCGAAAGCGTGCTGGAATGGTTCGTAGGCGTTCTGCAGGGCAACATTGCGCGCTCGATCGCGATTATCGCAGTCTGCTTCCTGGGTTTCCTTGCGATGACGGGCCGGCTCGTGTGGATGATGGCCTTCTCCATCATCATCGGCATCGCGCTCGTGTTCGGCGCGGCTTCCTTTGTCGACTCGGTGAGGTCGGCGGCGGGAGGCTGATCGCATGGACAACGACGAAGTCTATGTCGAGCCCGTAAGCCTGCCGCTGACGCGCCCGCCCATGAAATGGGGAGTGCGATACGAGGTTTTCGCACTCAATGGAATGCTGGCGGTGATCGCCTTCATCGCGACCAGCAGCTTCGTTCTCGGCCTCGGTGTCTTTGGCGGCACGCACCTGGTCAGCGCTTATCTCTGCCAGCGGGACCCGTACATTTTCCACATCTTTGAGCGCCGGGTGTCCAAACGCGGCGCCATCGGGAACATCGGTTTTTGGGGCGCGAGGAGCTATTCGCCGTGAGCATCGATGCCGATCTCAAATATGGGCGCGAGCGCAAGCGGGAAAAGCCCGTTGAAATGCACGTCCCTTATCTTCGGCACGTCGATGACAATCTCATCGTCACCAAAAGCGGCTTTCTGCTCGGCGTTGTGCAACTCAGCGGCCTGCCTTTCCAGACCATGGATCAGGCCGAACTCAACAACCGCATGTTCAACCGCAACACGACGTTCCGGAACCTCTCGACATCCCGGTTCGCGGCCTACTCGACCATCATCCGTCGCCATATAACGCCTGAAATCGAAGGCGACTTCGACAACCCCTTCGTGGCCGAACTCGATGCGCGCTACATGGATGAGCTGCGCTCGAAAAACCTGTTCGTCAATGAGGCGTACCTGACCATTATCCGCCGGCCGATGATCGGCCGCGTCGGCTGGGTGGACAAGGCGCTCAATGCGTTCCGGGTCAACACGGCAGGCGAGGAAACCCGTGAAGAAGCCATGTCGGAACTGCACGACGTTCTCAATGGCGTCGTGAAGGATTTTTCCGCGTATGGAGCACGCCTGCTTGGCGTGGTGAAACGACGGGAAAGCATTTTTTCCGAGCCGGCCGAGTTTATGGCGAAGATCCTCGCCGGCGGGGCCGACGTGGAAATGCCGCTACCTCGGATGAGTCTGGCGACGGTCTGCCCGACGCGGCAAATTTTCTTCGGCAAGTCCGCTCTGGAAATCAAAGGTCCGGATGGAAGCAAGGTCGGCGCCATGGTGTCGATCAAGGAATATCCGCCTTTCACCGCGCCGGGATCGCTCGACGGGCTCTTGCGCTTGCCGCATGAATTCATCCTCACCCAATCGTTTGCGATCGAGGACCGCATCACGGCCATGCGGCGGATCAACACGATCGCCAACCAGGTCCAGGGCTCCGACGAAGCGGGCACGACCGTCGAGGATTCGGTGCATGAGGGCGCCGACAAGCTGGCGGGCGGGGAAGTCGTCTTCGGCCAGCATCACATGACCGTCCTGGCGCTCTCCCCCGACATGCAGGGGCTCAATCGTGCGCTTTCCGATATAACGGCGGAACTGTCGCGCATGTCGATCGTGCCGGTACGAGAAAGCCTCAACACCGAACTGGCCTTTTGGGCGCAGCTACCGGGGAATTTCAGCTACATTGCGCGGCGCGCGTTGATCTCGTCACTGAACTTCGCCGGCCTGTTCTCCGGTCATAATTTCCCCTCCGGACAGCGCGATGGTCTGCATTGGAAGCGGCCTGTCGCGCTGCTCGAAACGACCAGCCAGACGGCTTATTATTTCAATTTCCATGTCCATGACGTGGGGCACTTCACGGTCTTCGGCCCGACCGGTTCGGGCAAGACCGTGGTGCTGTCGTTCCTCATGGCGGAGGCGATGCGCGTCACGCCGCGGCCGCGCTGCATCTATTTCGATTATATGCGCGGAGCGGAGATCTTCGTTCGCGCGCTCGGCGGCCGCTACGAGGTGATGGAGCCGATGCAGCCGACGGGCTTCGCGCCGCTGCAACTGGAGGACACGCCCGAAAACCGCTCGTTCATCGAAGGGCTGTTGCGCTACATCCTGGCACCGGAGGGCGGCGCGCTCGACGTGGCGGAACTGCGCGTCATCAACGGGGCGGTCGACAAACTCTACAAGCTGCCGCGCGAGAGCCGAACCTTCGACCTTCTTCCCGAAGTGCTACGCGGTTCGCTCACGCCGGGCATGAACGACCTGGCCGCCCGTATCGAGCCATGGCTTGATCCGGCCGACAAGGGTTGGCTGTTCAACAACCCGGTCGATCTGGTGGATTTCTCAAGGCCGGTCGTCGGGTTCGACATGACCAAGATCCTGGCCGACAAGAAGCTTCGTTCTGCCGCGCTGCTTTATATCTTCCATCGCCTCGAGGAAATCATCGACGGCACACCGCTCATGCTCTTCCTCGACGAAGGCTGGAAGCTGCTCGATGACGACGTTTTCGCAGCCTTCATCAACGAGACCCTGAAAACCATCCGCCGTCGCAACGGCGTTGTCGGGTTCGGTACGCAGACGGCCGAAGATGTGGTCAACTCCTCAATCTCGTCATCGCTGATCGAACAGACCAAGACCAACGTCTTTTTCCCAAATCCGAAGGCGAGCAAGGAATCGTACATGCAGCGGTTCTCGCTGACCGCCAAGGAATTCGAGTTCGTCAGGCGGACAGCGAAGGAAAGCAGGACGTTCCTCGTCAAGCACGACAGCGATTCCATTGTCGCGAGGCTCGACCTGTCGGCCATGCCCGACCTCATCAAGGTGCTGTCCAGCACCGAAACCAACATCAAGGAATGCAAGCGGCTGCGCGAGGCCTACGGCGAGGAACCGGAAGCCTGGTTGCCCTACTTGTGCGGATGGGAGAGCGAGCATGAAGAAGCTGCTTAGGAGCGCGATCGCCGCCGTCGCAATCGCTCCAGTCGCATCGGAACCGGTCCTGGCGCAGATTGCCGTGATTGACGACGCCAACCTCGACAAGCGGCAGGAGGACAGGTCCCACAACAAGAAGTCAGATGAAACCAAGGCCGACGAAAAGCTGAAGAAAAAGAGCGTCGTCTGCACCTATTCCAGCAAGTACCGCTCGCAAATGTACCGCCGCTCGCCAAGCGAGGCGTTGAAGCGTGATGCCGGCAACGTGAAGCTGATCCGCTACTACGCGCAAAAATACGGGGTTCCGGAGGGTTTGGCCTTGTCGGTCGCCTATCAGGAATCGCGTCTTGATAGCTGCGCTGGATCTCCGACCGGCGTGAAGGGCGTCATGCAACTCACCAAGGGGACCGGCAAGGGGATGGGATTTGACCGGGACGTAAACGAACAGAACATCGAAGGTGGCGTGAAGTACCTCAAATTTGGCGTCAAGCAATGTGGGCCCACCAACTACTCCTGTCTGGCGAGTTTCTATAACGGCTCCGATGCCGCTCAACAGAAACAATGGGCGGGCGGCGTCGGGCGCTGGCACTCCTATTTCAATAATTACGTGTCAACCGGAGCAGCGCCGGCCGCTGCGCCGCCCGCCATCAGCATCGTTACGGCGGGCGGCGTTGGCGGGAAAGCGCAACAGGCTGCGCTTGGCACAGTCTCGAACGCGGCCGCCGATCTCGATACCAGTTCCGCCCGGATTCAGGGAAGCTCCTCGCTGATTGAAGCCCTGTTCGGCTCGATCGGCCAGACGACAGAATATAAAGACGCCTGGGAAGTCAATTCGTCGGCGCGCTACCTCAATGCCGACGTGACGAACCAGTATATCAAGC